>CALMFG010000025.1 GCA_937863465.1 uncultured Clostridia bacterium
AAAAGTCGTAGGTTCTTCGCATCACACACGCGTGTGACAGCTTCTCGCCGCAGAAGCTTTCCCGTAGATCGGCGTGCGCGTCCAACTGGATAACCACCAAATCCGAATAGCGTTTGGCATAGGCCTCAATCACGGGCAGGCTGACCAGATGCTCGCCGCCCAGGGAGACGATGCGCTTGCCGTCGGCCAGCGCCGCTTCGGCTTTCTCGCCGATGGCTGTCAGCGCGCCGACCGTATTGCCCAAAGGCATTTCGGCGTCGCCGATATCGCCGATGCGGCTGTCCGAAAGGTCTCGGTCCAGAAACGGGCTGTAGCTTTCAAGCCCGTACAACTCCTGCCGGATGGCCTGCGGGCCAAAACGCGTGCCCGGGCGATAGCTGACCGTGCCGTCAAAGGGCGCGCCCAGAATGACGATATCGCTTTTCGCATAGTCGCAGGCAAACAGGCTTTGTTCGTTGGAGTCCTGTTGGTTGCTCAATCCCTTATCCTCACTTCTCGTAATAGGTGTATCCATTAAGGCCGTTCTGGTAGGACTGCATAATCTCGCGCCGTTCGGCGGGCGAAATCCGGCCTTCTTTCACAGCCATCTCGGCGGCTTCGCGGAACTGCCGGATAAGCTCGGCCGGGCTGAACTCCACATAGGAGAGCACGTCGGCCACGGTGTCGCCGTGGGTCTCGCGCGTCAGGTCAAAGTCTCCGTCCTCGGTTATCTTCACACTGACCACATTGGTGTCGCCAAACAGGTTGTGCAGGTCACCCAGCGTTTCCTGATAGGCTCCCACCAGAAAGACCCCGACATAGTAGTCCTCGCCTTCCACAATTTCGTGGATGGGTAGCGATCTTCGGATGTCGTGCAGGTCGATAAACTGGTCAATCTTGCCGTCGCAGTCACAGGTAATGTCCGCGATGACCGCATTGCGGCGCGGCATAACGTCCAGCTTCTGGATGGGCACGATGGGGAACAAATGGTCAATCGCCCAGCTGTCCGGAATGGACTGGAACAGCGAGAAGTTGCAGTAGTAGATATCGTTGACCGCGCGTTCAATCAGCTCCAGCTCGCCGGGGGAAATCCTCATGCGTTTCTTGGTGTCTGCGATTTTATTGATGGTGTTCCAGAACAGTTTTTCGGCCAATGACAGCTCCCGAAGGCCGATCTGGCCGTGCTTGAAGGCGGCGCGGATCTGGTCGCGGTAGTAGAGTGCGTCGTTATAGCACTCCTGTATGTTCTTGGGCGAAACCGTCTTATTCGTCTCAAAGAGGTTGGCAATCGCTTCAAAGGTATCCGGCTCAATGCTCTCGGGTATCTCGTAGGATTCAAACTTCATGGTGTCCAGCACGTTAAAAATCAGCACCGAATAGTAGGCCACTACCCATCGTCCCGATTCAGTGATGATGATAGGATGCGGCACGTCGTTTTCGTCCAGCGTGGACATCACGGCTTCCACAATATCGGTGCAGTATTCGTCCACCGAGTAGTTCCGGCTGGAACCGTAATTGGTATGCGAGCCGTCGTAATCCACGGCCAGTCCGCCGCCGATATCCATATAGCCCATGGGCGCGCCTTCTTTGACCAATTCGGCGTAAACGCGTGAAGCTTCAAAGATGGCCGCACGAATGTCGTGGATGTTCGGCACCTGTGAGCCGATATGATAGTGCAGAAGCTTTAAGCAGTCCAGCATATCGTTGGCTTTCAGCTGGTCGATGACCTCGGTAATCTGCGTGATGTTGAGGCCGAAGATGCTTCTGTCTCCGCTGGATTCGGCCCAATGGCCGCCCGCCACCGACGACAGCTTGATGCGGATGCCGATGTTCGGTTTAACCTTCATCTTCTTGGCCCGGTCGATGATGATGCCAAGCTCGCCCGGCATCTCGATGACAAAAAAGCACTGGAAGCCCATCTTGTTGGCAAAGAGACCCAGGTTGATAAATTCCTCGTCCTTATATCCGTTGCAGATCAGGCAGGCTTCCCTGTCCCGAATCTCGGCCAGCGCCGCAATCAGCTCGGCCTTGCTCCCCACTTCAAACCCATGGTGGTACTTCTGTCCGAACCGGGCCACTTCCTCTAAAACCTGCTGCTGCTGGTTGACCTTCACCGGGTATACGCCGCGGTATTTCCCCGCATAGCCCAGCTTCTTCATCGCTTCCGCAAACGTCTTGTTAAGTAGCGCAATCTGCGCATCCAGAATATTCTCAAAACGCAATAAAACGGGAACATCCAGTCCCCGCTCGGCGACGCCGTTGATGATGTCAATCAGCTTAACCCCGTTATCATCTTTTCCGGGTGCGGGATTGACCACCATATAGCCGTCCTCCGACACCGAAAAATATCCGCCGCTCCAGTTCTTGATGTTGTATAGTTCTTCCGATTTGGCCGGGGTCCACCGACCCAGAATTTCTCCGCTGTTCATCTCTTCTTCATTTTCCTGCCTGTAGTTTTTATTTTGATGCGTTTCTTCGCTTGTTCGCTTTGCTTCATCGATCGATTTGGTATCTTAAAACCACTTCTTCTTTTTAAAGAACATCAGCATACCGCCGACCAGTATCACACATCCTGCGCTGAAAATATAGAACGCATTCGGCGATTCACTGCCCGGAAGGACTTTCAGGTTCATCCCGAACACCCCGGTTAGAAAAGTCAGCGGGATGAATATGGCCGAGAAAATCGTCAGCGTCATCATCACCTTGTTCATCTCATTGCTGGTTTTGGTCACCTGCATCTCATACAGGCTCTTGGTCATATCCCAGTAGGTGGTAATATCGTCCACCGCCTGCAGGGTTTTGTGCAAAATATCCGGCAGGTAGGTCCGCATAAACGTCGACACATGTGGTGATTCGCTCTTGGTCATCCGCGTCAGGGCGTCCTGAACCGGGAAAATGTCATTCTTTAAGTAGATGAGTTCCTTTTGCAGGCTGTAGACCTGCTCCATCGCGTTCTTGTCGCCTTCGAAAATCAGCTTCTCCACTTCCGAAAACGCCACTTCGACAAATTCCATAATGTCGAAATACTGCTCGATGATGCAGTCCATCAGCCGATAATAGAGGTACTCGGCCTTTTGTTTTCTAATCTGCTCGGTCTGGCCGAAGATGCGCTCGCGCACCGGGTCGAATACATCGCCAGGCGTCTCCTGCATCATAATCAGCGTCTGCCCCTTCAAAAGAAGCGATATATGCTCATGCACCACCTGCACACCCGAAAGATAATCCATCTTGAGCACGGCAAAGAGATAATCCTCCCGCTGCACAATTTTACTGCGCTGCGAGACGTTGGCCATGTCGTCCAAATCCAGCCGGCTGACCTGAAACATCTCCCCGATTTCGCTGTTCAGTTCGGTATTCCCAAGCCCCGCGATATTGACCCAGGTGACGCCGTCAAAGCGCTCCAAATCACCAATTCGTCCCAGCGTGGTTCGTCTCGCGTCGTTGGCGTTATATGTAATTACTTCAATCATCGCTTCGTTTCCGAAGTTATGCTTCTTCGTTCTTACGGGATTTTCACCGATGATATCGTTTCTGTCGTTGCTCATTCTTTTTCCCATCCGCCTTGCGGTTCTTCATATCGTTTCCGGCTGAATCTGTTAATCCGCGCCATTCCAATGAGGCCATTTTAAACGTTTTTAATTAAATGTCAATGGATATTTTCGCTGTCCGGCATGCGCTAAAACCGCTCGGCGCGCGCGCATTTTCCGCCGCAAAAAACGGACGAAAAAATATATGATTTATTATATCATTATATTCGCGTTTTGCGAAATATTATCCAAAAGCGCCCGACTTCCCATGCAGTTTCTGATGCCGAAAAAACCGCAGGGAACCGCCGAATCTCGGGGCTAAATGTACCCGTTTCGGTGCCGAAAAAAAGTCTTGACTTTTTAGTAAAAACTGCTATAAATATCTTATCCAAACTATTGGAAACCGTTATGATTGCTTAAAAGGAGCAGCAAAACATGGTGCACTGCAAAGCTTGCGGGCTGACGTTTAAATCCCGCGAACGCGACGGAGAGACCGAGGTCTACAATCCCAACAAGCGGGAGTGGACAGCTGAATGCCCCAACTGCCAGCGTTACGGATTCAATGATGACGACTACGACGATGATGACGACGATGACGACGGCTATGACAATGACGGCGGCTACGGCGATAATTCCGGCTCCTATGATATGGTATAGGGCGGCGCGTTTTGTTGATTCTCCAAAATAATCGATTCATGATGATATAACTGCAGCAAAAATCTTAAACTTTCACCGGCAGACTATGGCCGATGAATCGAAAGGAGCAATTATGATGGTATTCTGTTACGATTGCGGAATGCAGTACAAAAGCAGAACCAAGGGGGATTCGATTCAGGTTTACGACGAAGACAGCGGAAACTGGACCGAAGAGTGCCCCAACTGCGGCGGTATGGACTTTGAGGAAGACGACTATATCGACGAAGAAGATGACGATGATGAAGACTGGGACAGTGAGAACGTTTAACTGCCGATGCAGTCCTGACGAAGCCGTTCTGAAGCCGTTTTAACCGGCTTCTTTTTTTTGGTATAATATCCTTGTGATGCGCACAATATGTCGTTTTCCATCAAGAAAACTGGTCTTCTTTCACTTATACTGTCGGCATAGGAGGTAAACGCTCTTGGAAACACAGGAAAACATTCAAGCGGTGCGTCGTATGCAGACTTTTATCGAGGAGAACATCCATGTTCCAATCACCCAAAAAGCGCTGTCCGAAGCGGCTGGCTATTCGCCGGCCTATGCGGCCAGAATATTTAAAAAACTGACCGGAAAGACGCCGTTTGAATACTTAAGGGCCAGACGGCTGACCAAAGCCGCTGAAATGCTGATGGATGACGCCAGCCGGATTGTCGATGTGGCTTTCGACTTTGTGTTTGATTCCCACGAGGGTTTTACGCGTGCGTTCAGTCGGGCATTCGGCATCCCGCCCAGTCAGTTCAAGCTGGGCAAATTGCCGAATCGGCGGTTTATGCCCTGCCCTGTCCAACTCTGCTTACCCCAAAAACCGCAAGGAGGATTTGACATGTCAGACCAATCAAAAGCCGCAAGCACCGTTTTTGTCCAGGTCGTTGAGCGGCCCAAGCGAAAAGTGATTTTGAAACGCGGCATTAAAGCCACAGACTATTACGAATACTGCGCCGAAGTGGGGTGCGACATCTGGGAGATTCTGCTCACCATCAAGGATGCCTTGTACGAGCCCATCGGCATGTGGCTGCCCGACAAGCTGATTTTACCCGGCACATCCAAATACGCGCAAGGCGTGGAAGTATCGGTTGTTTACAACGGCCCTGTTCCTGAAGGCTTCGACGTGATGACACTTGAGCCTTGCCGGATGATGGTGTTTCAGGGTGAGCCGTTTGACGAAGAAGCGTTTGAATCGGCCATCACCGATTTATGGGCACTGATCGATAAATATGACCCTTCGCTGTATGGATTTGCGTGGGCGGATGATGACGCGCCCCGGTTTCAACTGGCGCCGCAAGGGTATCGCGGATACATCGAAGCGCGACCGGTAAGAAGTATCTAGTAAAAAGGGTATGCCTTTCTAATCAGGCATACCCTTTTAATATTCATTCATTTTTCTGGAACAATCTACCCGACGATGAGCGAGATGAGGTAGGAAAGTCCCACCCCCAGAAAGTTGCCCACGGCGTAGCCCGCAAGGCCGCTGATCATGCCCGAAACCACCACTTCGCGGTTGTTCAGCGCGTTGGCGACCGGGCCGATGAACGCCGGGCCGTAGATGCCGGCTGTCGATGTAATCATGGCCGTATCCGCATCAATCTTAAAGATCTTGGCCAAGATGAAATGGATGACGATGGCCGAGAACATCACGGTTGCCGTGAACAGCAGAATCGTCGGGCTGGACTTAAAGAACAGTTGGACATCCACTGTGCCGCCCAGCGCGACCGAGAACAGCAGGATGAAATACTCAGCGATGTTCCAGCTGCCTTCCACACGGTGCAGGCGCTTCCAGAACGAATAGCCGATGCCGATGGCCGATACCGCGAGGAAGATGACCACGGTGTTAAGCTCGCCGGTGGTCAAAAGCGCGATGCCGATGGCCGCGCCGGCTGCCAGCACCGCGAGGCCGATCAGCAATGCCACGTTGCCGAGGCCGTGCTTGATGCCCTTGGAGAACACTGGCTGCATAAACGGATCGTTCATCTCTACTTCCTTCTTCGTATCCATCTTAACGAAAGGCGGCAGGAATTTTCGGTAGACGCTCTTCATCACCGATGTGAGCAAAATAAAGTACACGCCGCCGCAGAGCATATCCGACGTATTGACCAGAATGATGGTTTCCGCTGGCACTTGCAACGCCGCGCCGATTGCCACCAAATTGGGGGTGCCGCCGGTATAACAGCCCGAGAGCATACCCGCCAGCCGCCAGGGCTGATCCAGATGATCTCTGAACAGAAAAGACGCCAGCAGGGCCGCTCCGGCCGCCGCGATGATGACCATCACGAACGAAAGTACGGTGGATTTGGCCAGCTTGAACCACTTGACCAGATCGGTGCACATCAGAATCAGCGGAATCGCGATGGGTACCGCCACTTCCGAGAAGGTGGACGCCAGACTCTTGTCCCAGGGAACCGCCGCAATGTTGGCCAAAACGATGCCCACAATGTAGGCCAGAAGAATCGGACCGATGAATCTCAATGTCTTAAACGTTTTGGTCGCCCACGACAGAAGGAAGGGCAAGCCGATCATCAGAAGAATTTGAAGAATGGTGATTAACATATCTTATAGTCTCTACTTTCTTTCAGGGTTGACTTTGTCTTTAGGGTCTTTCAGCCAGTGGAACAGCTCATAGGAATTCAGCCAGAACAGTTCGGCCAGCAGCAGGAATGCGCCGAGGATAATGCCCCATCCGTGCCCGCCGATGGAAAAATGCCAGAACAGCGGGATGTTGAGCGTCAGCGACGTGGCCAGCACCACAAACGGATTGACCACCGCGGCAAACATCATGCTCCAACGGCCAAACTTGAATTCGGCGTCCTTCATAAAGGTAAACGCGATAAACACACCGATGAGGATGGCCGCCGCGTATTCCACGGGCACAAAAAAGGCCGTCACGCCCACCGCCGCGCCCATGCCCCCGCCGCCTTTTTTAAAGCCCATCCAAAACGGACGGCAGTGGCCTAAGATGTTCGCCATGCCGATGAGGTACAGCGCCAGTCCGTCGAATTCGGTTTTCAGCGGAAAGAAAAAGATATATGCGATGATGATGGGCACCAGCGCCTTGCCGATGTCCAAAAGCGCAGTCAGAACGCCGGCTGCGGGGCCGACATTGCGCATCACGTTGGATGTGCCGGGGTTTAAGTTGCCAATTGTGCGGATATCCTTGCCGATGGCAATTTTGGTGATGATGACGGCAAACAGGATGCTGCCGATGAGGTAAGATGCGACCAGGCAGATCGCCAAAAGGAAATAGGGGTTCATGGTCTTGCTCGCTTTCAGGAAGTCATATTCGTCGCCCGTGCTCGTTAGCCATGCTAATTATATCGGCTGAGGCGCAGTTTGTCGAGAACTGGTTGTGTTTGTTCATGCAAGACCAAAAATAAAAGAACCACCAGAGAACCGTGGTCCCAAAAAGAACATCTGAAAGCTATTCCGCTTCGGTAAAGATAATCTCGTCTTCCTTAACCCATCCCAGGCGCTCTCTCGCCATCTGTTCGATGTATTCATCCGAACCGATGTACTCCAGCTCGTTTTCCAGGGAATTGATTTCGGCTTCCAGACTCTCCATCTCCCGCGTCAGTTCTGCCTGCCGCTCTTTTTGCTCCTTGATGACCTGTGACTGGTTCAGGATAACCACGACAGCGTACACCAGCATGGCGAGAAAGATGAAAAAGCTGAAGTGAATCCGACTTTTTTTCGGCCGTACATTGCTCATTGCTGATACCCCCAAATCAAAAAACCTTTTATCTTTTGTCTGTCGGTTTTCGTCTTTTTACAAATGCATTATACACCAAATGAATTCATTTTTCAAAAACTTTCATTCCAAGCCGAAAAATCGCGGCCAAATCGGGCCGAAGAATGCGAAAAATCACGATTTTTGCCTATAAAATATCAGCATTTGCAGTATTTTCTTCCCCCTGCGTTTTCCGCATTTTATCCCTCGCATATTATATAGTATAATTCACAAGTTTAGGGGGATAATCATGTTGCAATCTGTTACAATGTCTGTTAAGATTAAAGCGATTATAAATGATTGATAAAAATTTAACAATCTTTCTAATCCAATAGGATTTTCCGGTAGTTTATTTTTTTGCTGAAAAGCATTGAATTGACACTAAATTTATGGAGGAAAAGTAATGGCAACAGTAACCGCCGACAAGGCAAAGGTTGATGAGCTGAAAGCGTACATTGCCGAGCACAAAGGCATCAAAGGTCCGCTTATGCCCATCATTCAAAAAGCACAAGAAATTTTTGGGTGTTTGCCGATTGATGTGCAGGATGTGATCGCCGAAGAGATGGGTATTCCGATGACGGACATCTACGGTGTCGCTACATTCTACTCTCAGTTTGCACTCGAACCCAAAGGCGAGCATGTCATCGGTCTTTGCATGGGCACTGCATGCTACGTCAAGAATTCCCAGCCGATTCTGGAGCGCTTAAGAAAAGAGCTCGGCATCAGCGAAGGCGCCACCACACCCGACGGCAAGTACTCGCTGGACGCGACCCGCTGTCTGGGCTGCTGCGGTCTGGCTCCGGTCATGATGATTGACGACCGCGTATACGGCCGACTGAAGCCGGACGATATTCCGGGCATACTGGCCGAATACAAATAAGCGTTATGCGTGAGATTTCTGAACATATTTTGGACATTGCTCAAAATTCGGTGGTGGCGGACGCCAGCGAGATTACCCTCTCGGTTTTGGCAGACACGGCCAAAGACCTGTTGACCGTGACGATTCTGGACAATGGCAAGGGCATGGATGCCGCCATGGTGGAATCCGTCCTGTCCCCCTTCACCACTTCCCGAACCACCCGCAAAGTCGGTCTCGGGATCCCGATGTTCCGTGAAACCGCTCTCACGGCAAACGGCAGCTTCGACATCACGTCGGCACCGGGGAAAGGCACCGGCGTCACCGCAACCATGGAGATATCCAACATCGACCGACCGCCGCTCGGCGCGCTGGCCGATACAATGCATATCCTCATCACATCCAATCCGGATATCGACTTCATCATCCGGATGGCCTGCGACGCGAGAGAAGAGGTTTTGGACACACGTGAAGTGCGGACGGTACTGGGCAGCGTGGCGCTGAACAATCCGGAAGTCTCGGCATGGATCAGAGAAGCACTGACAGAGATGAATGATAAAGTTTTTGGAGGAGAGAATATATGAAATCGTTAGCGGAATTAGCAGCTATTCGCGATAAAGCATTGGGCGACGTACAAGTCCGTACTGAAAAAGACGGCACACGTATCGTCGTGGGCATGGCCACATGCGGCATCGCAGCCGGCGCCAGACCCGTTCTGACCGCTTTTTTGGAAGAGGTCGCCAAGCGCGAATTAAAAGGCGTCACAGTGACACAGACCGGATGCATCGGTGTTTGCAGACTGGAACCCATCGTTGAGGTGTATAAGCCCGGTGAAGAGCGCGTGACTTACGTGAAAGTAACGCCGGACATGGTTCCAAAAATCGTATCCCAGCACATCGTTAACGGCAGCCCTGTTGTCGAAAACACCATCGGATACGTCGAAAACAGATAATACTCGATATGAAATAGGAGGACATTATGGATTTATATCGTGCACATGTCTTGGTCTGCGGCGGCACAGGATGCCATTCCGGCGGATCCAGCGACATACTGGCATCAATGGAAACAGAGATTGCGAAAAGCGGTCTTGATAAAGAAATTAAAGTCGTAAAAACCGGCTGTTTCGGTCTTTGCGAAGTCGGCCCGGTGGTCATCGTTTACCCCGAAGGTACTTTCTACAGCCGTGTTAAGGTAGAGGACGTTCCCGAGATTGTTTCCGAACATCTCTTGAAGGGCAGAAAAGTGGAACGCCTGATCTACAAGGAACACGACAAAGCCGGCGACCAGAGCCTTGAAAACATCAGCTTCTACAAAAGCCAGGTTCGTATCGCGCTTCGCAACTGCGGCGTCATCAACCCGGAAAACATCGATGAATACATCGCATTAGACGGATACGCGGCTCTCGGCAAAGTTCTGACCGAGATGAAACCGCAGGACGTCATTGAAACCTTAAAAGCTTCCGGCCTTCGCGGCCGCGGCGGTGCGGGCTTCCCCACCGGCATGAAGCTGCAGTTCTGCGCCAACGTTCCGGGCGACGAGAAATACGTGGTCTGCAACGCGGACGAAGGCGACCCAGGCGCGTTCATGGACCGTTCGGTTCTGGAGGGTGACCCCCACGCGGTTCTGGAAGCCATGGCCATCGAAGGCTACGCCATCGGTGCGCACACCGGTTATATCTACTGCCGTGCGGAATACCCCATCGCGGTTAAGCGTTTGGGCATCGCCATCAAACAGGCCAAAGAATACGGCCTTTTAGGCAAAAACATCTTCGATTCCGGATTCGACTTTGACATCGAAGTCCGTCTGGGCGCAGGCGCGTTCGTCTGCGGCGAAGAAACCGCGCTCATCGCTTCTATCGAAGGCGAACGCGGCGAACCCCGTCCGAGACCGCCGTTCCCGGCGAACAGCGGCGTATTCAGAAAACCGACCAACGTGAACAACGTGGAAACTCTGGCCAACATTCCGCGGATTATCCTAAAAGGCGCCGACTGGTTTGCCTCCATGGGTACCGAAAAATGCAAAGGCACCAAGGTGTTCGCGCTGGGCGGCAAGATCAACAACACCGGCCTGGTGGAAATCCCCATGGGTACCACCTTGCGTGAGATTTTATTCGATATCGGCGGCGGCATCCCGAACGGCAAGAAGTTTAAAGCCGCTCAGACCGGCGGACCTTCCGGCGGATGTATCCCCACCGAACATCTGGACACCCCGATCGACTATGAGTCCTTAACCGCCATCGGTTCCATGATGGGTTCGGGCGGCCTCATCGTTATGGACGAAGACAACTGCATGGTGGACGTTGCGCGTTTCTTCCTCGACTTTACGGTGGATGAATCCTGCGGCAAATGCCCCCCCTGCCGTATCGGTACCAAGCGTATGCTTGAAATACTGGAGAGAATTGTTGCCGGCAAAGGAAAACCGGGCGACATTGAAAAGCTGGAAGAACTGGGCGCCATGATTAAAGAAGGCGCGCTCTGCGGCCTTGGCAAGACGGCTCCGAATCCGGTTCTTTCCACCATTAAATACTTCCGCCACGAATACGAGGCGCATATCAACGATAAGGTATGCCCGGCTGGTCACTGCAAAGCGCTGAAACGCTACACCATCCTCACTGAGAAGTGCGTCGGCTGCTCGGCTTGCGCCAAGGTCTGCCCGGCAGATGCGATTTCGGGTCAGATCAAGAGCCCGTACGTGATCGATCAGGATAAGTGTATCAAATGCGGCGCCTGCATTGAAAAGTGCAAATTCGGCGCAATCGAAGTGAAATAGGGAAAGGAGAGCGAATAGACTATGGTTTCTGTAACAATAGATGGCATTAAAGTTGAAGTGGCCGACAACACCAGCGTGTTGGAAGCCGCACACCAAGCGGGCATTAAGATCCCGACGCTCTGCTACTTGAAGGGCGTCAACGCAATCGGCTCCTGCCGGATGTGTTTGGTAGAAATTGAAAACGCAAGAGGTCTTCAGGCCGCGTGCGTTATGCCGGTCAGCGACGGCATGATCATCAGCACCAACTCCAAGCGGGTTCGGGACACCAGACGGATGAACTTAGAGCTTATCCTGTCCAACCACGAGAGAGACTGCTTGGTCTGCAAACGCAACTACAACTGTGAGCTTCAGGCACTGGCCGAAAGATTCGGTGTGGACGATATTCGTTATGAAGGCGAGATGACACACAACCCGATCGACATCACCTCGCCCTCCATCCGCCGCGAGCCCAACAAATGCGTGCTTTGCAGACGCTGTGTGGCTGCGTGCAATGACATTCAGGATATCGGCGCCATCGGCGCCACCGAGCGCGGATTTAAAACCATTATTGAACCAGTATTCAAGAAATCGCTGGCCGACGTGCCCTGCATCAACTGCGGACGCTGCGTCCAGTCCTGCCCGTGCGGCGCGCTGACCGTTATCAACGATACCGATAAGGTTTGGGAAGCGATCAACGACCCCGACAAACACGTGGTGGTTCAGACCGCACCGGCCGTCAGAGCCGCTTTGGGCGAAGCGTTCTGCATGCCCATCGGCACCCGCGTCACCGGCAAGATGGTGACGGCATTAAAGCGTCTCGGCTTTGACAAAGTGTTCGACACCAACTTTGCGGCCGACCTTACGATCATGGAAGAAGGCACCGAGCTGATCGAGCGACTGAAGGAAAATCATCACCTGCCCATGATCACCTCCTGCAGCCCGGGCTGGGTTAAGTACATGGAGCACTACTACGAAGATTTCTTCGAAAACATGTCCTCCTGCAAGAGCCCTCAGCAGATGATGGGCGCGATTATCAAGTCCTACTATGCTGAAAAGAACAATATCGACCCCAAGAAAATCTTTGTGGTTTCGGTGATGCCCTGCTCGGCTAAGAAATTCGAACTCCAGCGTCCCGAACTGGTGGGCGATGTGGATGTCTCCATCACCACGGTTGAGCTGGCCGAAATGATTAAGCAGGCCGGCATCAACTTCCCCGAGCTCCCGGACGATACGTTCGACGAAGTGCTGGGCGATTCCACCGGCGCCGGCGCCATCTTTGGCAACACCGGCGGTGTTATGGAAGCGGCCTTACGTACTGTATACGAACTGGTCACCGGCAAAAAGCTGGATAACGTGGAATTCAACGAAGTCCGCGGCCTTGCGGGCGTCAAAGAGAGCCAGGTGGACTTAAACGGCACCATCGTTAAAGTGGCGGTGGCACACGGCACCAAGAACATCAAGAAGCTCTTAAACGCGATTCGTGCGGGCGAAGCGGACTATCACTTCATCGAAGTCATGGCCTGCCCCGGCGGCTGCATCAACGGCGGCGGACAGCCCCCGATCAACAACGAGCAGATTATGACCTACGGCGACCACAGAATCTTGAGAGCCAAGGCGATCTACGAAGAGGACGAAGCCAACACCATCAGAAAGTCTCACGAGAATCCGTCCATCCAGCTGCTCTACAAAGAGTTCCTGGGCCACCCCGGCGGCCACAAGAGTCACGATTTGCTGCACACCACTTACAAAAAACGCGGCAAATACCACTACTAAACAAAATCAAAAAAGCCTTTCGCCAAATTACGGCGAAGGGCTCTTTTTTTTACAGAAAATGTGTTATAATCGATGTACGGCGGTTTAGTGCAGAGCTATTTCCGTCCAGCAATCTTAAAATGTGGGGTTTGCGTGCACCGGATTTACGGAATCATTTCAAATTTTTTTTATACCCGTGCGCATCCTTCACAAAAACAATAATTCACAGGAGGATTCATCATTATGTTCATTCTCATCCTGCCCGTGCTGTTTTCTATTGTGCTCGGGTACATCCTGCGGCAGACCGGTTTTCTAACCGATGCCATGATTGACGGCTTTAAGAAGATCGTCATCAACGTCACCCTGCCCGCATTGCTGCTCACGGCGTTTACGCAGATCAAGTTCCAGCAGAAATACTGGGCGGTGTTCCTGGCCATCTTTTTGGCCTGCGGCATCCTGCTGCTCCTCACCACCGGCATCGCCAAACTGTTTAAAATCCGCTCTCCCTACTTCCCGTTCCTCTGCACGGGTTTTGAGGCGGGTATGCTCGGTTACGCGCTCTACGCGTCCTTCTACAACGGCTCAGTGGCCGAATTTGCGGTCATCGACGTGGGGCAGGTGCTGTTTGTCTTTATCGTTCTGGTGCCTCTGGTTATGATGACCGGCGGCATCCACGAGGGCAAAACCGGCGTCAGTGATTCCTTGCGCATCGCCGTCAAATCCCCCGTCGTCTGGGCCATCATCATCGGCGTTCTGCTGTCCGCTTTCGGCATTGCCAAGTTCGCCAAGCGTGAGTGGTATCAGGCCATCGAAAGCCTTTTGACCTACGTGTCGGTGCCCACCACCTTCCTCATCTGTCTGGTCATCGGCTCGGGCCTCAAGTTCTCGTTTGCCAACATGAAAAACGAGCTGATTACCGTCCTCGTCCGTCTGGTACTGACTTTGCTCATGGCCTTTCTCATCCGTGCCGCTGTGCTGGTGCCGTTAAAGCTTGGCAAAGACCTGACTGACGCGCTGTTCATCATGTTCCTGCTGCCCGGGCCGTTCGTCATTCCGGCGTTTATGCAGAACGCATCCGGCGAGGACAAAACGTATGTTTCCAATACGCTGTCGATGAATACGCTGGTGTCTCTGGCGGCCATCTTCATCGCCGTTGGCATTCTAAATTAGCTTAAAACAAAAAGCCCAGTCCACACTTTTATGGATTGGGCTTATTTTTTTATATTCGGTCGTTTAACCTAAAACTTTTCATTTAATCCGCCGAGCATCCTGCGCCAGGCATGCGGTGGTTGGGAAGAATGACTTCCAAATTTGAAGATTCTTAATGCTTATCTTTTTCTTTTTCTTGCCGCTTCAGCTTTTTTCTTTCTCTTCACGCTGGGCTTTTCATAGTGCTCACGCTTTCTTACCTCTGCAAGAACGCCCGCCCGCGCACATTTCCGCTTAAAACGCTTTAATGCTGATTCTAAAGTTTCATTTTCGCCGACTCTAATCTCTGACATGTTCTTTTATCCCTCCCTCCGTATGAAAGTTTAACGGTTAAACGAATGGAGCCTCATTTTTGACCAGTATGTATTATAGTATGCTTTGACATGGTGTGTCAACACGAATTTCGGTCGTCAGCCCGGCGGCCATGTCATAGCTCTGCCGCCCAAAAGGTGCATATGCAGGTGGCTGACTGTCTGCCCGCCGTCTCGGCCGGTGTTGACAACCACGCGATATCCGCTTTCGGAAATGCCGCGCTGTTTGGCGATATCCCGCGCCGCTTGAAAAAGCTCGGCCATCAGTTCGGTATCCTCATCGGTCATCGCGTCAATCGATTCGATATGCGCTTTGGGAACAATCAGGATATGTGTAGGCGCTTTTTTATCGATATCTTCAAACGCGATAAACGACCGGTTCTCATAAACTCTGGTCGCCGGCAGTTCGCCGTTGATGATTTTACAAAATAAACAGTCCGTCATGATCATCACTCCTTAGTGATAGCATCATACCATGCGGCTGGCATATCTTCAACATAATTTAGTAATTTTACGGCCATCCCCACCCGCTTTCTGCGGGGATCTTACCGGCAGAACCCGCCGTATACGGCGCCAAAAAAATGGCTTAAACAGCTTGACAAACCGCGGCAAAGATTGTATCATTATCTTCGCTTGCGCTGGCAAAAACGGCCCCTTGGTCAAGCGGTTAAGACACCGCCCTTTCACGGCGGTAACAGGAGTTCGAGTCTCCTAGGGGTCACCAGTTTGGGAGTATAGCTCAGCTGGGAGAGCATCTGCCTTACAAGCAGAGGGTCACAGGTTCGAGCCCTGTTACTCCCACCAAACGCAAGTTTCGTCAGTTTCTCTGCTCTTTTTAAAACTCTTTGAAAAGAGCAGGAATTAAACGGGGATATAGCTCAGTTGGTAGAGCGCTGCGTTCGCAATGCAGAGGTCAGGGGTTCGAATCCCCTTATCTCCACCATCCGCCTTTTTTAGGCGGCCGCACTGTTTTTAAGGCTTCGGCTTTCAAAAACAGTGTTTTTTTATGCCTTTTTCTCGAAAGCCCCGATTTTTGGGTAAGAAAAAAGGAGTTACCGTAACCCAGCCTCTCCTTTTATCTTGAGTATGTTATTATCAATCTTGCATGCGAGTATAACAGCTACAAATATCATATTATAGGGGAAAAACATATTTTAGCATGGTTTGCTCGCAAGACGATAATTACAAAACATTCTTAAAATACAAAAGAACCAATATCTTTTGTTCAGGTGTATCATATCATAGAATTTTTACCGTTTGTGTAAAAGGGAATGAACAACATCTTTTTTGGCATGAATAGTTATTCACTTTTCTTTATGCTGGACTATCTGTTTTTTTCTAATTTCATTGCCTTTTTCTGGCGAACCAGGCGCTATCGCTCGCGCTTTTGGTCTATGCGCGATTATACATCAGCACTTTGACATTGAATATTTTCTCGCCCAGGAAGTGGTCATCAATCTCCAAAGTACCGCCCCTTTTCTCCACGATATCCCGGACATGCGCAAGTCCAATGCCATGGTCTCTTTTCTCCTCTTTGCTCGATAGATACGCCTCTCCCTCCTTGACAGGTTCGATCCAGTAGGAATTCATAATCTCGATAAAAAACGCACCCTTCACCACGCCCACCGAAACGCTTAAATGCCGTTTGTCTTTCTCTTCAATCGCATCCACCGCTTCAATCGCGTTATCCATCAGATTCCCGATGATGCTGATATAGGCCTGCGGCGGAATTGCACACTTTTCTTCCACCTTGACCGTGCTCCGCACCTGTATATCCATTATGTGCGCCTGCTTGATTTTTAGGTTCAGGATGCTGTCGAGTTCGGGAATGCTTGTGATGATGGGCGCCAGATCCACGTTGACCACCTTGGTCAGGCCCTTGGCATAATTCCGTGCGCTCTCATATTCCTGTTTCGCCAGCAGATCGTTCAGCGTCTGGATGTGATGATCAATATTATGCCGGATGGTTTTAATTTCATACTGGTATTCCTTCACCATGTCCAGTTCGTTGCTGAACAGCTTATTCTGCATCTCAAACGCCGTGCGCACCGCACGTTCCTTGCTCTCTTTGACCATCGCATCCATAAATGCAAACAGAAAAATGGCGATCATAATCAGCGCGACGATGCCGATAAACATGTGGCCGAGGTTCTCCGACCCGATATAGGGCAGCACATAGCCCGTGCCAAATATGATGAAGATGATGATGCCCAGAAAAGCGGTGTGTCGGGATTTAAAATAGGTCAGCTCTTTAATCGCCAGACGTTGGATGGTGGTTGAGATGATGACATAAGCGATCAGCGGCGACATCGCGGTGCCCCAGAGTTTGTAATACTCGTTATGCAGAATATCTAATCCGGCCAGAGTGAATATGCCCACCACCACGGTTTCGGCCAGAGAGAACAGCGCGTAGGCCCCAAAACCAGCCAGAACGCGCTTGCCGAATTTGGATTTGAAATTGTAAGTCAGCGCGACATACATGACCAGACTGATGCTGATGTTGGATATCACATTATGATACAGGTGCCACTGCAGGCTGGAAATCACATCGGCAACACAAAAAGTCAGAATACATAATCTGATGTTTCGCATTTCCTTGAACAATAGCGTATACAGCCGAAACAGCGTATAGAAAGTAAACGCCGAAGTCACCCAATAGGCCGCTTTGATGATTACATCGTTCAAATTCATTCACCCCGAAGATATTTCTTGGTCTGCTCTATCAGCATGGCGTTGACAAGCGCGCGCCTTTCCGAGCCGATGCCGATGATTTCGTTGTTGGTCAGTGTCACCTCGCGGTTGGTATAGGACGTGATGAACTTGTAGTTCACGTAGTACGAACGGTGAATCTGGATGAAGCCCCGAAAATGGTGTTCCACAATAAACCCTAAGGTGCCGTAAAATTCATAGGTCTCATCCTTGGTCACAATCCGGACTTTTTTGACAATGCTTTCAAAATACAGGACGTCTGAAAGCCGCACCATGTACGTGCGTCCGCCGATTTTAAACTCAAACATCTCCGCATCCTGCTTGATAATCTGCAATGCCTTTTCCACAGCCTTCTGAACAGCTTCTTTTTCCAGCGGTTTTACCAGAAAGTTGGTGACGCGCACATTAAACAGATCCATCACAAAATCCTTGGTCGAAGATACATAGATGAGTTTGGTCGTTTCGTCCTGCATCACATCCCGAATATCCAGTCCCACCTCGATGCCGTTCTTCTCTTCCATCAGAATATCCAGAAAGATGATGTCAAAGTTATGCTGCTTTTCAATATAGGATAACAAGGCGTTTCCGTCGTTAAATACATTGACGGAGTATTCCTCATCTATTGTCCATGCCAGGTCGTCTAAGATTTTTTGCAGTTTCTCACAGTCCGCTTTGTTATCGTCACAAATCGCGATTTTTAAAATCCCCGTATCCTCCCCTGTTTTAATTTCGAGCCGGAATTTCCGGCTCAAATCGGCCATAAAAATATGAACAGTTTCTTTAACGCGCTAAAAAAGGTTACTCCCTCGCTGAAAAACCGTGATTAATCAAAACTCTCTCCAATATCCTGACAAAATTGTCTTCGGCACCCCACGAAAACGAGAAGAAAACGCCCTGACCGCCGCCTGATCCAACCGCGTCAATGGTCACATTCGCTTCCGAGTCGCTGATAATCATCACCGATAGGCTGGCCCGGTTCTGCGCCCGATAGTAGTAACGTTCAAAGACCAGCAGGACAACCGTGACACCGTTTTTTTCCTGGACGCATGAATCAACCAGCGCATTGCTGATTCCCTCTCTCTGGACACCGTCGATGATGATCTGCGCGGTTCCCTGTGCACTGCCGCTTCCAGTAAAATACCGATGAGCCATGACCATACTCCTGCTTTTTGATAGTACCAGTATACGCATTATCACACATTTTCGTCAATATTTATCATGAATGATCATGCGTACGGAACCAGTATATGATATAATTGGTATTATATTTTACGTAGTTGCCATTTTTTTGGTTTATGGAACTTTTATCTTTCCAATTACGTCTAAATAACAAAAGCGAGGTAATCCATAATGAAAAAAATATCAGCTTTTATCCTAACGATGATGCTGGCTTTTTCCAGCTTTGCGTGTTCAAACGCATCCATGGCCACGTCTGGCACATCCGCGGACCAATCCTACACGTATACCGAGGACACCACATACGCCAAGGAGGAAAGCGCTATTCCCGACAGCGATGGTTATGCCTTCCGGGAACCTGATGCGGATATCGATTCCGGAAACACGGTGATTTGGCAGCCGGAGAATAGCGAGGAGTACGGCGAATACACCGAATCGCCCTACTACTCGCCTGTGGACAAGCCCCTTTCCACCTTCTCCATCGATGTGGATACCGCATCCTATTCCAACGTACGCCGGATGCTGATGGACGGATACCTGCCCGAAGTCGATGCCGTGCGCGTGGAGGAATTCATCAACTACTTCGACTATGATTACGATACGCCTACGGGCAAAGACCCGATTGCACTCGGCGTCACCATCGCGCCCTGCCCGTGGAACGCCGCACACGCTTTGGCGCGCATCACGGTCAAAGCCGAAGATGACTCTTTGTCTGAGCATGCCGACAGCAACTTCGTCTTCTTGCTGGACGTGTCGGGTTCAATGGAGTCGGACGACAAACTGCCTTTGGTCAAGCAGGCCATGCTGATGCTGGCCAACAACTTAAACGATGGCGACCGCGTCTCCATCGTGGTCTATGCGGGTTCCAGCGGCGTGGTTCTGGACGGCTGTGCGGGCAACGATACGGCAACAATTAGGCGGGCTTTAAAACGACTTTCGGCGGGCGGTTCCACAGCCGGCGGTGAGGGCATTCAGCGGGCATACGCTTTGGCCGAGGATTACTTCATTGACGGCGGCAACAACCGCGTCATCCTCTGCACCGACGGCGACTTCAACGTGGGCGTTTCGTCCGAAGAAGGGCTGGAGCGGCTGATTGAAGAAAAAAGGGACAGCGGCATCTTCCTTTCGGTGCTGGGCTTCGGCACAGGCAACACCAAGGACAACAAGATGGAAACGCTGGCCGACAAGGGCAACGGCAACTATGCGTATATCGATACCATTCTGGAAGCTCAGAAGGTGCTAGTCTACGACATGACCAAAACGCTCTACACCGTGGCCAAAGACGTGAAAGTTCAGGTGGAGTTCAACCCCGATGCGGTCGCCGCTTACCGGCTGGTAGGGTATGACAACCGCCGTCTGAACGACGAAGACTTCAACGACGACACCAAGGATGCGGGCGAGATGGGTTCGGGGCATACCGTCACCGTGTTCTACGAGCTGGAGCTGGCGGGCACAGCAACTTCGGACGACAATATCGACGACCTTATCTTTCAGGACAACGGTTCAAAGAATACGGTGTCCCTCCGCGATCTGCCCAGTGACTGGCTGTATGTGAAGGCCCGTTACAAATTGCCGGACGAGGATATTAGTCAAAAAATAACCCTGATGGCAGGCCAATCGGAGTATACCCAGAATCCCGATTCGGACTTTGCGTTTGCGTCGGCCGCGGCCGAATTCGCGCTGTTGCTGAAAGACTCCGAATACGCCGAAGATGCCAGCTATGACGCGGTTCTGGAACGCGCACAAGGCGCTTTGGGCCGCGACGAATACGGCTACCGCGCCGAGTTTGTCCGTCTGGTACAGCTGGCGATGAACTACGCGGATTAAATCTACCCCGTGACAACAACAAAAGCCCCGTTCGGCATCGACTTTATGCCTTCACGGGGCTTTTCTCGTTTCTTGAATTATGCGTTATAGGTGTTGGACGTGGTGTTCCCGCCCTGACCCGTCCAGTTGGTGTGAAAGAACTCGCCCCGCGGCTTGTCCGTCCGCTCATAGGTGTGCGCACCGAAATAATCCCGCTGGGCCTGCAGCAGGTTGGCGGGCAGCCACGCACTGCGGTAGCTGTCGAAGTAGGTGACGGCCGCCGACAGTGTGGGGACGGGGATACCGCTGACAACCGCACGGCTGACCACTTCCCTTAAATCCGGCATCGCCGCCTGAACTTTTTCCTTAAAGTACGGATCCAGCAATAGATTCTCAAGGCCCGGGTTGGCGTCAAACGCCTCCTTGATTTTGCCCAAAAACGCCGAGCGGATGATACAGCCGCCCCGCCACATCAGCGCGATGCCGCCGTAGTTTAGATTCCATCCATAGCTTTCGGCCGCCGCCTTTAAAAGCGCGTATCCTTGGGCATAGGAGATGATTTTGGCCGCGTAGACCGACTGCTTCAGCCGGTTTAAGAAATCCACCCTGTCCTCCGAAAGTGCGGTCTTTGGGCCTTCCAGCCGCTCAGACGCCGCCTTTCGCGCATCCTTTTCGGCCGATATGGCCCGCGCAAACACAGCTTCGCTGATCAGCGTCAGGGGGATGCCGAATTCCAGCGCCGCTTCGCTGGTCCATTTTCCCGTGCCCTTCTGTCCCGCCGTGTCCAGAATTTTGTCCAGAACCGGCGCGCCGTCCGCGTCGCGGTAGGCCATGATATCCCGTGTAATCTCAATAAGGTAGCTGTTAAGGTCGCCTTGGTTCCATTCGTCATACACCGCGGCCATCTCGTCCGCCGAAAGCCCCAGCAGAGTTTTCATCAGGTGATAGCTCTCGGCAATAATCTGCATATCGCCGTATTCGATGCCGTTGTGCACCATCTTCACAAAATGGCCGGCGCCGCTTTCCCCCACCCAGTCACAGCAGGGAGAACCATCCTCCACCTTGGCCGCAATGCCCTGAAATATGGGCTTCACCGCCGCCCAGGCTTCTTTTGAACCGCCCGGCATGATGGAAGGCCCGTTCAGCGCGCCTTCCTCGCCGCCCGAAACGCCTGCGCCGATATAATACATCCCCTTGCTTTCGACGTATACAGTCCGCCGGATGGTATCCGGATAATGCGAATTGCCGCCGTCGATAATGATATCCCCCGGTTCCAGATACGGCAGAAGCGCATCAATCAGCGCATCCACCGGCGCGCCTGCTTTCACCATCATCATCACTTTGCGTGGTTTGTTCAGGCTGTCCGCCAGCTCTTCGATGCTGTGCGCGCCGATAACGGCTTTGCCCCTGGCTCTGCCGTCCACAAAAGCGTCCACTTTCTCGGTCGTTCGGTTATAGACCGCCACGGTAAACCCTTTGCCGAGCATATTCATGACCAGATTTTCGCCCATCACCGCAAGTCCGATGAGCCCAATATCCGCTTTTTTCATCTGTCCTAACTCCTGCTATTGTTGATTTTACTTTGCCAGCGCTTTTTCCACCGCTTTTTTTAAGCCCTCGGGCCGTTTGACCGAAAGGTATCTTTTTAAAACCTTACCGTCTTTGCCGATGAGGAACTTTTCAAAATTCCATTTAATCTGGCTGCCCATCACCTTTGCGCTGTTTTCGATCAGATACCGATACAGCGGATGACGATTCTCCCCGTTGACGTCGATTTTGGCGTGCATCGGGAAGGTGACGCCGTAGTTCACTTGGCAGAACGTCAGAATCTCTTTGTCGGTTCCCGGGTCCTGCTCGGCAAACTGGTTGCAGGGGAAACCCAGAATCACGAATCCCTGGTCTTTGTAGGCCGCGTACAGCGCTTCCAGCGCCTGAAACTGCGGGGTGAATCCGCATTTTGACGCGGTGTTGACAATCAGCAGGACGCGTCCTCTATATTGCCCGATATCGACCGTTTTTCCGGCCATATCCTTGAATGTGATGCCCGTTGAAAAAATATCCATGTCTTTCTCCTTAAAAAAAGCGGGTGGTTGGTTCATCCGCTTTTCGTCAATCCATTATGAGGTTTTCCGCCCCACCAGCGTTGAAATTTCAGCCGCCAGCTGTAAGGCGAACGCCGCCATCACCGTGTAGATGACCAGCGGGTACTGGCCGTCAAAGCCCGACGGCGATATATGCTTGATATAGATTCCGGCAAATGCCCACAGGATGACCAGCCCATATGCCCAATCGCGGTAGCGCAAGGTGGTGAGCGCCCCAATCACCAGCGCGGCGACCAGCGCGATGCCCATCCAGATGCTGTCGGCGATGCCGAACCCGTTCCAGCCGATGGAGACCAAAAATGTGGTGACGTTGGCGATGGTCGCCACGGTAATCCATCCAAAGTAGATACTGAACGGCAGCCGCACAAAGATTTTTTCGGCTTTTGAAAGCCCGCGTTTTTGAATTCGCACATAGGCGGTCATCAATGAAATCAGGATGACCAGCATGAGCGCCAAGGACAGCGGGATAATCCGGTAATGCCAGCTGAATATCCAGGCGGTATTCGCGAGCGATGAGATGATAAACGGCATGCTCGCCGCTTTTGAGGCCTCAAATCCGCCCTTCTTGCCAAAAGTGCCCAGACTGTACAGCACAAAGAGCAGAAGCAAAAAGTAGATGACCCCCCAGATGGAAAACGTGATGGCTGCGGGCGCAAACAGATTGGGGTATGCGTCCGATACTTCGCCGGTGTTGATGCCGCCAATCGGCAGGATATTGGCCAGCGCGTTGACTACGACCATCATCATAAAAACTAAGAGATTTAAGATTCCAAGAACCTTCCTTTTCGATTCTTTCATTGGTTTTCTCCTCTCGCCCGTTTCGGGCCGATTATCTTTCACCAAAAACCTTATCCGTCTTATTTAGACTATTATATCACCGTTCGTGCCTTGCCAGTGTGACTTTAGCACACATGACATTCGGTTTACAACCACTCCTCCTCAGTTTAATATCCGTTATATACATATACTTAAACATTTTTCGCTTTTTTGTAACGCAAAAACGTTTTTGTGTTTGTTTCGCGGTCAAAAGGATTATAATTAGCATATAGCGGAAGATTTGTAAGCTATGAAATTCACCGGTTTTCTTGTTCTGTTCAAGTTTTATCCGATGTTTATTAACAATCATGTCTTTAATCCTATGAATATGCTGATATAATGAGCCTAATAAAACACGTTCACACGAATGGAGAATATTTATGAGACATACCAATATATTTGAGGAACGGCGCGCGGTACGGTTTTTTGACAAGAATGCAGATTTGCCGCCCGAGCGGCTGAAAGCCATCATCGACCTCGCGGTGCTCGCGCCTTCGGCTTTCAATCTGCAGCCCTGGGAGATCATCGCAGTACGCAGTGCCGAAGCCAAGCAGCTTTTGGCGGACAACGCCGGCGGCCAGCAGAAGATTTTGGACGCCCCGGTCACACTGATACTCATCGGAAACCGGGAAGGCTATGACCTTAGTAACCCCGTTTGGGAGGAAGCCCGCGGGATATTCAAGGAAGAGGCCGGTTTCAATGCGGCGGTTCAATCGGCCAGGTCTCTTTACGGCACCAGCCCCGAACGCAAGATTAAATTCGCCGAGTCCAATGCCGGGCTTTTGGCTATGTCCATCATGTATGCGGCCGCCTATCTCGGCGTGGATTCCCACCCGATGAGCGGCATCGATTTTGACGGCATCAAAAAAGCATTCAATATCGGCGAAGGCAAAGCGGTTGTCATGCTCATTTCGCTGGGCTATATCGACCCGGATCATCCATTGGCCCTGCGCCGTCCGCGCAGGCAATATGACGATATCGTCACCGAAGTATAAGACTGAGATTTTGAAAAAATGCAGAAAAAAAGACCGGCTAATATGGCTGGTCTTCTTTTCGTTTTTATATATTGTTACTTGAGCGCTTTTCTATGAAGCTTTTCTTTAGGAAGTGTTAAAAGCGTCGCATATATCGCGCGTTGCGTTTCTGCCACAGGAACACCGAGAATCCCACACTGGTGCCAAAGACAAGGATGATGACCGCAACCGTAAACCAATGAATCTGCTGACTGGCTGACGAAACGCCTTCGGGCAGTTCTTCATCCGGAATCGTCTCGATTTCTCCGCTTCCGCTGTCGCTCGCGCTGATGCCCGCAAGGGTACCGTCGTACGATGCCGTCGGCACTGCTGGTGTCGGCGATGGGGTTGGCGAATTCGCATCGGTGCTGTATGGGGAGGATGTGGCTTGTGCAATCGGCTTTTCGGTATCGCTCACTAACGCCGCCGACGCTGTGGCGGACGGTGTTGCAGTGGGTAGTGCCGGGGCGTCGCTAGCCCAAGCGGCAGCCGTGTAAATCGTATGCCCCGACACTTGTAGTTCCCTTTCTACGCGGGTGCCGGAAAAATCGACCGCCAGCGTATCCCCGTATGCGGAACTGCCACTATCCCAAATTTTCTCTGATAAGACGTCTGTCTTTCTGGTATATTTCGAACTCCCAGTGCCATCGTTGTTCACCATGTTGAGAATCTCGGCGGCACGATTGTTATCAGACATATCATTTATGCGGGCGGTGGTTGTGCTGTCTCCGATATTCTTGTTATATTCCGCGGTGGGGATTATATTCCCACTCATCAGACGCACATCACTGTCCGCACATAAGCCGGATATGGGGATGGTAAGAAGGGCTATTAACAATGCAACAGCCATCACGGGCGCCAGATTAATCGGTCTGATGATACATCTGTACGTGACCATAAAAATACCCGCCTTATCCCATCACTGTAAAAGCAGGTAATAAAAAAAGTTACCTACTTTCATGTTAAAACGAGCATAGGTAACCGGGCTGCCATAGCCAAAACTTTAGGCCCCTTGGTTTTGCGTCCTGGTCTTTCGGCCAGTTTGCCTTTATTCTAACCCCATTAAAAATACATAAACATCATATAGAATTTTTCCTCTTATGTCAAATGGATTTGCGCCGAAAAACGCTAAAAAATGCGGGCCTTCCCGACGCCCTGTGCCTCCGGCACGGCATACTACGGGATATTGATTCATTATGACATCATGACGATATGTCCCGCATATCTGCAGCCAAATCCTCAGGAATCCATAAAGAAAATACGTTAAAGAATTTCACTGTTTGTGAGAAAACCGTCGACTTCGGCACTGCGGATGAAGTCTTCAGTCTCTTTCTCTGTGGGCATCGATTCGATTGCGCCGACTCTTCCAGCCACAATCGCGCCGCACGCATTGGCGCGTGTCAGCAGGCTTTCGGCATCGGTCGGTGTCATCTTCGCAATATCCAGCTCTCCGCGAATCAGTCCGGCGGCAAACGCCCCGATAAACGCGTCGCCTGCGCCGGTCGCATCCACCGCGTTAATCCTAAATCCAGCCTTTGTGACATCCATTCCGCGCGTGATGATGCGTGAGCCGTCCCTGCCCATGGTATAGAGGAAGACCGACACCCCGAGAGCAAAAGCTTTTTTCGCCGCTTTGTCCACGTCTTCGGTATCAAAGATAAAATCGATTTCATCATCGCTGATTTTTAAGATATCCGCTTTCGGCATAAACGCCCACACGGTTTCCTTCAGCGCTTGTTTATCATCCCACAGCGCAAGCCGTAAGTTTGGGTCAAAGATGATGGTGCCCTGCTTTTGCTTAACGCAGTCGATGGCCTTAATGTGTGCCTGTTTCACCGGGGCGTCGATGAGGTCCACGGTGCCAAAGTGCAGAAAATCGCCGCGCCCGAACCAGTCCGGCGAAATCTCATCCGCTTCCAGCAGCATATCCGCACCCGGATTGCGGTAGAACGAAAAATCCCGCTCACCATCTTTTTTCAGCGAAACGAAGGCCAGCGAGGTGTTGGCCGCGCCGGTTTGGAAGACATGCCGCGTGTCGATGCCCGCCGCTTTCATGGTTTCAATCAGAAAATCCCCGAAGGCATCTTTGCCCACCTTGCCGATAAACGCGGCGTCTACGCCCTGTCTGGCCACGGCCGCGCAGACATTGGCCGGTGCGCCGCCCGCTTTTTTGATAAAGCCCTCCACCGACTTTAACGGCAGTCCCGCGCCGTTTGGAATAAAATCAATCAGCGCCTCGCCGATTGAGAAAAATCGCTTTTGCATCGCTTCTCCCTTTCGTTATCTGCAGTATAAAGCAAATTTGTGAAATTGTCATTAAAATCACAATCAAAGGGTTGACATGGGGGGTTAGCGCATGCTAAATTATCTATGGTTAGCAAAAGCTAACTATGAAATGCGAGGTGAAAATGATGACACTGGCACAAGGAACCGTCAACCAGACTTATGTGATTCGCGATGTGGAAGCCAAGGACAGCATGCGGGATTTTTTGTTTACCCTGGGTTGTTACAGCGGCGAAAAGGTGACCATCATCTCCAAATTGGCTTCCAATTTCATCATCAATGTCAAAGACGCGCGGTACAGTATCGACGAGGGTTTGGCACGCGTTATCATGATTTAGCCTTACACCCCTCCCAATCTCTTTTTTTTAGCTATTTTGTTAGCTTTGCCTAACTTTAAATAATTTCAAGTAATGGAGAAATAAAATGAAAATCGCATTGGCGGGGAACCCGAACAGCGGGAAAACCACGCTGTTTAACGCCATCACCGGCAGGCAGGAATATGTCGGCAACTGGGCGGGCGTCACGGTGGAAAAAAAGGAAGGGCCGCTGAAGCCCGAGCTGAACCGCGAAAAGGCGGACGTCACCGTCGTCGATCTTCCCGGGGCTTATTCTATGTCCCCCTTTACGTCGGATGAATCCATCACGCGGGATTTTATTCGCGACGAAAAACCCGACGTCATCATCAACATCGTGGATTCGGACAATTTAAGCCGTTCGCTTTTCTTCACCACCCAGCTTTTGGAACTCGGTGTTCCGGTGGTCGTGGCGCTGAATAAATACGATACCGCCGAAAAAAAACAAAGCAGTATCCATCTCGACTGGCTCAGTGAGCGCCTGCAATGCCCGGTCATCGCCACCATCGCCACCAAGTCGGCGCACAACAGCGGCCTAAAGCAGCTGGCCGCCGAAGCGATTCGGCTGGGGCTTTCGGATTACCGTCAGCCCGCGCCGCATATCGCCGGTACGCGGCACGCCGCGACTGAGGCGGATTTTGAAAAGGCGGATAAAAAGCGGTATGAGTTTGTCAGCCGGATTGTGGCCGATGTGGAACACCGCAAAGTCAGCTCGGCTTCCCAGACCGCGCAGGACAAGGCCGACCGCATCATCGCCAGCCGCTGGCTGGGCATCCCGATCTTCGCGCTGGTCATCTGGCTGGTGTTCTCGCTCTCCCAGGCCTGGGCGGGCCCATTTCTCGCCGACATTCTGGTCGGGTGGCTGGATGCTTTCCAGTCCTGGGTGGCGGGTCTCGTCTCCGGCGTCAATCCTTTTCTGTCCAGCCTGCTGGTGGACGGCATCATCGGCGGCGTTTCGGCGGTGGTCGGCTTTCTGCCGCTCATCATGATTCTGTTCTTCTGTCTGGCTCTGCTGGAGGACTGCGGCTACATGGCACGCGTCGCGGTGGTGATGGACCGTTTCTTCAAGCGCATCGGTCTTTCGGGTAAGTCGGTCATCCCCATGGTGGTCAGCACCGGGTGCGCCATCCCGGGCATCATGGCCTCCCGCACCATCAAGGACACCCGTCAGCGGCGCACCACCGCCATGCTCTCGCCCTTTATGCCCTGCGGCGCCAAACTGCCCATCATCGCGCTGTTCTCAGGTCTCTTTTTTGGCAATCAGGGCTGGGTGGGCACCTCTATGTATTTTCTTGCCATCGTCATCATCGTCGTGAGCGGGCTCATCGTCCGAAGGATTACCGGTGATGCATCCAAGGAATCCTACTTCATCATGGAACTGCCCGAATACCGCTGGCCCAGCATTAAACGCGCCGCGCTCTCCATGCTGGTGCGCGCCAAAGCGTTCATCATCAAGGCCGGTACCATCATTCTGATCTGTAACGCGGTCATCCAGATTCTTCAGTCCTTCAACTGGCAGCTTCAGCTGGTAGGCGACGCCCCCGAAACCAGTATTCTGGCCGCTGTCGCTTCCCCCTTCGCGTGGCTGTTCATCCCGCTGGGATTCGGCCTCTGGCAGTTTGCGGCGGCCGCGATCACGGGGTTTATCGCCAAGGAAAACGTAGTTGGCACGCTGGCCGTCACCTTTTCAGTCACCCGCTTTATCAGTGTGGATGATCTGGCGCTGGTCGGTGGCGCGGGCGAGGTCGGCGCGGTGTTCGGCATCGGTGCGGCGGCCGGGCTGGCCTATCTGGTCTTTAACCTCTTCACTCCACCCTGCTTTGCGGCCATCGGCGCCATGCGCGGCGAAATGGAATCGAGAAAATGGTTCTGGGGCGGCATCGCGTTTCAGCTGTCCATGGGCTATACGCTCGCCTTTCTGGTCTACCAGACGGGTACACTCATCACCACCGGCGCGGTGGGTACGGGTTTCGTTGGCGGGCTTACCGCCGTGCTGGTCATCGCCGGCGTCATCGGTTTCTTCATGAAGCGGGGCTCCAAACTAAGCGAAAGCATGGAAGAAGGTGTTCACTTTGCTGGCTAATATCATCGTCATTGCCGTCATCGCCCTTATTATCGGCTTTGCCGTCTTCCGGGTAGTGCGCGAGAAAAAGAAATATAAAGGCAATCCGGCCTGTATCGGCTGCCCCTATAACCACAGCGGAGAAGGATGCAACCGGAACTGCGGATAACCAAAAAGCGCCTGCCGAAGCGGGCGCTCTTTATGTGTTCAAATTTCTATTGCCAAATCCTTCTGGGTGTACTACGCTGTAATCAAACCATTCAGGAGAAAACCATGTTCTTTTTCCCGCTTTCCAGCTACCTAACCGCTCTCATCATCACCCTCGTCGTCGAGGTGGGTCTGTTCGCGTTGATTATATCGCATAAGCCCACCCATATCCTCGCCGCCGCGTCCTTCAACCTGCTCTCGCATCTGCTTTTGCACCTTTTCTTCCACTTTGCCGTGGTTTCGGGCTGGGACAGCCGCTTTGGCATCTGGCTCACCGGCGAAATTGGGGTTTGGGCGCTGGAGGCTATTCTCTACTGGTTCTCCAAAATCATCCCCAAAATCGGCAAAGCCGCGCTCTGGTCACTGGTGTTCAACCTCGCCTCCATCATTGTGGGGCTTGGGTTTGATCTTCTTTTTTAGTCTGTTTCTTGCGCAAGAACAGCGTCAGCCCCACAACCAACGCCGCCGTCAGCGGCAGAACCACATAGACCCAGGCCGGTATCACGCTGGTTTTTTCCACCGTTACAGTAATCAGTGTTTGCGTCGGTTCCGGGGTCACGGCTGCCGGCTCGGGTGTGCTCTGCGTCGGTTCGTCTTCGTCGGGTTCATCCGCCTCCACGATGTTCAGCACCGCCGGCCCGTCATAGGCCTCGGTGGATGAAAAGTCCTGCGGCTTCTCCGTTTCCTCCACATCATCAGTGATTGTCAATACCATGTCAGGGTAGTTTTCATTGTAGGTAGCCCAACTATCTTCCTCAAACGCATCTGCGCCTGTGTCCATATTTGTGCACGTAATTTTGTTTGTGTAGTACACACTGTCGTTATAGACGATGCCCGCATAGATATTCAGCTCCGGCTCATTGCTCGGATGGGTGATATAATACTGCGCCGTTTCACCGGGGTCTAATCTTCCCACCAAATTCGCGAGGCTAAAGACATCGCGGTGTGTGTCACCGATAGCGGCATAAAACCCATCGATGGTTCTGTCTCCGGTGTTGGTAATATTCACAGCATAGTTCTCGTAGCCGGCTTTTTGGCTCTTATACGCTCCGGCATATTTTTCAATCTTCACGCTTAAATCCAGATCATAATCCCAGTTTACGGCAGGATAAATCCGCGATTCCTTGTAAGCGTAGTATTTCCCGTCAATCTGGAAGATAAACGGATAATCCACCATCACCGAATTACGAAAATCATTTTTCTTTTCGTAGATTCTCCCAAAATATGACTCAAAGACATAGGTCTGCTCCGGCTTTAGCTCGCGCTTTTCCCCTATTTCATTTTCGCTTCTCCAGTTATAAACAAAATAATCTATGTTTTTTCCTGAAATATTGGTCACGGCCACATCCGCGCTGTGTGTCATGGGCAAATAAGCGTCGCCATATTTGTCAACGGCATAGGCGCATACCGTGTCTTCGTTGCTGATATCCATCCGCACTTTCCCGGTGCCATCGTGCAGGTTGGTGACTTCCACGCGCGCCATCTCCTGATTCATATAGAAGGCGGTATAATACTCATCCGAATCATAGTCTGTCGAATAATAATAGTAATAGATATCAATGGGCGCATAGTACTTATCGCCTTCTTTGTACCACACTTGCGGCATAGGCATGGGCATGCTGATATCGACCGTCGCGCGCTCTCCGGGCTTAACATTATAATTATCCCCCAGATCGAATCGTATTTCCTGACTCGACCAGTCTAGCGAAACATCAATGGCTACCCCGGTTGTGTTTTCCATGACAATAGTAAACTCAAGCGTATCGCCGATAGCCACCACCGGCGTTATAATGTCCAAAGTAACCTTCATTTCCGGATTGTATTCGAAATAGGACCCGTCATCCGCCGCGGCAAAAACAGGAACCAGCAGAACGAAAACCATCAAAACCC
>CALMFG010000026.1 GCA_937863465.1 uncultured Clostridia bacterium
TAACATAGTTCTCGAACTTTCACAACATTTGAATATTTATGCGTAACAGCCGCTTTCATTTCTACTTCATATTTCTTCATCATCAATACATCTTCTATAATTGAATATTGATTATACGAAAAAAAGATAGATCTTGCGTCAATTCCATCTTTTTTATTCAAATCCCAAATTAGTCTCTTTTATGCCCTGAAAAAACCGCATGGGACGTCAATCCTTTTATATGCAATCTTCTGATGAAGTACTTTGATTTGTATTCTGCTATGGTCAGTGTATTCTGCTCAATCAATCGCAAGTCAGGCAAAAAATCAACTTAAGTTGGGTTCTTCTGACGCGGCCCATTGTGCCTGAAATGTTTGCATAACGCATTTTTTGAATGCGTAACCAGCGAATTTATTATGAAACCAGAATTCCAAGCTATTCACATCCAACCAATCGTTTACAAGTACAAAAAACAAGAAGTTTTCGCCCTATGCCGGTCTGGTCACGCTATGTTTGATGATTTTCTATGCTATACCCCACCATGACCACACCATATGGTATATTTTTTGGTGCTTTATATTGCGCCGGACCTCTCCGCCAAGAATCAAGGCGTCTGCAATGAAGGTGTCTCGATTTTCTATATACTGTAAACAGTTCAAATACATAATAGTATCCGGCATTAAGGTTGCACCATTGAATGGTTGTGACCATCTGAGAATACGCGGGAATAAAAAATGAGCAATCTGCATACGTTGAAATTCGCCGAATCTTAACCTCTCTCTCAAACCATTTCACTCTTCGCGACCTGAAGCACAAAAAAAGCATCCGACTTGATGGATACTTTTTCACTTAATAGATAAAACATACGGATTTAGCTGTATTCGCTCAACAAGTTAAGCATCCAATTTAACTTTTAATCTTCACACTTCTTGTCTTTCAATAACACTCGTCGAATCGATTATTCAATTTTCGTTAGAAAAGCAATAACATTTTCCTTGTACGGTATCGACTTCGCGGCCCCGGCATTGCCTACCGCGATAGATGCTGCTGCGCTGGCCATCTTTAACGCATGCGCGCAATCTGCAGTGGATATATAGGCTTCTAAAAAGAAACCGGTAAACGTATCTCCTGCGGCCGTTGTATCGACAATTGGGACTTCGTAGGTTCCAAACCGATGAATTCGCTCCCGATCGTAACATATGGAACCATCAGGGCCCAGCGTTAAGACAATGACGGCGTTTTTAAAACGAGCAATTAGAGCATCCATTATGCAGTCCTCAGATGATTGTCCTGTCATCATCTTGCCTTCAACTTCATTCAGCATCAAAACATCCACTGCGGACAAATCATAGTCCAACAATGCTGGTGTGTAGGGGGACGGATTTAGCACAATGCGAAGCCCTCTTTTTATTGCCGAATCGAAGATGTAATCAAGATTTGATATTTCATTCTGCAAAACAATATAATCACCGCGCATAAAACAGGATAGCACTTGGTCAATTTCTTCGCATGTTATCGTCTGATTTGTCCCGCCAAACAGCAAGATACAATTCTGCCCAGCTTTGTCCACTTGAATTATCGCATGGCCGGTCGCACCATTTTCCGAAAAGATGTGGTCGGTATTGACATGGTTTTCGGCCAATAAAGCCTTCAAAAAAGCACCGTCTTCGCCTATTTTACCAGCATGATAGACGTCAAGACCAGCTCTGGCCAGAGCGATACTCTGATTCAAACCTTTCCCACCCGGGAACAGCGCATATTCCGTTGACAGCAGCGTCTCGCCTGCCGAAACAAAATGCGGTACTTGATATACCCTATCTATGTTTAAAGATCCAAAGTTTAGTACTTTCATAGTCCTTTGTTTTCACGATTCGACCACTCCAGAAATTTCAACAGCAGAGTGATTAATCTGTATTTGTGAGTGAATGATGATTTCTTTCTCGGTTAATTCCTCATTGAAGGCTTTTTGAATCATTCGAATCAGATGCTTGCTAAGTTCATTGTGTTCATCGTCGATATAAGACAGCCGGGGATAGATGATCTGACCGCAAGAGAAATCGCCGAATGAAACCACCGACACATCCTCCGGAATGCGAAGCTGATTCTCCGCACAATAGACATAGACCCCAATCGCAATGACCGAGCTTCCTGTAACTATAGCTGTAGGTCCGCTTTTGCTCTTCATCAGAGCTTTCATCGTCGAATATCCATATTTCTCCGAGAACTCACCAAAGAAATAGCTGATGGCACGCGGCGAAATATTGTGGTCATACAAATAATCTGTAATGCCCATATACCGATCGTAGTTGGATGTCATCTGCAGCGGCCCCGATATCAGCGCAATACGGCGATGACCGATTCCCCAAAGATAATCCAAGGTTCGGTACATCGCTTCGCGCTTATCCACAATCACCATAGGAAAGGCATATTCTCTCGGTCGTCGATCAAAAAAGATGACGGATATGCCTTCGTGCTGTATTTTCTTTAAGTAGTCTTCGTTTTCGCCGGTTGAGCAGATCAGGATTATATCCGCCTGCTTTTCCAGCATAAACTGGATACCTCGTTTTTCCAGTTCAGGGCTGTCATATGTGTTTACAAATAGAAGCATATGTCCTTTGATGCAGAATTTCTGCTCAATGTCTTTGATAATCCATTCAAAGAAGGATACCGAAAAATCCGATACGATGACACCAATCGTTTTAAAGCGTCGGCTTTTTAAAGACTGGGCCACCGCATTCGGTCTGTAATCGAGCTCCTCAATCGCCTTTAATACAGCGGTTCGGTATTCCTCACCTACATTATCGGCATTGTTCATCACACGTGAGACCGTTGCGATTGATACACCGGCGTGGTTTGCCACATCTTTTATTGTAATCATATTCCCATCCGCAACTCATATTTTACACTATTATACTTCAAATATTTATTTAATCAAACCCGCCATTTTGGGAATTGCAGTGGTCAAGAGCGGAATATAGGTAACCATGAATAGTACAACCACCTCAGCCGCGACAAACGGAAGCACCTTCTTTGCCACCTTGGCTAATGGGACCTTGCCGATAGTAGAGCCCACAAACAAACAGAGACCAACCGGCGGTGGGGCATTCCCAATAACGGCGTTCATGCACATAATCAGAC
>CALMFG010000027.1 GCA_937863465.1 uncultured Clostridia bacterium
CCACTTTTCCGTCTTTGGGGGCCAGAATTTCGTTTTCCATCTTCATGGCTTCCAGAATCAGAATGGTATCGCCTTCTTTAACCATCTGGCCGGGTGTTGCCACAATACCCCAAATGTTTCCGGGCATCGGCGATTTAATCTGCTCGCCAGCGCCAACCGGAGCTGCCGCTTTGGGAGCAGCAGGTGCTGCTGCCGGAGCCGGAGCTGCTGCAACGGCAGGTGCGCTGACAGGCGCTGCTACGGGAGCCGGTGCGCTGTATCCGCCGCCGATTTCCTCAACTTCCACTTCGTAAGAAGCTCCATTAACACTTATGTTAAATTTACGCATGAATGTTTCCTCCAAACTTATTTAAAATTTATTAAAAACTGAATCACGTCTGCCCGCCTGCCGCCAAGCTGGTGTGTTGGCGCCGATTCTGCGGTAGGACTTTATTACCAAATTGCCGGGTGCTGTGCCAAGAGCCATAGCCACAGCTGCGGAGATTACCGCAATCAATTCACCGTCATTTGATGTTGCTGTTGGGACGGTTGCATTTTCGATTTTTTTTTTGCTATTCAGCTCGACGGTCTTCTCTTTTTTTTTACTGCTGGTGAAGAACAAAGATTGAAATTTGATGTAATATAGCAGAACGATTAAGCAAAAGAAAACAATGCTGAAACCGAACAAAAAGACGCCGCCGCCAAATGCCAGTTTTGTTAATGCTAAACTCATAATATTTTCCTCCTAGATTAAAGCGGCAATACGCTGTGTTTTTTCGGCAGAACCTGGTCGCGCTTTCCAAAGGCCATTTCAAGGCCGGCGATGACGCGGTGTCTGGTTTCGGTGGGTTTGTTGATATCGTCCACCGCGCCCTGCTTGGGCGCTTCAAACGGATTAGCGAATTTCTCGGCATACAGACCGCCCAGTGTCTTGCGTTTTTCTATCGGGTTGTCCGCGCTGATCAGCTCATCGGTCATGATGATGTTGGCCGCAGTTTCGGAAGCCAGGCAGGAGATTTCAGCATTCGGCCACGCATAGACCATATCCGCGCCAAGTCCTTTGGGGCACATGGATACAAATCCGGCGCCGACCGCTTTACCGGTAATCACCGTGACCATGGGTACGCTGGCTTCGGCATAGGCGAAGATCAGTTTGGCCGCGTCGGAAATCACACCCGCTTTTTCGGCTTCGGCATCCACCGCATAGCCTTCGGTATCGACCAAGGTCAGGATGGGCGTATTAAACGCATCACAGAAGCGAATGAATTTTGCCGCTTTCTTTGCGCCTTCTTTGCAGAGCGGTGCGCCGTTGTTGGCGACCACGCCCACAACAAAACCGTTCAGGCGGATAAATCCGGTCACGATGCTGGAAGAATATCCGGCTTTGGTTTCCAAAAATATGCGACCATCGGCAATCGCCGCAATCATCGCTTTCGCGTCCACTTCCGAAGAATCAAATTCGGCAATCTGACGGTTTAAGTCATCGGTCATGTCATAAACCGGCGCATCTTCCACGTTGTTGAACGGCAGGAATTCCATCAACTGTTTAACCTGCACATAGCATGCATCTTCGCTGCCCGCAAAGAAATCCGCAACGCCCGAAACTTCAACAGAAGCTTTTGCGCCGCCGAAGCTCTTGGCGTCCACACCATAGGTGGAAGGTGCCGCCGAAGCGATGGTTGAAATTTTGTCTACAGTGAAAACGAAATCGGATAATGCCGTGAGATAGGATGCCGAGCCCACACACGGGCCGGCCACAACGGAAACGACAGGAACCACGCCCGAAAGCTCGGTCATTTTTTTCATGATTTTGCCAAGGCCGTTCAGGCTGGCCGCGCCTTCGCCCAATCTTGCGCCGGCGGAATCCAGCACAGCGATCACAGGAATCCCTGTTTTGCCCGCCATATCCAGTACCTTTAAAATCTTTTGTGTGTGCATGTAGCCCAGCGATCCGCCAAGCACCGTGAAGTCCTGTGAGAACACGTACACCGGACGTTCGTTGATGGTGCCAAAACCGGTCACAACGCCTTCGCCGGCTGCTGAGACAGCTTCAAAGCCGTCCGCGGCCATCGATCCCTGCACAAACGCGTCTGTTTCAACAAAACTCTTGTCATCCAAAAGCCTCGCGATACGCTCTCTGGCCGTCAGTTTACCGTCGTCATGCTGTTTCTTGACTTTGGCTTCCCCGCCGCCCGCGAGCACAGACTGTTTTTTTGTTTCAAATTCTTTTAGCCTGTCGAGTTTGCTCATTCGTTAAACCTCCATAAATCCTTCGTAATATTTAAAATTATTGTTGGGATGTAAATTTCGTAATCCGCAAATCAATAAAAATTAATCCACATTACCCCATCATATGCTCGTAACTTTATATATTATCCTCTATATCTCGTTAAAAATCAACTTGTTTTTATTCAAACACGATCGGATTTCCGGCATTTCTTCTTCTATTTAATACCCGATCAATCGATTTTCTTCATGAATTTCGCATCGTGATGATGGCGTTATTGTCAGATGTTTTTCATGTTTCCTGATAGTTCCATGCCCTTTGGAGTTCTGTATAGCCTCAGCCCTCGTCGCTTAATTCAGCCCTTTCAGATAGTCAATCTCCTCTGGCGACAGCTTTCGATATTCCCCCGATTTTAAACCCGTCAGCTTCAGTTTCCCCAGCCGGACGCGTTCCAGCGCGGCGACATGGCTGCCCACCGCCCGAATCATCATACGAATTTGTCGGTTTCTTCCCTCGTGTATGATGAATTTGATGATACTCGTTTTTTCCCCTTTTTTCAGCACTTCTACAGTCGCCGGGCTTGTCTTTTTACCGTCGATATATACGCCGTTTCGAAGCTTATCCAAATCGGCATCCGAAAGCGTTCCGCGTACCGAGGCGATATATTCCTTCTCCAGTTCAAAGCTGGGATGCGTCACACGGTGCGTCATGTCTCCATCATTGGTCAAAATTAAAAGTCCGCTGGATTCAAAGTCCAGCCGCCCCACTGGATACAATCGCGCGTCAGTTTGGATGATATCCAGAACAGTCCGCCTGCCTTGCGGATCGTCGCATGTGCAGACCACGCCTGTCGGCTTATTAAGGATATAGTATTCATGCGCCGTATTGAGTGAAATCAGTTCGCCGTTCACCGTCACACTGTCCTGCAAGGCATCCACTTTCGTCCCCATTTCGGTCGTGACCTGACCGTTGACCGTCACCGCGCCCGCCGCAATCAGCTCGTCCGCTTTTCTTCGGCTGCATACTCCGGAGTCCGCCAAATATTTATTTAATCGCATCCATTCATTTTCCATAGAAATTATTATATCAGCCGAAATAAAAAATACCAAACGATTTGTCTGGTATTCGGTTCAATCTATTCATTTTCCTGTTCGGCCAGTTTCGGCAGTTCCATCAGGTCGGAAAGCCCGAAATGCCGTAAGAACTCGTCGGTGGTGGCGTAGAGGATGGGATGTCCCAGCGTTTCTTTTTTACCTGCTTCGCTGATCAGTCCCTTGGCCAGCAGCGCGCCCAGCGAATAGGTACAGCTGACGCCGCGGATTTTCTCAATCTCGCCGCGGGTGATGGGCTGGTTATAGGCGATAATCGAAAGTGTTTCAATGGCGGCGTTGGTGATGGTGTAGGTGTTGTCCGGCATAAACAGCTTTTTGATATAGGGCTCGTACGCCTGATTCGTCGAAAGCTGCAGTTTGTTGCCTAAGCGTAAAATCTCAATCCCGCTTTCGTTTTTCTTGCGCTCTTCAATCATTCGGTCGGCAACCGAAGAAACCGTCACTTCGGATTCCTCCAAAGCGCTGGCGATGTCCGAAATCTTCATCGCCTCTCCGGCTACAAACAGAATTGCCTCTATCGCGTTCTCAATATTCTTCTCTACCACGTGTTCTTCCGTTTCCCTTATCTGTCTATTTTCTTGAAATGATGATCACATCTGTGTTTTCTTTTTGTGTGGCTTTAATCTTGCCGATATGCAGGAGCTCCAGCAACGCGAGGAAGGTGACTGCCATCATCAGCCGTGACGCCACGCCTTCAAACAGCATATCGAAGGATATCGTGCCTTTTTCCTTCAGCATATCCAGTATATCCTGCCGCCGCTGACGCACCGAAACCACTTCGGGCGCAAAGTCAATCTGCCGATATGGGTTTTCTTCATGCTCGGTGACGCGCTGCATGATGCGGTTAAACGCCGCGTACAGTTTATCGACAGTGGCGCCTTCGATGGAGAAGTTGTCCAGCTCAAACGGATATTCCTGCGGCAGTTTAAAGTGTCTGCCCCGCGCCGTCTCTTCCATGGTTTTCATGCCTTGCGACGCTTCTTTGAATATCTTGTAGGCTTTCAGGCGCTCAATCAGCTCCTGCTCCGGGTCTTCCTCCAGCTCGTCGTCATCCACCGGCTTTGGCACCAGCGTGCGGGACTTGATATAGACCAGCGTGGCCGCCATGGTCAGGAAGTCACTGGCACGGTCCATGTCCAGCTCATCGAGTTCTTCCATGTAGGCCAGATACTGTTCGGTGATCTCAGAGACAAAGATGTCTTCAATATTGATTTTTGATTTTTTAATCAGATGCAGTAAGAGGTCCAGCGGGCCTTCAAACTGATCGAGTTTAAACTGATAATTATCCATCACATGAACAACTTATAAAACGCATAGAATTTGTTGATGATGCTCCAAACCACCGTTTCAAGGATATTGAATTGGTTGAGAATAAACAGCACACCAATCAGAATCCAGAAACCGTAACGCGCGATGGAATAGTAGAACCGCTCGGTTCGGGGGAATACCGCCGTAACCAGATGATGCCCGTCCAGCGGCGGCAGAGGAATCAGGTTAAACACGGCAAGAACCACATTGATCTGAACCAGATAGATGAGGAAATTTAAAATCACGCCCAGACGGTCGTACCATCCTTTGGTGCTTAGGAGCACATACAGCCCCATCGCAAAAAACGCCAGAACAAAATTGGTGAGAATCCCCGCAATGCTGACGACAAATTCGTCTCTTCTCGGGGTTCTAAAATTCCTCGGATTGATCGGCACGGGTTTTGCCCATCCGAATCCGACCAGCAACAGCATCAGAGTTCCCATCGGATCCAGGTGCCGCAAAGGGTCTAAGGACATCCGGCCAAGGTTGCGCGCCGTCGGGTCTCCGGCGCGAAATGCCGCATACGCATGCGCCGCTTCATGGAACGAAAAACCAATCAGCAGTGCCGGTACCAGATAGGCCATCATGATTAAAATTTCTGTCCAAGTAGATCCGCTTGAAATCGCCTGTAAAAGCATATATTTTAACTCCTATTTTCTTCCTGTCTAAACAGCTCAACCATTATACCGTATATGGCGACCGATATTCAACCGCTGAAACAACAGTTTTTATTTCGTTAATAAACTATATCCGTATATGCGAATATAAACCGCTATAACTACACTCTGGATACAAAGTAGTCAATCAGCAACTTTGTTTTTTCGGCAGCCAGCTTTCCGGTCTCCAGCACTTCCTCATGATTTAAGGGCTGGTCCAGCATGCCCGCCGCCATATTGGTGATGCACGAAAGTCCGGCGCACCGCATGCCGCCGTGGTTGGCCGCAATCACTTCGGGCACCGTGCTCATGCCCACCGCCGAAGCGCCGATGGTGCGCGAGAACACGATTTCTGCCGGTGTTTCAAACGACGGCCCCGACCACAGGCAGTAGATGCCCTGCTGGACTCTGATTTGGAGCTCCGATGCGCCGTCCATGAGAATCTGCCGCAAAACCTTGTCGTACGCGTAGGTCATATCCGAAAAGCGCGGGCCCAGGTCGTCGTGGTTTGGGCCGGTCAGCGGATTGAATCCGGCCAGATTGATATGGTCGGTGATAATCATCAAATCGCCCGGTTGAAATTTCGCGTTCACGCCGCCCGCCGCGTTGGTGGCCAGCATCTTTTTGCATCCCAGTTTCATCAGCGTGCGGACGGGAATCACCACTTCCTGCGGGGTGTATCCCTCGTAGCAATGGAACCGTCCCTGCATCACAGCCACTGTTTTTCCATGCTTTTCTCCAACCACCAGCTGTCCGGCATGCCCGGGCACGGTGGACTTCGGAAAGCCCGGAATATCCGAATAAGCGATTTTCACCGCATCGGTGAATGTGTCGGCGTAATCGCCCAATCCCGACCCCAGAATAATCAGCAGATCGGGGGTTTTAATTCTATCTTTTAAGTATGCTGAAGCCGCATCAATACGTTCTTTTGTCATTTCTCTTCCTATTTCGAAATATCCTTTAAAAATGATTTTCCCACGACGAAGGGCACCTCAAAGAATTCGGCAATCGTCGCGCCGATGTCCGAGAAGCTGTCGCGGACACCGAGGTCGATATTGGCTTTCACGGTTTTTCCGTAAGCCAGAATCGGGATATACTCGCGGCTATGATCGGTGCTGGGCGTCGTTGGGTCGCATCCATGGTCGGCCGCAATCATCAGGATATCCTCGTCGCCCAAAAGCGCGATGATATCGGGCAGTCGTTCGTCAAAGTAGGAAAGCGCTTCGGCGTAACCGTCCACGTTGTTGCGGTGGCCGTACAGCATATCAAAATCGACGAGGTTGGTGAAGACCAGCCCCTCGAAATCCTGCTTCATAGCCGTGTAAGTGGCTTCAATGCCCGCCGCATTATTGGTGGAATGAATGACGTCGGTGATGCCTTTGTGGTTGAAGATATCTTCAATTTTTCCGATGGCAAAGACCTTTTTCCCTGCGTTTTTCAGCGCATCCAGCACGGTGTCGCGCGGGGGCGTCACCGAATAATCACGCCGCCTTTCGGTGCGCTGGAAGTTTCCGGGCGATCCGGCAAAAGGACGCGCGATGACGCGGCCGACCAGATTGTCCCCCTGCAGCATCTCCCGCGCAATCCTGCAGATTTCGTACTGCCGTTCAATCGGGATGACATCCTCGTGCATCGCAATCTGGAACACCGAATCGGCTGAGGTGTAGACGATGGGATATCCGGTTTTCACATGCTCTTCGCCCAGCTCCTTGATAATCTCGGTGCCCGAAGCCGGATAGTTCCCCAGCGTTTTGGTGCCGATTTTGGATTCGAATTCGTCCATAATCTCTTTGGGAAAACCGTTCGGGTAGGTCTTAAAGGGTTTATCCAGAATGAGTCCGGCAATCTCCCAATGCCCGCCCGTGGTGTCTTTTTCCTCAAATTTTTCTTTGGCTTTGCCATAAGCGCCCGATGGGTTTTCCACTGCCAGTTTGCTGTTTAAGCCCTGAATGTTGGCAAGGCCCATGGCCAGCATATTGGGGATGTGCAGCTTCGTTGATTTTTCGGCAATATGCAAAAAAGTGTTGGATCCCTCATCGCCGAATTTATAGGCATCCTCAAGTTCTCCAACACCAAAGCTATCCAATATAATCAATACAACTTTTTTCATGATGTTCTCCTTTTATATTTTCAATGCTCCCTTGGGTGCTTGGTGGTCACCCGCCGCCGTAATTTTTCCGACTTGGCGGCCTCAAAATAGGCCTGTGTGGTCGATATATCCGAATGCCCCATCATCTCTTTAATGTCCAGAACGTCTGCGCCGTTGTTGATGAGGTGGACGGCAAATGAATTGCGTAAAGTGTTCGGGTTAATCTCTTCGGTCACGCCCGCTTTGTCCGCCTGCTCTTTGATAATCTTCCAGAAGCCCTGGCGGGTCATGCCCTCGCCTTTCAAATTGACAAACAAAATATCGCTGGGATGATTTTTGGTGATCACCGGCCGTGCGTGGGTTAAATATTCCTTTATCGCGCGCATGGTGCTCTCAGGGTACGGCAGGGTGTTGTACCCATCCCTGTCCGGCAGTGTCACTTCCATTTTCTCCAGCGACAAATCAAACAGTTTCAGCGAAATCAACTCGGAGACTTTCATGCCGGTGGCGTACAGCAGTTCCAGCATGGCTTTGTCCCGCAAGCCTTTATGCGTGTTGACGTCAAATGAATCGAAAAGTTTGTTAATCTCCTGTGTGGAAACGTATTTTGGCAGGGATTTTTTGTGTTTGGGCAAATCTTCAAAAGCCCCGATGTCCACGCCGGTGTTATACTTGATATTTAAATATCCATAGAATTTTTTGATGGAAGAGAGTTTTCTTAAGATACTGGCTTTCGATATGCCTTTGCTCTGCATTTTGGCACAATAGGCCAAAAGCACAGCGTTGGTGATGTCAGAAAAACTGGAAAATCCGGATTCGGACAGATAATCGAAAAACTGATGGATGTCCGTCATATAGGCATCAATCGTGTTTTTGCTGAGTTTATTATTTTTTTTTAAATATTTTTCAAACTCACTGATCTGATTTTTCACTTATGCAGCAACCATTCTCATCTCATTATCCCTTTGAGACACGGTAAGAATCCATCGATATTGAGGTGCGGCAACCGTTGCCTTATGTCAAAATAAGCATACGGATAAGTCAGTCATTATGTGTCATAATTATTGTTTGTTTGAGCAGCTTCTTTAAGGGATTGACATAATTATCGCAAAAAAAAAACGCTTTTGCAAGCGAATTCCTGTCATTATAAGAATTTAACATTTTAAATTGCCCGCATTGAGCCAAAATCTGCGATGCTGACAAAAAGGGCGGTGCTGACCGCCCTTATATCTTTTGATTTATGAGCAGCTTAGTCGTCGTCCGATCCTCTGCGGTTTCCGTGCTGTCCCCCGGACGAGGACACAGTCTCGGTCGCAGGCGCTTCACCGCTGATCAAAGCCTGTGTTAGTGCATCGGCTACAGCGTTTTTAATACCCACGCTGGTGTAGGTGGATCCGCTGACGCTGTCCACTTCCACGCTCTGCGCCGCGATAATCTCGTCAGGCACAGTCTCCATCGCGGGGCCATAAAACTGCGAGCCATGTTCGTTATGCGATACGATTTGGATATCGGTGATAAGCCCGCCTTCAATGGTGACTTCCACCGTCAAATCGGGTCCGTATCCGTCGGCCACGCCGGTATATGTTCCGTCCGCGAATGTGGCTTCTTCTGTAGTATCCTGCGTCACCTCTTCTACGGCCTCGGTGGCCACTGCCTGCAAGGATGCGTCCTCCACGGCCACCACCGTGCTGCCGTCGCTTGTTGCCTGCGAGAGTGCATCAGCTACGGCGTTTTTGATACCCATACTGGTGTATGTCGCGCCGGAGACGCTGTCCACATCCACGCTCTGCGCCGCGATAATCTCTTCGGGAATCGTCACCATGGCCGACGCATAGTATTTTGCGCCCACTTCGTTATGCGAAACGATTTGAATATCGGTAATCTCACCGCCCTCAATCGTCACTTCTACGGTTAAGTCAGGACCAAATCCATCAGCCACGCCCGTGTATGTGCCGTCAATATACTTTGAGTCGGTTGTGTCGGCCACGTCCGAAGCCAGCATCAGGAGTTGATCGGATGCTTCAGCCGTTTGGGCCGTACCGGAAATTTCGGCAATCAGCTGTGTGGTTGCCGGTGCCCCGCCCACGTCATAGATATGCAGACCCAAAAGCACCACCAGCATCACGGTCAGCAGGCGATGGATGGTCAGCCAGGAAAACCGACTAACTCTTTTTTTAATCATATACATCGCCGCCAGAAGCACGCCAACAATCAGCGTCAGCGTGCCATAGTTCAGCGAGAACAGACCAACCGATGAAAATATGGCGTGCATCACACTGGTGAATATGAAGGCGATACCAATCCAGATATGCGACAGCCGAAGCGAACGATGCGCACGTCCCAGCGCTGAACCCGGCGCGACGATGCGCTTTTTAAGCAGAATGCGTAATATCCAGATAACAGCAGCCAACACCGCCAGCACCACACTGGCCCAGGCAAATATCACGTCTAAGAGTAAAGTAATATCCATGAAGTCATTTCCTTAAATTTCGTTTTTTACAATATACTTTAGGCGGCTATCAATTCAATAACATTCTTGTGAATAAAAGATGAATAATTAAGCCGGACGATTGCCCGGCTTAAAAGTTTTACAATACAGATTTATTTTTGGCTTTGGTGATCATTTCCCGCGCATGCTGGAGCGAGATTTCGGAATCATTGCCGCCCGCCAAACGGGCGACCTCCCGAATCTTGCCCGGTTCATCCAGCGGGATGGTGGCGGTTTTGGTATTCCCATCAATCACGGTTTTTTCAATCAGAAAGTTTTTGTCGGCAAACGCCGCAATCTGCGCCAGATGCGTCACACAGATGACCTGACGCATTTTGGCGATGGACGCCAGCTTTTCGGCCACCACGTTGCCGATGATGCCGCTGATGCCCGTATCGATTTCATCGAACACGTTGGTTTGAATCACATCGGTCTTGCCGAGGATGTTCTTAAAGCTCAGCATGATACGCGAAATTTCACCGCCGGACGCCACCTTGGAGAGCGGCTTTAAGGGCTGGCCTGGGTTCAAGGTGATATAGAAAGCCACCTTATCCAAGCCGTTTGCCGTGAATTCGGCTTTTTCTTTTTCTTCGATTTTGTTGAAATACACCTCGAACCCTGCGCCGGTCATACCAAGGTCAGCAAGCTCGCCCAAAATGGCCCGCTCAAATATCTTGGCGGTCATCTTGCGTTCCAGCGACAGCGCCATGCTGGCCGAATACAGGTCGTCGGTAATTCCATTTATTTTTTCGGTCAAAACGCCCAGCTGTTCTTCGGCGTTGACCAGACGTTCATATTCATCCTCGCTGCGTTTCTGGAAAGCGAAGATCTCCTCGATATCCCTTCCGTACTTGCGCTTTAAGTTGTTGATTTCGTTGATCCGCTCTTCGGCGGCGGCCAGCTCCTTCGGGTCAAAGAAGTATTCGTCCTTTTCCGAACGAATATCCATGCCCGTCTCTTCGGCCAGATAGTAAGCTTCGTTCAGCCGCTCGTAGATGGCGGCGTATTTCTCGTCCACATCCTTGATTTTTTCAAACAGGTTGATGATATCCTTAAAACGATCGAGGATGGCGAAATCACCGTTGCCGCCCTCAAAAAGCGCCGAATAGGCACCCGAAAGCGCGCCGATCACATGCTCGGCGGCTTGCATTTTCCTCTTTTCGTCCAAAAGAATTTCGTCCTCATTGGGTTTCAGCTTGGCCGCGGTAATCTCGTCAATCTGGAACCGCAAAAGGTCCATACTGCGCTCGCGTTCTTTTTCGTCGCCGCAGAGCAGGGTGATAGAATGCTTGATTTCACTGTATTCGTCGAACAGCTTTTTAACCGTCAGCTTTAAGGGCTTAATCTTGGACCAGCCGTAGCGGTCCAAAAACTCAATATGATTGCCCTGATGCAGCAGGGTCTGGTGTTCATGCTGTCCGTGTATATCCACCAAAAGATCACTGATATTTTTAAGGATATTTAGGGAGACCAGTGTGCCGTTGATACGGCAGATATTTTTTCCTTCGATGCTGAGCGCACGGGATATCACCAGTTCACCGCCCATGTCTTCCAGTTCGTTATCTAAAAGCAGCTGTTTGACGCGCTTATGCTGACCGATTTCGAAAGTGGCCTCCACGTCTGCCTTGTCGGTTCCCGCTTTTATCAGCTCGCGGTCGGCGCGCTCGCCCAAAACCAGATTCAATGAATCAACAATAATCGACTTGCCTGCGCCGGTCTCACCGCTGAGTACGTTGAGTCCTTCGGAAAAGTCGATATGAAGGTCGTCTATTAATGCGATATTTCGTATATGCAGGTGCTTAAGCATGGTTCCCCTGTTGTCCTTCCGTGTTTCTCTTTCTATTTGATCAATTGATTTAATTTCTCGCTGATGCTGTCCGCATCCTGTTCGCTGGCCGCCGCGACGAATATGGTGTTGTCGCCCGCCAAGGTGCCGACCATGCCGACCAAATCCAAATTATCGACGGCTTCGGCCGCCGCGTTGGCCGACCCTGTCAAAGTTTTGATGACGATGATATTGCCCGCGGTTTTGATGGATTTGACCGATGTTTTAAACATGCGAATCAGGACACCAATGTTTTTGACGTCGCTTTCGCCCGCATTGGCCGCATATTTGTAGCGTCCGCTTTCGGTCTGCACCTTGATGAGGTTCAGCTCCTTGATGTCGCGCGAAACGGTGGCCTGGGTGATGGTGATGCCCATATTCATGAGCGCGTCGGCCAGGTCTTCCTGCGTTTCAATATCATTGCTTTTGATAATATCCAGTATCAAGTTCTGTCTGGCTGTCTTCATCTTTTTCTCCGCCCTTGCTTCGATATTTTATGGCATCGACCAATCCACCAGCTTGCCTTTCAGCCGCGGGTAGAAATAGTCCCGGTCAAAACGGATAAACTGTGCTTTGTGATCAAAAACGTCGATTTCAATCTGTGCATCTGGCGCATATGCGGTCTGTATCTGCCCGTCCAGCGTCAGGCATAAGTCTTCATACGGGCATGACGAGCGGATGGTCACCCGGCTGGATGTTGGAATCACCATGGCACGGGTGTTCAGCGAATGGGCGCATACCGGCGATACCAGAATGGCCTCCACTTCGGGCGTGATAATCGGTCCGCCCGCCGAAAGCGAATAGCCGGTCGAGCCGGTGGGCGTGCTGATGAGGATGCCATCCGCACTGAACGCATTGGCTGGAATATCATCGATAAACACGTCAATCCGCATCATACGCGCGATACCTTTTCGCGTGATAAACGCATCGTTCATCGCCAGACTCGAAAACTCGGATTTTCCGTCCTTCACCACACGGGTTTTAATCAACAGTCGTTTTTCGATGTAATAATCCCCCGCCAGATAGCGCGTCAGAAGGTCATCCATCTCAGATACTTCACAGGCGGTCAAAAAGCCCAGCCTGCCGGTGTTGACACCGAGGATGTTGACGTCGTATGGCGCGGTGCGTCTCGCCGCGGTCAGCAGTGTGCCGTCTCCGCCCAACACGATCAGCGTATCGATGGAGTCGCACTGAATCTTGTGCGCTTCGTTTGAGAATTCAACGGTATACTGGATTTTACGCGCATCCAAAAACGCGCAAACGTCAGGCAGTGCTCCGTCAAAATCCTTGGTTGAGTTCACATATATGCCGACGTTCTTCATTTTGGCTCCTCGTATATTTATAAACGTTTATTTCTAATTATAACAAAAAAAAGCCGTTTTTCATAGGCTATAAATTCGTCCATGCCGCATCGATGACCAAGTCGATATTGTATGACACCGCCTTTTCCGACGCGCTTAAAAACAGCAGATATTCGATGTTGCCATTCGGGCCCTTAATCGGCGAAAAGTCAAGGCCCAGAACATTTAATCCGCTTCCTTCCGCGTAAGCGATAACGTTTCGGATGACTTCGGCATGCACACTCTTGTCCCGCACCACGCCCTTTTTCCCCACTTTTTCGCGTCCAGCTTCAAACTGCGGCTTGATGAGGCAGACCAACCGGCCGTCGGGTTTCAGCGTTTTCCTGACAGCGGGAAGGATGAGTTTCAGCGAGATGAATGACACATCGATGGCGGCAAAGTCCACGGGCTCGTCAAAGGTGTCGATTTCCAGAAAGCGTGCGTTGAACCGCTCATACAGACTGACGCGTGCGTCCGACCGGATTTTCCAATCCAGCTGACCGTATCCCGTGTCTACGGCAAAAACGCGTTTGGCACCGTTTTGCAACATACAGTCCGAAAACCCGCCCGTGCTGGCGCCGATGTCCGCGCAGGTGAGGCCATTCAGCTCAATATTAAAAACCGCGATGGCTTTTTTCAGCTTATATCCGCCGCGGCTGACAAATTCTTTTTCAAAACCCAAGACTTCCAGATGCGCATCCTGCGATACACTTTCGGACACTTTGTCCACACGAATCCCATCTGAAAACACGCATCCGGCCATCACCATCTTTTTGGCGTCCTCGCGGCTCTGCGCCATCCCCAGCGCCACAAGCCGGATATCGATGCGATCGCTATTTTCCTTCATGCGCCGCCACCTTTTCGAGGAGCCCTTCCACGGTCAGCCCAATTTCTTCGTTTAAAAGCTCCACACTGCCGTGCGTGATAAACCGATCGGGTATGCCCATCTTGGTAATATTTTTCGCGATATCTTTTTTTGCGTAATAGTCTTCAATCAGCGAGCCTAAACCCCCAATCATCGCGTTGTCTTCCATCACGATGATATGTTCGGATTTTGCCGCAATCTCATCCAGCGATTTTTCGTCCAGCGGTTTTATCGCGCGCGCGCTGTAAAGGCCAAATCGCTTTTCCGATTTTTCCAAAGCGCGGATGGCGGTATCCACATACGCGCCGCAGGCGATAACCGTGGTTTTTCTGGCTGGTTCAATCACTTCCCAATCCAACACCGAGCGTATCGGGCCGTCCTTATCCCGTCCAAAACGGCCTCTGGGATAACGGATGACCACCGGCGCTTTGAGGTTGACCGCAAATTCAATCATGTATTCCAGCTCTTCTCGGTTGCTGGGCGCCAGAATCGTCATGTTCGGCATATGCGACAGATAGGAGATGTCAAAAACGCCATGGTGGGTTTCGCCGTCGTCACCCACGAGTCCAGCCCTGTCCACCGCAAAGATGACCGGCAGATTCTGCATACACACGTCATGCACCACCTGATCATACGCGCGCTGGAGAAAGCTGGAGTAAACCGCGAAAACCGGAATAAACCCTTGCGCCGCCATTCCGGCGCTCATGGTGACGCCATGCTGTTCGGCGATGCCTACGTCAAAAAATCGTTCGG
>CALMFG010000028.1 GCA_937863465.1 uncultured Clostridia bacterium
GTGAGTTTATATTCATTGGATAGAAAATCTTCCTGCGAATGAATAATGGCTTCGGGAAAAGCGACGGCGAACATATCCTTCTTGCCCTGCGGCACAAACAGGTGAAGCAATCCCACGCCGCTTTTTAAGGCGGCCTTAGCGCACATGAATCCCGCGCCAAACATATCGTCCGATGACACCACCAGACCGAGCGTGCCATAGGTGCCTTTATGAGAATTCGGGTTTCGTTTGGACAAAGAGAGCGGGCAGAGCGTACGGCTGGCGGCCTGAATATCTGAATTAAAAATGAAGCCGTCTTCGATGCCGATTTTCTGAAGACTGATTTTGCCGCAGTAGTCTTTGCCGGGATGAAGGAGATGCGCGGGTTTTAAATGCTGAAAGGTGACAGTGTGGGTCGCCATGACGGCAGTGCCCATCACAGTGCCGGAATCGGCGTTTATACCCGAAGGAATATCCACCGCGATAATCGGGCAGGATGCGGCGTTCATCGCCGTAATGGCTGCTTTAAACACGCCCTCGACGTTTCGGGAAAGACCGATGCCGAACAGAGCGTCAATGATGATATCGTATTGCGAGAAGCTGATATTGATGGGCTCGGAATCAATGAAATGAATCTGATTGGTTTTAACGAAATAGTCGGCGTTGATTTTGGCGTCGCCTTTCAGGGTTTCGGGTTTTCCGGCCAGATAGACTTTTACGGTATAGCCGTTGGCGATTAAAATTCGCGCCACAGCGAAACCGTCACCGCCATTGTTGCCGACGCCGCAGAAAACATGTGCCGTTCCGTCTTCCGGCTGAAAAATATCGCGGCAAACTTCAAAAACCCCATACGCCGCGTTTTCCATCAGCACCAGCCCTGGGATACCGTTCTGCGCCATCATATAAGCATCCAGCCGACGCATTTCATCGGATTTTAATACCCGCATATTGACTCGCTTTCAAGAATCACCTGAGCCAGAACCAAATCTTTAATGTTGGTGATGGAGAGGTGAATCGTCTTGCCGTTTACGGCGGCAAATTTATCAAGAGCTGAATTTTTTAGAACCACATATGGCGCGCCGCTTTCTTCACGCAGAATTTCGATATCTCGATACAGTCCGCTGGAAAAACCGCACCCGAAAGCTTTCATGACGGCCTCCTTGGCGGCAAAATTGTCAGCGATGGTCGAAGCGCGAAAACCGCGTTCGGAAAACAGAGCGCGCTCATTCTCGGAAAAAATCCGGTTCAGAAAAGCGGCCGATTTTGCGGCTTTTTCAATGCGCGATATTTCAATGAGGTCAATGCCCGTGCCGATAATCATATTTTAGCTTTCTTTGGCCGAATAGGCCGCATTGGCGATGGCCATGCCTGCGGCTTCCACGCCAGCGGCCAGAACGCGGTCGAACAGGCAGGGGAGCTTGTCGGTGGACAGCGCAAAGACTGTATCGCCATCGTACATGGTGTGGCAGGGACGTACGGCCAGCGCGATACCGTCATGCGCGATATCGGCCAGTTTATTTGCCTGTGCTTTGGTCATCCTGGCGTTGGTGAAGACGCATCCAATCGTCGTGTTCTCGCCTTTTCCGGCTTTCATCAGTGCACCCAGACCTTCTAAAAATATCTGGTTGGTGGTGGGGGAGGAAAGCCCTGAAATCAGCGTGTTGGATTTGTAGTCGTAGATGTCGCCGAGCGGGTTGGCCGCAAAGACCGCGGACACATACACCCCGCCGCCAAGACCCACGGTCGCAATACCCAGACCAGACTTGGACATCTTTTTTTTGCCCAGAATCTTGCCGCAGGTGGCACCGGTTCCTGCGCCGATGCTGCCCATTTCGTTGTTGTCATACCGCGCGTTTTCACACGCCAAACGGCCGAATTCGGCATCTGGGCGAACCTTAGCGTTTTTATAACCGAGGTCGTAGAGCACCGCGCCGAGAACGATGGGCACAACCGCATCGGCGGTTTTAAAGCCGCTTTTTTTGGCTTCAAGAAACTGCATGACGCCCGAAGCGGCGTCCAGCCCAAAAGCCGAACCGCCCGTCAGCAGCACCGCGTTGGCTTTTTCCACCGCATTTTTCGGGTCGGCCAGGTCGGTCTCACGCGTGCCGGGTGCCGAGCCGCGCACCGAAACACCGCAAACCGCGCCTTTTTCGGCCAGAATCACCGTGGTGCCTGTGCCGTTTTCGGGGTCAGAGTAATGCCCGATTTTGATATCCTTGATTTTTAGTTCGCTGTTATACATAGCCATTTTCTCCTCGAAGGGAAACTTCGCCGGCCATGATGCGCTTAACTTCGGTTCCGGTGTCGAGCAGGAGCATCCCGTTTTCATCAAAACCGACGACAATCCCGCTTATGGTGTTCTTTTCGCTAATAATGGAAACCCTCTGGTTAAGACATGCGCTGGCGTCGGTATATTCTTTTAAAAAAGACGATAGACCCGCATCTTTAAATTGATTATAGAAATCAATCATGGCGTCAATGAAAGCGGCAAAAAGCTGAAGCCGATCGACAGGAGCGCCCAGAACAGCACGAATCGAAGTGGCTTTTTGTTTCAGATCGTCGCTGAAATCCGATACCGTTTGGTTCACGTTGATACCGATACCGCAGACGATATGATGGATGCCGTCAAAATCGGCCGAAAGCTCGGTCAGTGTGCCGCTGATTTTTTTCCCGGATATCAGAACATCGTTCGGCCATTTGATTTCGGCGGACAGACCGGTGACGGCGCGGATGGCGCGCACCTGTGCCACGGCAGCCAGAATGGTGATTTTAAACGCGTCGGATGTCGCAATACTGGGCTTAAAAAGAAACGATACATAGATGCCCTGATGCTTGCCGGAAACCCAGTTGCGTCCGCGGCGGCCTTTGCCGCCGGTCTGCTCCTCGCTGGCGCAGATGGCTATCTCGTTCAGCCCATCGCCCTTTTCCTTTAAGACATCGTTGGTGGAGCCGATGGAATCATACCAGAGAAAATCGCTGATATATCGGCTGCTATTTAACAACGGCAGAGTATAGGGCCCGCGCAGGCGATTGGGGCAGGCAATTAAGCGATGCCCTTTGTGCTGGACGGATTCGATTTCGGCGCCGTCCGCGCGCAAGGCCGCAATATGCTTGGAGACAGCCGACCGCGTGATATTGAGCCTTTCGCTTAAAGCCTCGCCCGAAACGAATTCGCCTTTTTGTAAATATAATTGGGTAAAAATTCTTTCTCTCATTCGTCATCCTCTGATGAAAACATCGCCGAAATGATATCGTATCCAAATCCTTTGGCAGATAGTGCGCGACTGATTTTACCTTTTCGTTCATAAGGCGAAAGCCCGATGGTTGTTTTCTTCAGCTTTTCCGCCTGCTTTTTGGCGATTGCGGTTTCAAGCTCTTCGCTGAACGCCGACATCGCCTGTTCAATGGTGTCTTCATCGATGCCTTTGGTTTTCAGCTTATACGCCACGGTCAGCCGACCGTACTTTTCGGCGTTGATATAATACGCGACAAACTCCTTCGCGTAATCCGAATCGTTCAAATAGCCGTAATCCAGCACTTTTTGAATCGCGGAATCCACAATCGCTTCATCAAGATTTTTATCCAGCAGATGCGTCCTGGTCTCAAATACGGTGCGCCGTTTCAGCGAAATATATTTGATGGCCTGATTAAACGCGTATTTTTCATTATCCCGCCGCAAAATCTCGCTGAAAGCTTCAAGAGAAATGGCAAGACCGATTTTGATCCCCGAGAGGACCATCTCTTCAGCGTTCAATGAACCCGCATATTCATCGTCGAGATAGATGTTATAGCGGTCTTTTTTTTTCTGCTGTGCTGTGATATCAGTGACTGTCGGCATACGAACATTATACACGATAAGCCAAACAATGGTAAGATAGAAACGGCGAATCCTGAAAAATCGCGCTTTTTAAAACCATGGACACTCTGTGAACAAAACTGACTGGAACTATACAAAGCATATGGGATGTGATAGAATATTTCGGAAAAAAGAAGCATTTTTATCGAACACAAACATGAGGTTAATGATGAAGTTTTCTAGATTGACAGTTGTACTGTTGCTGGTGGTGCTGGTGCTTGCACCGGTCATCGGTTTTGCGGTGCCCGAAGGGTATACCGTCGTAAAGAAGGATGTCGTTTCCATAGACGCGATGATGGTACAGATGCGTCTGATTGACCTGAACTATCTGGCATACCGCCCGACCGGAAAATTCGGCAACATCTCGGTCTACGCGATGAAGCAGTTTGAACTCAACAACGGATTTGACGGTGATGGTCAGGTGGATCCGTCCAATTTTGACGCGCTGTTTGGGAACGGTCTGGTTCGTTCCAAAACGAAAAGCGATATCGTCATCTATGGTGATTCTGACGAAAACATCACACATCTTGGCGACGGTATCAGTTGGTCGGTTGTGGATGCGGCATTTCCTGTGGGAACCACTGCAACCATATTGGATTGTCATACCAACATCGAATTCACGATTAAACGCGTGGGCGGGGAAGGACATGCGCATGTCGAACCCGTGACAAAAAAAGACACCGCCAAATTCATCGATATGTTTACCAAGGATGATACCGAAGTAGAATATCTGAAAGCCGGAAGGCTGACCTATGAAAAGCGTCCGTGCGTGGTCACCATCGGAGAAAACAGCTACGCGGCATCTCTCTTCGGTTATGTTCACGGCGAAGAGCCGACTGTCACGGTTGACCCTGCCAATCCGGATGCGGCGACTGCCGAAGACAACGGCATGACCGGCTACCTGTGCCTGTTCTTTTCGGGATCCACCACCGATGTACTGAATATGACCGATGCTGAACATGAAGCCAATGTGAAAACGGCATCCCATTAAAACAAGAAAAATAAAACCGCTTATCCTGAGATGAGCGGTTTTTTTATGTGCAAATGTTTTATTGGTCTAAACCTTCGGCCTCTTCTTTGTATGTATCGAAAAGCTCAGCCAGTGTGGTTTTTGGATCGGTTCCTTCGGGGATGTTCATCACTTCATATAGCTGTTCATAAGTCAAATCGGTTCGTTCGGCGATTTCGGCCAGCGTCATGTCCTCTTCAACACAAACTAGATGAGACGCCTTGGAAGAACCGTTCTCGTCAAAAAAGGCGTTAAGGCCTACTTTCTGCTTGGCGGGAATGATGACATAGTACACGAAAGCGGATAAAACCAGCACAATGAGACACAAAAAAAGGGTGGCCACAAACCACAAATTCAATTGCTTTTGCTGGTTTTCTTTCGATTTTCGTGCGTACACTCTGCTTTTCCCCACAATTCTATAAAATCATTATGCAGAAATCAGTTGGATAATCTATTAATCAAAAATGAACAAAATGTAAACAAACAAAAAAACGGGAGAATGGCTCCCGTTTTTTGTCAGTTCTTATTAATACATTCCAGGCATGCCGCCGCCTGCAGGCATGGGCGGTTCCTCTTTGGGGATATCCGTCACAATGCGCTCGGTGGTGAGCAGCAGGGCCGCGATAGATGCCGCGTTCTGCAGAGCAGAACGGGTGACCTTGGTCGGGTCGATAATGCCCGTTTCAATCATATTGACGTATTTATCAGTCGACACGTCGTATCCGTAGGCTAAATCCTTCTGAGAAAGAATCTGGTTGACGATGACACTGCCTTCAACGCCCGCGTTGGCCGCAATCTGGCGTAAGGGCTCTTCAATCGCGCGTAAGACAATCTGCATGCCGGTCAAAACGTCGCCCGATGCTTTATCGATCGCCTTGCGTAAGGTGGGGATGGTGCTGAGCAGCGCAATGCCGCCGCCGGCAACAATGCCTTCCTCAACCGCCGCACGCGTGGCCGCCAAAGCGTCTTCGATGCGCAGCTTGGCTTCCTTCATCTCGGTTTCGGTGGCTGCACCCACATGGATGACCGCTACACCGCCCGACAGTTTGGCCAAACGTTCCTGCAATTTTTCTTTATCGTAATCCGAGGTGGTCTCTTCAATCTGAGACTTAATGGATTTAATTCGGTTTTTCAGTTCAGTCTCAGAGCCGCCGCCTTCAACGATGGTGGTGTTTTCCTTGTCGATAATGACCTGACGCGCGGTACCCAGTTGTTCGAGGGTCGCTTCTTTCAGATCCAAGCCGACTTCTTCCGAGATGACCGTACCGCCGGTCAGCACCGCGATATCAGCCAGCATTGCTTTTCTTCTGTCGCCAAAGCCGGGGGCTTTTACGGCCACACAGTTAAATGTGCCGCGCAGCTTGTTGACGACCAGAGTCGCCAGTGCTTCGCCTTCAATATCCTCGGCAATAATCAGCATCTTTCTGCCCGACTGAACCACCTGCTCTAAAACCGGCAGGATTTCCTGAATGCTGGTGATCTTTTTGTCGGTGATCAGGATGACCGGATTTTCCAGAACCGCTTCCATTTTCTCGGTGTCGGTGACCATGTAAGCCGAAGCGTATCCGCGGTCGAACTGCATGCCTTCCACAACCGAAAGCTCGGTTTTCATGGTTTTGGATTCTTCAACCGTGATGACGCCGTCATTGCCGACTTTTTCCATCGCTTCGGAAATCAGCTTGCCGACTTCTTCGTCACCGGCCGAAATGGCGGCAACCTGCGCGATGGCGTTGGTGTCTTTAATGGGCTGGGAAAAGGCTTTCAGTGCATCGACAACCACGTCGCTGGCCTGAAGGATGCCTTTTTTCAAAGCCATGGGGTTGGCGCCCGCGGCCACGTTCTTTAAGCCTTCACGGATAATCGCCTGAGCCAGAACGGTGGCGGTGGTGGTGCCGTCGCCCGCCACGTCGTTGGTCTTGGTGGCGACTTCTTTAACCAGCTGGGCGCCCATGTTTTCAAACGGGTCTTCCAGTTCAATTTCTTTTGCGATGGTCACGCCGTCATTGGTGATGAGCGGGGAACCGAATTTCTTGTCAAGCACCACGTTGCGGCCTTTGGGGCCCAGGGTGACTTTAACGGTATCGGCCAGGACGTTAACGCCGGTTTCCAGCGCGCGTCTGGCGTCTTCACCAAACTTCAATTGCTTTGCCATTTTATATCGTCTCCTTCTTTAGCCAAAAATTATTCTACAACAGCGAGAATGTCGGATTGGCGGACCAGAATGAATTCCTGTCCGTCGTACTTCACTTCGGTGCCGGCATACTTGGAATAAATCACGGTCTGGCCTTTTTTAAGCGTCATAACAACGTCTTTGCCGTCCACAACGCCGCCCGGGCCCACTTCAACGACTTCCGCGATCTGGGGCTTTTCTTTGGCGGTTCCGGGAAGAACGATACCGCTTTTGGTCGTTTCTTCGGACTCCAGACTTTTAATCAAAACTCGGTCGAGCAATGGTTTGATCGCCATAATATGATGAAACCTCCTAAAAAATAAAGTCAAAATTTTTGTTAGCACTCTATTTAAGTGAGTGCTAATCCACTACTTAATATATCGGCATCGCCCGTATATTTCAAGTTTTAATATTTCTGATTATATCATAGAATCGAATAATAGCTTTAATTTTCTTTTATTTTCGGCTTATTGCTGATAAAACGGTGCAAACACAGCGGATAGCGCGCTTTTATAAATCCTTTACAAAATGGTCACAATTTAAGTATACTTAAAGTTACTAAAAATCATCACATAAAGGATAAAACTTATGGATAAATGGGATAAACGTTTTATGCAGATGACCGAAACGATTGCCACCTGGTCCAGCTGCTATAAGGAAAACCGCAGTGTCGGCGCCATCATCGTCAAGAACAAGCGCATCCTGACCACGGGGTACAACGGCGCGCCGGCCGGCATCGAAAGCTGCAAGGAACGGGGGGAGTGTATCCGCATCAATCAGGGCATTGAATCGGGTACCCGGCACGAAATCTGCTATGCCATCCACGCCGAGCAGAACGCAATCATCCAGGCGGCCAAAATTGGCGTATCCATCGATGGGGCCACCCTGTACTGCACGCATCAGCCCTGTGTCATCTGCACCAAAATGATCATCAACGCAGGCATTACGCGCGTAGTGTATAAAGAAGAATATCCCGACACATTTGCGGTGCAGCTGATGGAACTGGCGGATATCCAGTGTGAGAAATTCGCTGAAAAATAAAAGCACTTATTAGACTAAGTGCGTTCATTTCACCGAAAAACATCCGGGATCAGATTAAGCAACCGAATTCAGCGTTTTAGCCAAAGTGGATTTCTTTCTGGCCGCGAAATTTTTGTGGATGATGCCTTTTAAAACGGCGGAATCCAATACGCTGGAAACATCTTTATAGAGCTTTTCAGCGTCGTCTTTTTTGCCTTCGGCCACAGCGGCTTCAAACTTTTTAATCACGGTTTTAATTTCGGATTTCGCGCTTTTGTTACGGAGTGCGTTGCGCTTTTCAACGATAACGCGCTTCTTGGCGGATTTAATGTTTGGCAATGCCTTCACCTCTGATTTGTAAATTTAACCGTGTTATTTTATCATAACCGCTGGGGCAATGCAAGGGGAAAAACGGGCGATTTGGGTATTTCTGACCGTTGCGAATATTCATTATCTGTTGGATTGAAGCCATACGAAAACTGGGGTATAATAACCGTATTAAATTCAACTACCGTAAAAGAAGGCTTGAAGTATCTCATGAGCAATTCCAGTAAACCCATCGGTTTTTTTGATTCGGGCGTCGGCGGCGTCAGCGTCCTAAAAGAGGCGGTCAAACTCCTGCCGAATGAGAATTTTATCTACTACGGCGACAACGCCAATGCGCCTTACGGTACCAAAACCGAGCAGGAGATTCAGGACCTGTCGCTGGCGTGCGGTGATTTTTTGATTAGCAAAGGTGTGAAAGCCATCGTGATGGCATGCAATACGGCGACATCGGTGGCGGTGCGTCAGATGCGCGAACAGTACAGCATTCCGGTCATCAGCATTGAACCGGCGGTGAAACCCGCGATGGAAACCTCGTACGACGGGGATATCATCGTTTTGGCCACCGAGGGTACGCTGGCACAGCCGCGGTATAATCTGCTTTTGGAGCGTCTGCACGCGACTGAGCGTGTCATCAACGTGCAGTGCAAGGGTTTGGTAACGCTGATTGAAAAAGGGAAAATCAATTCCAAAGAGATGGATGAGTATATTCGGTGCATCTTTGCGCCATACAGTTCACACCGCGTGGATACCGTGGTTTTAGGGTGCACGCATTACTCGTTTGTGAAAAATAAAATCAAACAGTTTTTATATGAGAATTTTCATGGAAACCGGCATGTCATAGATGGTAACGGCGGAACGGTTCGCCAGCTGAAACGTGTGCTGGAGGAAAAAGGACTTTTAACCGCCAGCACAAAAAAAGGGAAAATCACCTTCTTTTCTTCGGGCGACAGGAAATTTATCCGGCTGATGAAACGGCTTTATCAGATGAACATTGATTGACGGGAACAAAACGGCGGCATCTTGCGTCTAATTGGCGAAGGGAATATTAGCGAAGAAAAATGGACGAAAAAACAAAAGAGCTGATACAACTATATATGGACGGGTTGCTGGACGACGCGGACGCGGATAACGTTGCCAATCTGATAAAAAGCAACAGCGCTGCAAAGTCCTATTATAAAGGACTGCTCGCCGCCCAGAAGCAGGTCAAGCGCTTAGAGCATAAAGCGGCATTTTTAGAGTTCGCCGAAAGATGGCCCAGACGCGTTAGAACCGAGCACGAGAAGATGCTGATGCGGAAAAGGACGATTCGCATCGCCTCATCCGTCGCGGCCGTGACAGCGATTGCCTTTGTGGGCATCGGTATGCTGCGCGCAGGTCTGCATACCCAAAGCAGCATGACGTCGAGCGTCAGTGAGGACAGTGCCAATACCATGATGGCCAAGGAAGCCGCGCCGACCGAAGCGCTGTTGATGGAAAGCGCGCCGGCCATGGCGGGTGCAGCCGATACCGAGGCGGCCGACAGCAGTATGGCGGATGAAGCGGCCAGTACACCGACACCCTTGCTGGGGGAATATCCTTTGCCCGCAAATGCGTTTGTCATCCATCCGACCGAAGGCACCAGCGAGGCGATGTATGAAGCACTGCTGGCCCTGACCGAAGGACAGGATGAACAGCCGCTATCCGCGCCGTTCCGCGTGATGCTGGTGATAACCGAAGAAAATCAGGACGCTGTGTTCGGCCTTTTGAATGAACAGAACATTGATTATACTGGGCTGGAAACGGGCATGGCAATGGTTCTGATATACCCCGGGGCGGAATAAGAAACAATATAAAAGATATCAAAAAAACGCTGAGGAGACCCAGCGTTTTTATGTGGTGTGCATTTTTAAAAAGCGATTGTCAGTTTGTGCCCGGCCAGATTCAGCAAGACCAGGACGACCAGAAAAATAACGATGACGATTAAATAGGTGATGCGGCCGGCTTTCATGGAAATACCCTTGCTGGTTTCAATACCGCGGAACCAAAAAATATAGACCACGAACAGACCTACCCAAAGATACTGGAGAATAAACCGCACATTTTGATTGATATTGGGGAAAGCTCCGTCCATAGTAACGGCGCCGGAAAGCGTGATGCCTGCAACTGTGAGAATACCAAGAACCAAACCTAAAACGATTTTGGTGCCTTTAGTCATCTCTTTTTTGACGCTGCCATCAACTTCCGGAAGATTCGAATTGCTTATATCAGACATTTTTTTCACCTCGTTTTTCTATAACGTACATTATGCCATAACTTTTTGCGTTTTTCTACTCTAAAATAAAAAAAGCATTTATTTTTGCCTTTTAATCTGATAAAATAACGCTACATGTGCTTCGCGTTTCGATTTGAATTTTAAGAATTTTCTTTATATATCTTTTCACGAAAAATTTAATAAGGAGGATTTTTGGCGTATGAAGGATTATGCAACCACAGACATCAGAAACATCGCATTGGTCGGTCACGGAGGGGACGGAAAAACATCCTTGGTCGAAGCGATGTTATTTGATGCGGGTGTGACTGATCGGCTGGGAAAAGTCGAGGAAGGGAATACGCATACTGACTTCGATCCGGAAGAAATCGAACGAAAAATATCCATAATGACAGGATTTGCTCCGATTGAATGGAACAAGGTTAAGATAAATGTGATGGACACCCCGGGATACTTCGATTTTGTGGGTGAAAACATACAAGCCTATCAGATGGCCGATTCAGCGGTTATCGTTGTCAGCGCAAAATCGGGTTTGTCGGTCGGCGCGGAAAAAGCCTGGGATTACTGCGAAAAACATCGGCTGGCGCGTGCCTTTTTCATGAATCAGATGGACAAGGAAAACGTCAATTACGAAAAAGCGTTTGCCACACTAAAAGATAAATACGGAGTCAAGATTACACCGGTTCAGATTCCCATCGGTGAAGGCCTCGATTTCAAAGGCATTGTGGACATCATTGAAATGAAAGCATACAACGTTTCGGGCAAAAAGAGCGTTGAAATGCCGATTCCTGATGCGATGAAAGCCAAAGTTGAAGAAATGCGCGGTGAGATTGTTGAAAACGCCGCGGAAAATGATGAAGCGCTGATGGAAAAATTCTTTGGCGGCGAAGAGCTGACCAAAGAAGATATCGTCAAGGGCTTAAAAGTGGGTATTGAAGCCGGAGACGTGGTTCCGGTGTTTATCGGCTCGGCGACCGGGAACATGGGCATTGACCTATTTTTGGATAATGTTCTGGCGTACTTACCCAGCCCGGACAAAGCGGCGCCCTTAAAAGGAAAACAGGGCGAAACGGACGTGGAAGTCAAAATTGACGCGTCCAAACCCTTTATGGCCAAGGTCTGCAAGACGGTGGCTGACCCGTTCATGGGTAAGCTGTCGGTCTTTAAAATCGTTCAGGGCGAAATCACCAGTAACACCAACCTCGTCAATACGAATAAGGGCAAACCCGAAAAGCACAGCACGGTCTACGTGATGGACGGCAAAAAACAGCTGGTTGTTGAAAAGCTCGTCGCGGGCGATATCGGCGCGGTAGCCAAGCTGACGCTGACCGATACCGGCGAAACGCTGGCCGATCCTTCGGTTAAGACCGTTCTTGAAACCATCACCTTCCCGGTTCCCAGCATCGCGCTGGCGGTGGACGCCAAGAAGCAGGGAGAAGAGGAAAAGGTATTCGCAGGCCTGCACCGACTGGAAGAAGAAGACCCGACCATTTCAATTGAAGTGCAAAAAGAAACAGCGGAAACGCTGATCAGCGGTATGGGCGAACTGCAGATCGACATCATCTGCAAGAAGCTGGCGAACAAATTCCATGTGGAAGCCGCGCTGAAAGAACCCAGACTGCCCTACCGTGAATCGATTACCAAAAAGGTCACCGCAGAAGGCAAGCATAAAAAGCAGTCGGGCGGACACGGCCAGTTCGGCGATGTATTCATCGAATTTGAACCGATTTATGATGGACCGGATTTTGAATTTGTCGATAAGATTGTCGGCGGTTCGGTACCGCGCCAATATATTCCCGCGGTTGAAAAGGGCTTAAGAGAAAGCCTAGGCAAAGGCGTTCTGGCTGGATATCCCATGGTCAACCTGCGCGCGACATTGTTCGACGGCAAGTTCCATCCGGTGGATTCTTCCGAAATGGCGTTTAAGATGGCGGCATATCAGGCCTACAAAACCGGATGTGCGGCGGCCAACCCTGTGCTTCTGGAACCCATTCTGAAAGCCAAAATCACCGTGCCTGACGAATACATGGGCGACATCATCGGCGACATGAACCGCCGCAGAGGTCGTATTCTGGGCATGAACCCCATGGACGGCGTTCAGGTGGTGGAAGCCGAAGTACCGCAGGCAGAAATGGTGAAATACGCGACCGACTTGCGTTCGATGACCCAGGGCAGAGGTTCCTTCACCGTCAGCTTTGAACGGTATGATGAAGTGCCGGGCAACCTGGCAGCCAAGATTGTGGAAGAAGCGAAAAAGGATATGGAAGAATAGTATCGCTTCGCCGCAAACCGGCAAAGTTATTAACGAACTGTTAAAGACGGCGGAAAATGTAATTAACGCCGTCTTTTTGTTTACATCGTGTTTTTTGAATGCGATAATATAGTAAGAAGATGGTTGAAAATTTAACAAACTTAAGAGTATAATAACGGGACTTATTAGAAACAAGCGAATGGAGAAATCAAGCGAAGAAATGGCCAACGAAAATAGAGAGATTAAGACTTATCCGATGATTGCCTTGCGCGGCATGGTAGTCTTTCCATATATGGTCCTGCATTTTGATGTAGGCCGTGATAAATCGGTCAAAGCGCTGGAAAAAGCGATGGCTGATGACCAGCGAATCTTTCTGGTGGCGCAGAAAGATATCAACGTGGACAACCCGAAGCCTGAGGATATCTTTAGTATTGGCACAGTATGCGACGTTAAGCAGGTTTTAAAAATGCCGGGCGACACCATCCGCGTCCTGGTGGAGGGAGTTTCGCGCGCGCAGATATCCAAATATCTGGAGAACAGCGAATTTTTCGAAGTGGATGCTGCGGTAATCACCGAACGCGGCGGAGTCTCTTCAATAGAGGAAAAGGCATATTTTCGCGCGGTGCTGGATACTTTTGAGCGTTATTCCCGAAAGTCATCCAAGGTTTCGTCGGACGCTGTCGCCGCGGCCAAGGAAGTGCAAAGTTCTGAGAAACTCACCGATCTCATTTCGTCATATATTTTATACAGCACCGAAAACAAACAGGAATTGCTGGAGATGATCGACCCGCTGGCGCGTCTTAAGCGGCTTTTAGAGATCATCGGCGAAGAGATTGAAATCATTGACGTGGAGAACGATATCAACCGCTCGGTGAAGCGCTCAATTGATAAATCCCAGCGGGAATACTACTTACGCGAGCAGATTAAGGTTATCCAGAAGGAGCTCGGCGAAGACAACGTGGTGATGAGCGAAGTCAAGGCCCTCCGGGACAGATTGGATGAAAAGAAGCTGCCGAATGAAGTCCGTGATAAATGCGAGAAAGAACTCTCCAAGCTGGAAAAGACATCGGCCAATTCGCCTGAGCTCAATGTGATGGTAAACTATCTGGACGCCATTGCGTCTCTGCCATGGGGCAAGGTGACGCGGGACAAAATGAGTCTCGAAAACGTGCAGAAGATTTTGGACGAAGACCATTATGGTCTGGATAAAGTAAAAGAACGCATTGTGGAATACATCGCCGTGCTTAAGATGAAAAAAGATATGCGCGGACCGATTCTGTGCTTTGTGGGGCCGCCGGGCGTGGGCAAAACGTCCATCGCGCGGAGCATCGCACGCGCCATCGGCCGTAATTTTGTACGCATGTCGCTGGGCGGCGTGCGGGATGAAGCCGAAATCCGCGGACACCGTCGCACCTATATCGGCGCAATACCCGGACGGATTATCACCTCCATCAAGCAGGCAGGCACAGATAACCCCGTATTCCTGTTCGACGAAGTGGACAAAATGGCATCCGATTTTCGGGGCGACCCGGCTTCGGCTATGCTGGAAGTGCTGGATCCCGAAATCAATTCGTCCTTCCGAGATCACTATCTGGATATTCCGTACGACCTCTCCAAAGTGATGTTTGTCACCACAGCCAACAGCACCGAGACCATACCGCAGCCGCTTCTGGACCGCATGGAGATTATTCAGCTAAGTAGCTACACCTATGAGGAGAAAGCGGAAATCGCCAAACGGCATTTAATCGGCAAACAGGCCAAGGCACACGGGCTTTCCGAGGAACGCATCAAATTTGAAGACGACGCACTGAACGACATTATCAACCTGTATACGCGTGAATCCGGCGTTCGAAATCTGGAACGCGAAATCGCTTCGGTCTGCCGTAAGGCGACCGCCGAGCTCATCAAATCCGGTGCCAAGCAGGTGGTGGTAACGCGTGAAATGGTACATGATTTTTTACGCGCACCGCGATACAAATATGACCATGTGGACGAAAAGAACCGTGTGGGCGTGGTGAACGGTTTGGCCTGGACGGCTACGGGCGGCGTCACCTTAAGCGTGGAAGCTACCGTGTTCAAGGGAAGCGGAAGACTCCAACTGACCGGCATGATGGGCGATGTGATGAAAGAATCCGCGCAGACCGGCTTAAGTCTGGTCCGCGCCAAAGCACCCGAACTGAAGATTAACGAAGACTTCTATAAAGATATGGACATCCATATCCACATTCCCGAGGGCGCCATTCCCAAGGACGGCCCTTCGGCGGGCGTCACCATGGTGACGGCGATGATTTCGGTGCTGACCGGGCGGGCGGTGAAGAGCAGTGTGGCCATGACCGGCGAAGTGACGCTGACCGGGCGCGTACTGCCCATCGGCGGTTTAAAGGAAAAAGTTCTGGCGGCCTTGCGCGCAGGCATCAGCCGCATTATCATCCCGCGGGAAAACGAGAAGGATTTTCTGGACTTTCCCGAAGAACTGAAAAAACGCGTGGATGTGGTGTATGCCGAAGCGATTGACGATGTTTTGAAGGAAGCGCTGGTTTAGGGATGGAGATTAAAAAAGCCAGATTTATCAAATCCATCACCAAAATGAACGCGCATCCGGGCGGTGATTTTCCCGAAATTGCGGTGGCGGGCAAGTCCAACGTAGGCAAGTCCACCCTGATT
>CALMFG010000029.1 GCA_937863465.1 uncultured Clostridia bacterium
TATATCGGTTTCGGATATCATCATTCCGAAAGAAAAGGCGGGACTGCTGGCCGAAGCGGAAAAAGAAGTCGTCAGCATCCAGAACCAGTTTAAACGCGGCCTTTTGACCGACGAAGAAAGAAAAGCCAGCGTCATCAACGTTTGGAAGGAAACCACCGACCTGGTCACCGACAAGATGATCACCTCGCTGGATAAGTTCAACCCGATTTCCATGATGGCCGACTCGGGCGCGCGTGGTTCCAAAAACCAGATTCGTCAGCTGGCCGGTATGCGCGGGCTGATGGCCGACCCGAATGGTGAAACCATCGAGATTCCGATTCGCGCGAATTTCCGTGAAGGCCTGACGGTTCTGGAGTTCTTCATCTCCACGCACGGCGCGAGAAAAGGTCTGGCGGATACGGCGCTTCGTACGGCCGACTCCGGTTACCTGACTCGCCGTCTGGTTGATGTTTCGCAGGAAGTCATCATCCGTGAGGACGACTGTTTTGCGACGGCCGGCGTGGGCGTGCGCGGCACCAAGGTTTCGGACGTGAAAAATGGCAATGAAATAGTCGAACCGCTGGTTAACCGCCTGCGGGGCAGATACACTGTGGAAGCGGTGCTGAATCCCAAAACCGGCGCGGAGATGATCGGCGCCAACCAGCTGATTACCGACCAGATCGCCGAGGCGATTGTGGATGCGGGCATCACTTCGGTCAACATTCGTTCGGTTCTGACCTGTCAGTCCGAGAAGGGTGTATGCGCCAAGTGCTACGGCGCCAACATGAGCACCGGCACCCAGGTGAACATTGGTGAAGCGGTGGGCATCATTGCGGCGCAGTCCATCGGCGAACCGGGTACCCAGCTGACCATGAGAACGTTCCACACCGGCGGTGTTGCCGGCGGCGACATCACGCAGGGCTTGCCGCGTGTTGAGGAGCTGTTTGAGGCGAGAAAACCGAAAGGTCTTGCTATTATCACCGAAATCAGCGGTACGGCAACGGTGAACGACGCCAAGAGAAAACGCGAGATTACGGTCGCCGACGAAAAAGGCAATGCTGAAATCTACAGCATCCCGTTCGGCGCGAGAATTAAAGTGAGAACCGGCGATGTGCTGGAGGCTGGCGATGAGCTGACCGAAGGCAGCATCAATCCGAATGATATCTTGAAAATCAAGGGTATTCAGGGCGTACAGGCCTATCTCTTGAAGGAAGTGCAAAAAGTATACCGTCTGCAGGGCGTTGAGATTGCCGATAAGCATATCGAAATCATCATCCGTCAGATGCTGAAGAAGTGTAAGATTGAGGAGTCGGGCGATACCGAAATGCTGCCCGGTTCGCTGGTGGATATCTTTGCCTTCGATAAAGAGAACAAGGCGGCTGCCGAAGCGAGCAAAGAACCGGCCACAGCCAAACGTGTCCTTTTGGGAATCACCAAAGCGTCCTTGGCCACCGATTCGTTCCTGTCCGCGGCTTCCTTCCAGGAAACCACACGCGTATTGACCGAAGCGGCCATCAAAGGCAAGATCGATCCGTTGGTGGGACTAAAGGAGAATGTTATCATCGGCAAGCTGATTCCCGCGGGTACCGGCATGAAGCAGTACAAAGACATCGAGGTCATTAAGAACAAGAGCAGCCTCTCTGAAGAGATTGCGGGTATGTTCGAGGATGATCTGGACGTCACCGACATTGAGATTTAATCGCTGGAAATTGTCTATCTAAGGAGTACGCAATATGGACAGACCGAATTTAGTCAGCGGTACGCACCGCGAAAGAATCGTCACAAAAATGCGGCAGGACGGCGTCAGCGAAGCTGAAATCACCGAAATGCTGGATTCCTGGGAAATTACCCAGAATCTGATTCCGGCCGATTTTGACAAAATGCGCGAATCGAAGACGTGCTATTTCTGCGCGGAATCGCCGCAGGAAAAGGACGGATTTGCGCATACGATTCTGGCGCACAAAGAGCCAACCGCGTATAAGCAGTTACTGGGCTTTGGCAAAGCACGGTTTCAGGCGGAAATTGGTTCGCTTTTACCGGTGTATATCCCCATTTGCAAACACTGCAGGAGCGAGTTTCGCAAGGTCCAGTGGATTCGGTCGTTGATTACAGCAGGCAGTATGGTTCTGGCTATTGCGGCGATTGTAATCACGCATCTGCTGCCCGGATTGGAGCTTACCACAAAGACACAGCTGGGCATCTATGCCGGTGCAGCGGCGCTGGTGGTTTTCGGGCTTTCAGCCTCGGCGTTTACCGCCAGCCGCTATGTCAAGGTCAATTCCAACAAGGTGCATTTCAATGTCTTTGACATCGATTTGATGCACCGGATGCAGGAAAACGGGTGGTTTTTGTTCCAGGACAACTCATCCACATCCATGCTGAGCTTCAGCAGTCAGACGGATGACTTCGGAAAAGTGTTTGAGGACTAATGCGGCTAAAAACACGTTGACATCTTATTTTTGGGGTGTTAGAATGTGTAGGCGTGCGAAAAAAAGCATAGAATATCATGAATAATACAGAGAATCATACGGGCAGCGACCTGATTGCCGGCCAGCCGAAAGTGGTTGGATTAAAGCAGGTTCTGCGGCACGCGGCTGAGCGGGAGTTGTCAAAAATCTATTTGGCAAGCGACGCGGATTCGCACATCTCAGAAACACTGGAACGTACGGCAAAACAGTACGGGGTGCCTCTGGATCGCGGTTTTTCCAAGAAGGCTTTGGGGAAGACCTGCGGAATCGATGTGGACGCCGCCTGCGCAGGCATATTAATAGAAGAGAAGTAACATTGTAACACGGCCTTTTTACATGGGTTGCAAAAAGGCTTGATATATAATCTTTAAATAAAAGTTTATATTGAAAGGAGAACAAAGGTAAGACGATGCCAACCATTAATCAATTGATCAAAAACGGCAGAACCAGCGCGGTAAAGAAAACTACTTCGCCTATCTTAAAACAGTGTCCTCAAAAGCGGGGCGTTTGTTTGGCGGTTAGAACCATGACACCTAAAAAGCCGAATTCTGCTTTGAGAAAAATTGCGAGAGTACGTCTGACCAACCAGATGGAAGGTTCCGCCTATATCCCGGGAATCGGTCACAACCTGCAGGAGCACAGCGTGGTTTTGATTCGCGGCGGTAAGGTGAAAGACCTGCCTGGTGTCAGATATCATATAGTCCGTGGTGCGCTTGATACTGCGGGAGTTGCCAACAGAAAGCAGTCCCGTTCGCTTTATGGTGCAAAACGACCCAAGAAATAATTAGGATAGGAGAGATTCGAATATGCCCAGACGTGGTGGAGTTCCTAAGCGTGAAATTTTGCCGGATCCTATGTATAAGAGTGTGGTTTTGACCAAGCTTATCAATCAGGTTATGCTTGATGGAAAAAGAGGAACGGCGCAGAAAATCTGCTATGACGCTTTTGACACAATAAAAGAAAAAACAGGTAAAGAACCAATCGATGTTTTCAACGATGCGATGGATAACATTATGCCGGTGCTGGAAGTAAAAGCCAGACGCGTCGGCGGTGCCACATATCAGGTGCCGATCGAAGTCAGTGCCAAGAGACGGCAGACACTCGGCATCCGTTGGCTGGTCAACAACACACGCAACCGTAACGAGCGGACCATGAGCGAAAAGCTGGCCGGTGAAATTATGGATGCGGCCAACAACGCTGGAAACTCGGTGAAGAAGAAAGAAGAAACCCACAGAATGGCCGAGGCCAACAGAGCCTTTGCACATTACCGCTGGTAGGGTATTGACTGGCGCAGGAGAAGCAAAACACTTTCCGGCGGCGGTAAAACAGATACTTTGGCACTGGAAAATACCAGTGCCTAAATAAATAAAATTTTAAGCTTAAAGTGATGGTCGCTGCCTGGGGTTTTCCTGGGCGGCGATTAAAGCTGAGAGGAGGAAAAATTGGCAAGACAGTTTCCGCTTGAAAAAACAAGAAACATTGGAATCATGGCGCACATTGATGCTGGTAAAACAACGACAACCGAGCGTATTCTGTTCTACACCGGCCGTACTCACAAGATCGGCGAAGTGCATGAAGGCGACGCCACCATGGACTGGATGGAACAGGAGCAGGAAAGAGGTATCACGATTACCTCTGCGGCGACAACAGCAGAATGGAATGGGCACAGGATTAACATTATTGACACACCAGGCCACGTTGACTTCACAGTCGAAGTGGAACGCTCTTTGCGTGTGCTCGATGGTGCCGTAGCTGTTTTTTGTGCAAAAGGCGGCGTAGAACCCCAATCCGAAACGGTTTGGCGGCAGGCAGACAAGTATCATGTACCGAGAATCGCCTACATCAACAAGATGGACATCATGGGCGCAGACTTTATCAATGTTGTTGATATGATGAAGGAAAGATTGGGAACAAAAGCAATCCCGATTCAGCTGCCGATTGGCGCCGAAGATACTTTTTCGGGCATCGTTGATTTGGTCATTATGAAGGCGATTGTATTTTTGGATGACCTTGGAAAAGAGAGGGATATTATTGATATCCCCGCAGATATGGTGGAATTGGCCGAAGAATATCGGGAGAACCTGCTCGAATCGGTCTGTGAAACCAATGATGAATTGATGGAACGTTATTTGGAAGGCCACGAGATCGGCGAAGATGAACTGCGTAAAGCGATTCGCGAAGCGACGATTGCGCTTAAAATTGTGCCGGTGGTTTGCGGCTCTTCCTATAGAAACAAAGGCGTACAGCCCCTGCTGGATGATGTGGTGTACTATCTGCCCTCTCCGCTGGATGTGCCGGCGATTGTCGGCAAAAAGCCCGATTCCGAAGAGGAAGAATCCAGAACCGCTTCGGACGAAGAAGCATTCTCGGCGCTGGCTTTCAAGATTATGGCCGACCCCTTTGTGGGCAAGCTGGCGTTTTTCCGCGTATATTCGGGAAAACTGAAATCCGGTTCGTACGTATTTAACTCAACCAAAGGCAAGCGCGAGCGCGTCGGACGCATCCTGCAGATGCACGCCAATCACCGCGAAGAGATTGAAGAAGTTTATTCGGGTGATATCGCCGCTGCCGTTGGCTTTAAGGATGTATCCACCGGCGATACGCTGTGTGATGATAAAAAGCAGATCATTCTGGAATCGATGGTGTTCCCCGACCCGGTTATCCGTGTCGCGATTGAACCCAAGACCAAAGCAGGCCGCGACAAGATGAGCGAAGCTTTGGCCAAGCTCTCGGACGAAGACCCGACCTTTAAGGCCTATACTGATGTCGAGACTGGTCAGATGATTATTGCGGGTATGGGTGAACTCCACTTGGAGATCATCGTAGACCGTATGATGCGCGAGTTTAAAGTGGAAGCCACAGTGGGCAAACCGCAGGTGGCATACCGCGAAGCGATTCGCAAGCCCAGCCGTGTCGATATGAAGTACGCGCGGCAGTCGGGTGGTAAAGGACAGTACGGCCACGTCGTCATCGAAGTGGAACCGCTGGAACCCGGCTCCGGCTTTGTCTTTGAAAACAAGGTCGTTGGCGGAACCGTGCCAAAAGAATATATTCCGAGCGTTGAAAAGGGTATCTTTGAAGCCTCGCAGAATGGTATTCTCGGCGGCTATGAAGTCATGGACTTCAAAGCCTCGCTGGTGGATGGTTCTTACCACGAAGTGGACTCGTCTGAAATGGCGTTTAAGATTGCCGGCTCCATGGCGTTTAAAGAAGCAATGCGCAAGGGCGATCCTGTGCTGCTCGAACCCATGATGAAGGTTGAAGTCACGGTGCCCGAAGACTATATGGGCGATATCCTTGGCAATATCAACTCACGGCGCGGACGCATTGAAGGCACGCAAGCCAGAAGCGGCGCACAGGTGATTAACGCATTTGTGCCCTTAGGCGAAATGTTCGGCTATGCAACCGACCTTAGAAGCAGAACGCAGGGCAGAGGCAACTTCACCATGCAGTTCAGCCACTATGATCCGGTGCCCAAGAGCATTTCTGAAAAGATCTCTGGCGAGAAGAACTAATGTTAAAGAAGATTTTAAAGCACATTTTAAATAAGGAGGAAAGATTTTAAAATGGGAAAAGCGAAATTTGAGAGAACGAAGCCGCATG
>CALMFG010000030.1 GCA_937863465.1 uncultured Clostridia bacterium
AACCGAAACGTAAGGGTGCAGTGAATTGCTGTCACTGTCAAAAACATAGTATCCCGCGTGTTCACCGGCGGAATCCGACAGATACAGCAGAATGACGCCGTCCTCATCCGTGCTGGCCGCGCCGCCCACCTCCTGACCGTTATAGACCACTTCGGTATCTTCGAAGCCGGAAGGCAGAGTGAGGTTTAAGACAGACCGCCATACATACAGCTCGGCATCGGAGCCATAGACACCTGTCGCCGCCACGCCGTCCAGCGTGAAAGGCGGTATCGTCTCGGTTGTCGTATCGGTTCCAAGAACACCGAGTGAAAGGATGGTGACGCTGACCGAACCCTCGCAGGTATCAAGCGCCTGACCGTCGTAATCCAGAATATTGTCCAGAGAAACGGAAATGGTCGCATCGCCCGCCGCCGTCGCTGTAAATTCGATAACGGCGGTCATGTTGGCGGTTCCGCCCGACTGCAGAGAAACCATATCCAGCCTGCCGTTGGAGACGCCGCCCGTGCTGGCGGCATAGGTCAGCAGGTTGTAATCATAGGCAAAGGTGCCGCTTGCCACCGCCATATTTGCGCCGCTTAAAGTGACAGTCACAGTCACGGTATCGCCGACATACACTTCGGGGGTGCTGGTTTCAACCGCCAGATCCGAAGCGAATGCCGCGGCCGGAAAAACCAGCGCAGTCATGAAGACGGCGGCAATCAGGAATAATTTGATCGTTTTCAATGTTTCTCTCCTTCAATAGAAATCGGTGCAAATGACTTATGAAATTTTCTGTTTGCCGTTGATGTGCCAGATCAGCAGCAGCAGATCCTGGGTATTGATTTTGCCGTCATGGTTGGCGTCCGCGGCCGAAAGGCTGGCCCCGGTCAGCGCACGCGTGCCCAAAAGATGCCACTGGAGCAGGCTGACGTCGCGGCTGCTCACCGAACCGTCACTGTCCAAATCGCCGGAGATAATCACCGGCAGATCAAGAATGGCCGAGCCGTCATCGTAGGTACAGCGAAGCGTATCGCCGGTGACGACCGCACCGCTCTCTTTATTTTGACCGTCTGTGCCGATTAAAGAGAGTTTGCCGGCATCGGCGGAAAAAGCGCTTAAGAAATGCTGAGCGTCTGTATCCGAATCCACGCCGGTCACCCCGATATCGGTAATCTGATATTTGTCGCTGGATAGGACGGAATCGGAATCCGATGTTTTAAAGGTCACCAGATTCGTCCGATCATAGTAGAAATTCAAGATGGTCTGGTAGGTTTGTCCGCTTGTGGCTCTCTGCTGTGCGCCGCGCTGACTCAGGCCCACGCCGTGACCATACCTGCGGTTAGTCAGATACCACCCGCTGATTTGGGTCTGGTCCGGGCCCGAAAGAACGGCCGTTCCGCGTTCGGCACCGCGCAGTTTTAAGTACGGCGTACTGACATTGAAAACGCCCGACGGATTGGTGTCCGATTGGATGAGCTCGTTATAGTCGATGGTGATGGTCACCTGTCCGGTCTGGTTTGCGCTGTTGGAAACCATTAGAACCACTTCCGCCTGTGAATAGCTGCGGCTGGGCGGCGCATACAGCGGACTAAACGGCTTGATATTGACGGTGGAAAGCAAAGTGACCATGTCTCCGGCCGCGGCGTTTGCCTTGGTCTGCAAGAGGGAAAGCACCAGGTCATCCATCAGCCGTGTGCTGTCCGAATCAAATTCATCGGGTATGAAGGTTTTCTGTTCGGGACTATTGGGGTTGGCTAAATCGAAGATATCGTCTTTTATCACATAATACGGCAGATTTTCGCTCCATACATTGCCGGTCAGCTCGGTCTGGCCGCCGTTGGACGCCGTGTAAAATGCCTGAATGATGGCACCGTCATCGGTCAGCACCTGACCGGCGGTGGCGTCCACAGCCGACATGGCGCGGGAATAACTGCTGTTATATCCCCAATACACCTGATGATCGACCGTATCTAAAACATCGTAAGTAAGGTCGCGGTTCTCAAAGCATTTGGAGAGGGCATAGCTTCTGGCGCAGACCGCCTGGGCTTTTAAGGACTCCAGCGGGAAACGGTTGCTCATCTCGTTGGGAACCACGCCGTACAGATAGTGCTCCATGGGCAGCGTATTGACGGCGCGTATGCTGCCGTCCACAGCCGTGAACAACATATCACCGATGTAGGTGCAGTAACCGTAATTGGCGTTAAAGAAGCCGACAAAGGCGGAGGTTCCGCTGTAATCGCCGCTGACCAACGTGATGGTTTTTGCGGAAAAGCTGTTTTCGGACGAACGGATGACCGGCTGGCCGTCTAAAATCCAGATGGACAGGTCGTCGGCCGTCAGATCGAATTCGGGAGCCTCTTTCACATAATAATCCCCGGTGACCGTGATGTTCATCGACTTGTAGGATGCGGTGGAGAGTTGGACGCGGATATCCTGACTGAAAACGACAGCATATGCGGGTACGGCGCCGAAAAGGATAAGTATAACCGCTGTTAGAATGAAAAAAAGTTTTTTCATGAATTACCCTGCCTTGCGTTGGATATAACACGAACTATCTTAAACACTATTAGCATACATTTTTTCCCTACCATTCGTCAACAAGTTCTGTAAAAGCGCGTGAACAAACGCGGGAATCGGAATACTGGCCGTGTTTTCGGTTTTCTATTTGACATAGGGGTTATCCAGTTATATAGTATTAAAGGTATAAAAATCCATTATGCTAATATCAACTCTGTATTTCAGATTTAAGGGGTTTTTGTGAAACGATCTCTGGAAACACGCCTTATTATTTTTTTTCTGGTTCTTCTTCTGGTATATATCGGTGCGGTTTTGTATTTTGCCGCGTCGGAAAGGGTTGAATACGGTGACGACCTGATGGCACCGGTTGGCGTGGATTACGCCATGTATTATTCCGCCGGTATCACAGCCGCTTCCGGTAATGTTGAGGATGTGTACAACGTCCCGGTTCAGCAGGCGACGACGGCGCAGCTGCTAGGCATCAACCGCATCCAGCCCGACCTTCAATGGTTTTATCCGCCCACCACCATGCTGATGCTGATGGTGGTATTCTCAAAACTTCCGTTTATCCTTTCAGAAATCCTGTGGCTGGGGCTGACATTGGCCTTTGCTGTGTTTGGTATGTTCCGGCTACTACAAAACCGAAAAAAGCTTGCCTGGCTGACGGTTGGGTTTTCGGCCGTCGTCTTTGGGCTGCAGTGGGGACAGAACTGCTTTTTAAGTACCGCGCTGTTAAGCTTGGGACTCGCTTATACAAAAAAACGTCCGGCTCTCGCAGGACTCATGTTTGGACTTTTAACCTACAAACCCCAGCTGGCGCTCTTTCCGCTTTTGCTTATGCTGCTCACCGGTGAGTGGAAGGTCATCAAATGGTCGGCGGTGTTTGCGCTGGTACCGGTTGCGTTGTCTTTCCTTGTGTTTAAACCCCATGTCTGGGTCATCTACTTAAAAAGCTTTTTTCAACAGTCCAACCCGCTGGGGGATGAAATATGGACGCGGACATTTGATATCCAGCCGACGGTCTATTCCTGCCTCCGGCTGATGGGAATCGGCGGTCTGGCGCTGAAGATTCTGATTCCGCTGATATTCGCGGCGTTGCTCTTTATGGTGATTGTTATCTGGAAACGTTCGGGCAACATCAACCTTACAAGTTCGGCGATGATTCTGGGACTGCTGCTTTCCGCGCCCTACTACGTCCAGTACGACCTAATGCTGCTTTGCATTCCGTTTATCATGCTGACCGATGAATTGATTGAGACCCGCGCTGCGCTTAAGGATATCTGCATGCTGGAAGCCGTTTTTATCATGCCGCTCATCTGCTGTATCATCGTTAGACTGTTTAATTTCCAAATTGCCCCGATAATACTTATCTGGGCGTTTGTCTGGGTCTGGAAGAGAGCGATGTCCGCGCCGCCCGAAAAGCAGGCGCTGGCGGATTAAGCGCGGCTAACGACAGACGCTGGGCTTCTTTATGCTTGTGCCAGTCGCTTTACCGGCCGCAGTACGGCATGGAAAAAAGCGTAGAAGATATAGCCCGCCGCCGCACCCATGGTATTGGCAATTAAATCATCAATATCAAATACGCGCTTGCTGGCAAAGAACAGCATCATCACACCAATCTGGCTTAATTCAATCATTAAAGAAACAGCAAAACCCACCGAAGTTACTTTGAACAGGCCGTCCATTTTTCTGCTTAACAGCGGAAGGAAAATTCCGAGCGGAACGAACATGACGACATTGGCAATAAACCCGTATGCGATGGTGACGATATATTTCAACACCTGACGAAGCGAATCCTGAGCGCCGCCGGGAAGGCCGGTTGTCTGGATGGTGGTCAGCGCTTCTTTAAACTTTAAAAAAGGCACAAAACTGGTTTGGATGCGTGAACCGCTGAAATCCGGCAGAAAGATGTGACCGGTCGGATACAACGTAATCGCAAGCACGACAAAAGCGTAGCACACAAAGAGAAAAACGACGAATCGATTGGTTTCAGTTTTAGTTTTCATATTTTCGCCTCCCTTTACCAATAAAATAACCCGACGAATCCACCTGGTCAAGCGAATTGGGTGTTCTTTACCGACCATTCACGACTTGTTTATAGATTATCCATGATTAAAAAAAGGATCAACGAAAAGCGGAAGTGACAGTGTTTGTGCCGGGATTCTGGCTGGGCAGGCGGCCAGGGTTGTGCCCGGCCCGAAATGAATTGGAGCGGATATGGTTAAAAATAATTGAATATGATAAATATAGGATTCAATGATGAAAAATGGTATAATATCAAAGGTTTGTTGTAAGCGCCAAACGATTATCCAATAACAGCATTCGGTCATACAAAAAAGAACAACCTCCAAACGGATCTATCCGGTCAGTGGTAAGAATATAACGGACACACATGGAGAATAAACATGTATCGCGATCTGAAGTCAAGTGATTTCTCCATGGAGGGCTATGATAACCAGTCACCGTGTTTGATATCCTGTCAGAATTGATGAATACATTATTGTCGGTTCTTTCAGGGGATCATATATGATTATTTTAGGAGGCATAAAAAGAATGTTGTATCTACTGTTTCTTAGTATCATCAACGTTGGCTTTGCGTTTGTTATCGCCAAGGCTGCCAAGGATAAAGGCTACAGCCCGGTGGGATTCTGGCTGCTGGCTTTTTTTACGTCGTTTGTTGTGGCGATTATCGTCATCAGCATCTTGAAAAACAAACAGACGGAAACGGCGCCTGCCGAAATTGAATCTTCTCCGTATAAGGCGAATTTTCTTGGCAAATACGCGGTCTTCATCGTACTGCAGGTGTTCTTGGGGTTCAGTGCGCTGCTCATTTCTGCGAGTATGGGTGGCGGCAACCTATCAAGGATGGACGGCGTGTCTACTGGTGTCATTCGTTACTTTGTAGTCTTCCTGCTTCTCGCACTGGCCGCAGTGATATCGGTTAAGTCTGATGGTATTGATTTATCCACACCGTCAATGATGCTTTATGGCGCTACCTTATTTGCGTTGTTTGCTGAGGGAACACAGTCTTTTGTGATTGCTGCAATAATTGCGCTGATTCTGTGTGCCTTTTCCGGACTGGTCACCGGCGTGCTGATTCATTACGTGAAGATGCCAGCCATTGTCACCACATTGATCCAGGGCGTTGCACTGTATGGATCAAGTCTGTATTTATGTGACGGGATGACAATTTCGCTCATGCTTGAATCACGTTTCTTTTCCAGAGAATGGTTCCAGCTGATCATAGCCGTTGTGGCGGTGGGATTGGTCATTGCCCTGATCGCCGGAACGAAGCTGAAAATATCTTCAAACGAAAGAAGCGCCGAGGATAAAAAAGACTTTATTTTTGCGGCGGCCTATTCTTTCAGTGCAGTACTGGCCGGCACCGCAGGAATTATAATGGCTTTGGCGATGCAGGCAAGCACACCGAACCTAGGCAGCAATTACTTAATTTATATCCTGTGTATATTTGCGGCCATATCGGCAACGCGCCTGGCGCAAAGCAAACTGGGCGTTTTGAGCATAGCGGCAGGCACAGCGTTTATCCTGGCTGTCTTTACTTTGGCGCTCAACATAGTTGGTGTTACTGTCTATATCCAGTACTCCATGTTGGCCTCATTCGCCTTTCTGCTGACGCTGTTTATGGTGCTGTCCAGAAAAAATCCGATCTCTATTCTGGGCAATGAGTAAAACCATGCGTCTCATCGGATTTGGGGCCTAGGTTACTGCCATAGACGCATCACTTCGAAAATATAAAGACCGATACGATCGTATCGGTCTTTTAAGTATTATTGAGGGCTTCTGCTTTTAAAAGATAACGACTAAAGCGATGATGATTCCAACGACCACAACAAGGACGATGGAACCGATTATAATAATGCGCCGGGAATTGGCTAAAAGAAGAGCGGATTTTTTGTTCATAGGATTAACAGGCAGCATAATATTCCTCCGATTACATTAATAAATAATGTTTGAATTTTGATGTACACGATCAGCTTAAGTTCACAGTATATCTTAAACTGATTATATGGCAAACTCCGCTTATCGTCAAATTTCACATGAATATAGGAGAAAAACAAATTGGTATAGCCAACCTTGAGTTTAAAAATGCGAGATTGTATAATGGGTTCATTATATTGCTGGGAATCCGGCCAAATTTAAAAATCTGACGAGGTACGACATGAAAATCTATAAGAACGCACAATTTATCACTTGCGAACCCGATAACAATCAGACCTATTCCGCTATGGCGGTGGACAAAGGCCATATCGCATGGATTGGCAACGAGATACCAGAAAGCTATGCCAAGGCGAAAACCATTGATCTCGCCGGAGCGGCGGTGACGCCGGCATTCGGCGATACGCATATGCACTTTGAATCCTTCTGCATGTTTGCCAACACATTTTTTGTGATGGATGTGGCGTCGCTGGACGAGATGGGTGAGGTAGTCAAAACTTACGCAGACAGCCACCCGAAGGACAAGGTGCTGATCGGCTTTGGATGCAGTGCGCACACCGTGAAGGAAAAGCGCCTGCCCACCCGAGCGGACATGGACAAATGGACCGATCGGCCGCTCCTCATCGTCAAATACGACGGCCACGCCGCGGTCATCAACACGCCCCTGCTGGATTCGCTCTCGGAAGACGTGAAAAAAGACCCGGGATGCCATTCTGATGGATGGCTGTACCAGAACGCGTTTTTTAACGGCGTCAACGAGGTGACCGGACGCATTCCGGCGCTGTCCATCGTATCGGGTCTCAGCAACGGTGCCGACGCTTTGGCCAAAGCAGGCATCGGCACGGCACACTGCGTGGAGGGTGTCGGGTTCCCCAAGGATATGGACGTGGATATGTTCAAAGTCCTGTCCCCGGGGCTGCCGCAAGCTTACCGCATGTTCTTTCAGACCATGGATGTGGGCGCGGTGCTTCGGCGCGGACTGACACGCATCGGCGGATGCTTCAAGCTGGCGCTGGACGGATGCTTTGGATCGGAGGATGCGGCGCTGGTTGAGCCCTATGCCAACGACCCCAAGAACAAGGGGATGCTGTATTACACCCAGGAACAGGTCAACCATTTTGCCATTCTCGCCAATCGCGCTGGGTTGCAGATTGCCATGCACGCCATCGGCGATGCGGCTGTGGAGCAGGCCGTGACGGCCTATGAAGCCGCGCTGGCCGACTGCCCGCGCGAAGACCACCGTCATGTGCTGATTCATTGCTGTCTTTGCACCGACAAACAGCTGGACAGACTGGCCGCCATGAAGATTTCTATCGCGGCTCAGGCACCGTTTATCTACTGGAAGCAGGAGCCGGACGCGTACTTACGCGGGCTTTTGGGTGACAAGCGCAACAATAGCTTAAATCCCCTAAAAAGCATGTTGAAACGCGGATTGGTCGTGGGCGATGGTTCGGATGCGCCGACCACTTTCCCGAACCCGATATACGGGATGTACTGCGCGGTGAACCACCCCAACTTAAGCGAACGCATCTCGCCGCTGGAAGCGCTGATGATGCGCACCTTCGCACCGGCCTACATGACTTTTGACGAGGCGGTACGCGGCAGTTTAACACCGGGCAAGATTGCCGACTTTGTTGTGCTTTCCGATAATCCGTTGACGATTAAACCGGAAAAGATCAATGATATCAAGGTACAAGACCTGTACTTAAAGGGCGTCAAATACCAATTCAAACCGACCGGTGCTTTGGGCCTGCTGGCGCGGTCGCTCGCGAAGCAGTGGTTTAACAAGGCCTACATCTAAACGATGGAACTGATTTCGGCGGGACTGGACATTGGGACCACCACCACCCGGGTGGCGGTATCGAGAATCACCATCTCGGATACCGCGCCCGCTTTTATGGTGCCCGATATGCGCATCACGCAAAAGAGCCTGGTGTACCGGGGCAAGGCTCAGCTGACACCGAAAGCAGGCGACGCTATCGACAGCAGGTCGCTGACGGCCATGATTGAAGCGGAATACACGCAAGCCGGGTTTAACCCCGAGGATATCGACACCGGCGCAGTGATTTTCACCGGCGAAGCGGCGCGAAAGAAAAACGCCCCCGAAACAGCCGAGATGCTGGCGCGTCTGGCGGGCGGGTTTGTGGTGGCCGCGGCGGGCGCGGATATGGAAGGCGTACTGGCGGCCAAAGGGTCGGGCGCGGCGGCCATGTCGGCGGGGCGGTGTATTCTGCACACCGACATTGGCGGAGGTACATCCAACCTCTGTCTGCTGGTGGAGGGCGAACCTTGTGACACCGGCTGTCTCGATATCGGCGGGCGCTTGATTAAATACGTTCATGGAAGCAAGCAGATTGAGTATATTTCGCCGAGTCTTCAGGGATTAAATTGGGGCATCGCCGTGGGCGATGTGTTAACGCTGATGCAAGAGAACGTCATAGCCGATCACATGGCGGATATTCTGGCGCAGGCGCTGTATCTAAAAGCCCAGACCGATGATTACTTTAAAGTATTGGCCGACCACGGCATCGCAAAACCGCCGGAGGGCTGTGCGCTCTCGTTTTCAGGCGGGGTCGGCGAACTGTTCTACGGCGAAACCGACGCCGACTTTGACGACATCGGTCCGGCACTCGCGCGGGCCATGCAGCGCAGCCCATATTTTTCAGGCGTTCTGCGTCCGCCGGAAACCGGCAGCGCCACCGTGATGGGCGCGGCGGATTTTTCCATGTCACTGTCGGGGAGTACGGTTCATGGCGAAGCGGGGGAAATGCCCATGAAAGGCATTCCGGCCGCGGCGGTTCGATTAAGTCATCGGGAGGATATCCCGTTTCTGGCCGAACGGCTAAAAAAAGCAAAGCGGCGGAGCGAAGGACTCTGCGCGTTTGCGTTTAAGGGCTTTAGCGGTGCTTCGTTTGCGGATATTGAGGCAATAGCTGAGATGACCGTCAAGGCGCTGGACGGCGATATCGTCCTGGTGGTGGAAGCCGACATGGCCAAGGCGCTGGGGCAGGCTCTGGCGCGGCGTACGAAAGCACGGGTGTTGTGTCTGGACGGCATCCGCGTTTCGGACGGCGACTTTATCGACATCGGCGCACCGGCAGGCGGCGCGTATCCGGTCATCGTGCACACATTGATTTTTGGAAGGTAGCTTATGAAGCTTAAAACACAACTGTTCGGGAAGACATATGCATTTAAGGACGTCATTGACGTTTTGGCCAAAGCCAACGAACCCAAAAGCGGCGACGCTTTGGCGGGAATCGCGGCCGAGAACGCCAAGGAACGCGTGGCGGCCAAGATTGTGCTTTCCGAGCTTACGGTGAAAGACATCGCCGAGCATCCGGCGGTACCCTATGAGCAGGACGAAGTGACGCGCATCTGCATAGATGATCTGGATAAATCCGCTTATGATCAACTGGCGGGGCTGACGATGGGGGAGCTTCGCGAACGCATTTTGTCGGACGATTGGGATGCAAAGCTGGGCAAGGGACTCACGCCCGAATGCGCGGCCGCGGCGGCCAAGCTGATGGGCAACATGGATTTAATCTATGGGGCATCGCGCCTTCGCGTCACCGCCACCTGCAAAACCACCATCGGCGAGAAAGGCGTGCTGGCATCCCGCCTACAACCCAACCATCCGTCGGACGATCCCGACGGCATCACGGCGTCGGTGCTGGAGGGGCTCTCGTACGGCGTGGGCGACGCGGTGATTGGCCTGAACCCAGTCAACGACACCACAGCCAGCGTTTCGGCTGTGCTGAAACGTCTGGATGAGATTGTGCAAAAATTCGACATCCCGACGCAAATCTGCGTGTTGGCGCATATCACCACGCAGATGGACGCGGTGAAGAAAGGCGCACCGACCGACCTTCTTTTCCAAAGCATCGCCGGGAGCGAGAAGGGTAATCTTTCGTTCGGCATCACGGCCGGGATGATTGAGGAAGCGCGGCAGCTGGCACTGCGTACAGGACGTGCAAAGGGAAAGAACGTGCTGTACTTTGAGACCGGACAGGGGAGCGAGCTGTCGGCCGAGGCGCATCACGGCGTGGATCAGGTGACCATGGAAGCGCGGTGCTACGGCTTTGCGCGGCACTTTGACCCGTTTTTGGTCAATACGGTGGTGGGTTTTATCGGGCCGGAATATCTTCTGGACGCCAAACAGGTGATCCGCGCCGGGCTGGAGGACCACTTTATGGGTAAGCTCTTAGGACTTCCCATGGGGTGCGACGCGTGCTACACCAACCACATGTACGCCGACCAGAGTGATATCGAGAATCTCGCGGTTCTGCTGGCTTCGGCGGGATGCAATTTCTTCATGGGCGTTCCGCAGGGGGATGACGTGATGCTGGGGTACCAGAGCACGGGGTACCACGACACGGCGGTTTTGCGGCGTCTCTTAGGCTTACGGCCTATTCCGGAATTTGAAAGCTGGCTGGAGAACCGCGGATTTTGGAAAAACGGCGGACCGACGCGCCTCACCGGTGACGGTTCGGCGCTGCTTTAAGGGAAAGGAAAACGGGTATGAAAGAAACCCCGATTATCGATATATCCACCGAAGACATGACGAAGTGGGACTTTATTAAGGGCGTAAAACCCGCCGAGTTTTCGGTGATGCGCAAGAAAACGCCGGCGCGGCTGGCGATAGGGCACACCGGAACACGGTATTTGACGCATGCGTATTTACGTTTTTTGGCCGACCACGCGGCGGCCAAAGACGCGGTGAACAGCGAAATCTCCGATGAATTTTTACTTGCGAACGGCCTAAAGATTTTTCAAACACAGTGCCGGACGCGGGAGGAGTATATCGCGCGGCCCGATTTGGGTCGGCTTTTGAGCGACAACGCCAAAGCGGGTATCGCGGCGCTGAACCCCAAACCTGCCGACGTGTGCCTGTATCTGGCGGACGGGCTTTCGGCCAAGGCGATTGAAAAAAACGGGATGGACACTTTGCTGACTACCAAGGCCGAGCTGGAGGCGTCAGGGCTCACGGTGGCTCAGCCCTTTGTCATCCGCTATGGGCGGGTGGGCACGATGGAATGGGTATCCGAAATCTTGAAAACTCCGGTGACATGCGTTTTAATCGGCGAAAGGCCGGGGCTTGGCGTGGACGACAGCATGAGCGCCTACGCGGCGTACGGCGCCGCCGTGGGCATGAGCGAATCTCAGCGCACGGTCATCTCCAATATCCATGGGAAGGGTACACCCGCTGTGGAAGCCGGCGCCTGGCTGGCCGATCTTTTAAAAGAGATGTTTGAAACGCGCTTGAGCGGCATCGCCTTACGGGAAAAACAAAACTTAAAATAGTGCGAAAGCATATGGCAATCAAAGAAGCCGATACAGCGTATCGGCTTCTTTGATGTGTTTAAAGAGGAAGTTTTGATGCGTTCAGCTTTCTGCTCCGGAATCGGACGCCGCGGGCGCGGGGCCGTCGTTCATGCCGCCCCCAAAACCTAGCGTGATTGATTCGGCTTTTCCCTTGTCGGTCACGACAACCGTGACGCTGTCACCCACAGCGATATCGGCATAAGTCAGCGCGGCCATAGAAACGCCGCTGGTTGCCGCAGGCATATCGCCCGAGGTCATTGGACCATTGCCGCCGTCGGAGGGAGCGGGTCTATCCGCTGTATCGTCACCCGAAGGGGCCTGACCGTCTGCCGGAGCGTCATCCGAAGGGGCCCGACCGTCCGCCGGAGCGTCACCCGAAGGGGCCTGACCGTCCGCCGGGGCGTCACCCGATGGGGCCTGGCCGTCTGCCGGAGCATCGCCCGTTCCGCCCGGGCCGCCGCCATGGCCGCCGCCGCGTGTGAAGACCGTTTCCGATGTGATGGGGATGACCAGACTTTGTCCGTCATCCGTGGTGATGGTGATGGAATCCGCGCTGATGGCGCTGACCGTGCCGGTGTAGGTACCGCCTGCCACTGAACTGCCGCATGCGGTCAGAGCCAAAACAAGGATAACCGATAGGACACTGAGTAGAATTCTCTTTTTCATAAACCTGTTGCTCCTTTTAGGACTTTTGATTTCTCCGTAAATCTCCGAATGAAAGAAATAGAGAGCGTTGTTTGAATATGGATATGATAATATCCGAAGCTGAAATTAAACTAAAAAAAGAGAGGCGGATTTGTAAAGAAAAAAAGCTTTTTAACAAAAATCGGGCGACACACCATCATCCAGGATGAATGGGTATCGCCCGATTGCATGAGTAAGGTATTAGAGCCTTTCAACATAGCGCTTTCGTGCTTTTTCGACCAGACTCGCCGCCAATGCGTGCGCCGTTTCGCCCACCGCGCGGGTGTCGATGGCGGTGACTTGGCCGTCACGGGAGGTCACCACACCGTTTACAATGGTCATTTTGGTGAAGGAGGTGTTGCCCATGGAAACCAGCCCGACCAGCGGATCGTGGCATCCGGCGAAGGCGATGTCGGCAAGGTCAAACAGGATGATATCCGCGGCTTTCCCGGTTTCCAGACGCCCGATATCGGTTCGGTTTAAGACATCGGCTCCGCCGCGCGTGGCGATTTTCAGACAGTCGTAGGCGCTTAAACCTGTGCTCCCGTATTTTAGGTGATTTAGGAGGTACATCCGGCGCACCTCCTCCAGCATGCTGGAACCGTCGTTGCTGGCACTGCCGTCCACGGCCAGGCCCAGTCTGGCGCCCTGCCGGAAAAGCTCGCTGGTCCGGCAGATGCCGCTGCCCAGCTTCATGTTGCTGGAAGGGCAGTGCGCGATGCCGCTGCCCGAAAGGCGGGATATCTCGTCATCGCTTAGATGGATGCCGTGGGCGAACCAGACGTCCTCGCCGACCCAGCCCAGGGACTCCATGTACGCGAAAGGACGAAGCCCGAATTTATTGAGGCAGAATGCCTCTTCATCCAGCGTTTCGGCCAGATGGGTGTGGAGCATCACGCCGCTTTTCCGCGCCAATTTGGCGGTCTCTTTCATGAGCTCGGGGGTCACCGAAAACGGCGAACACGGCGCCAGTGCGATGCGGGTCATGGCGTATGGGTTTTTGTCGTGATACAGATCGATGAGGCGCTTGGAATCCGAAAGGATGGCCTCTTCGCTCTGGACGACCGACATGGGCGGCAGACCGCCGTCATCCACGCCGAGAGACATGGAACCGCGTGTGGCGTGAAAGCGTATGCCAATCTCCTCGGCCGCGCGTATCTCGGCGTCAATCAGCGTATCCGGCTGACCGGCGGGGAAAACATAGTGGTGGTCGGCTGTGCAGGTGCATCCGGTACGTTGGAGCTCGCTTAAGCCCACCATGGCGCCGTAATAGACGGCGTCTTCTGAAATAAACTGCCAGAACTGATAGAGCCCTTTCAGCCACGGAAACAGGGGCTTCTCCTGAACCTCGGGGATGCCGCGGAACAGCGTCTGGTAGAGGTGGTGATGTGTGTTGACAAAACCGGGCAGCGCGATAAGGCCGGTGCAGTCGATGACCGTACAGGCGGGGTCGGGCATGGCAGGCCATTCGCCGACGGATTGAATCACGCCGTCCTCAATATAGATATCGGCATGTGCCACGATATCCTCATGGTCGTTAAACGTATAGACTGTTTTGATGTTTTTAAGCAGCAGAGCGTTCATATGTCCTCCTAAGACTTAACGCGGGGGGAAAAATAAAACCACATCAAAAATCTCCAAAAGAATTGAGTATTTTGCGTGGTTAACTCGACACGATCAATAAACTAATATCAGTATAAGCAAAGAAAGAAAGGAATGCAACATGTGCCCGACTGAAGCCATTTAAAGTCTTCTGGGCAACAATTTCATAATAATGTTATGCAAATTTCAAGAAATTGATATATAATTAAAACATAAATATGTATAATATTGAATGAAGAGTGTTTTCTTAGGTTTATAACCGAAAGAGGGTGCAAAATGAATCGGCTGATGAGCGCACTAAAAAGCGGCGGACTGTTCGTTGTCATTATTTTGTTTACCGTGATTTGTCTCGTGCCCGGAGCTGACGCATCAGCGGCGGGTAGCGAAACCGGCGGCGGGGTCTCTTCCCCGACAAACACTGGCAGTGTGGCATCGACGGGTTCGGGAAGCCTGAGCGGGACAACCGCGGCGCTGGAAACCTACGAAGTGGACGGCATCAAGTTCTACACGCAGGAGATGAAGGATAACCCGGCAAAGGGCGAGTACCCCATTCGAATTGATGGATACACGGCGGATCTCGCGATGATTATGGAGTACTATAACATAGATGATGTGACTCCGAAGACCATTCTGGCCATCGATGACCGACACGAGATTGGGTCGGGTAAACGCGTCGGCGATATTGCGGCGGGCAATCTGGATTCGATTTTGTCCGACAGGACCACCATCGCGGATTACTATGGGCTGGAAGAGCATGAGATATTCCGGGGCTTCGATATGCAGCAGCTGCGCCGGCGTTTAAAGGGATATAAGTATCGCGATAATTCCCCGGTACTCATCCATTTCGGTCTGGAAAAGTGGAGTGATATGTGCTCGTTTGTGCTGGACTACAGGTATGACGAAGACGGACTTCAGGACATCGACACCTATCGGTATATTCCGCGCTATGTCGCCTATCGTTGTGAGACAAAGATCGATAAACCGATTGACTACGATGGTTCGCACCTGTATATCACCAGTATGGTGGCTTTAAGCTATGAGACCGACGAGGATGATAATATCATCGAGATTACGGTGTATAACCCCTATTCGCCTCTGGGACAGGGCGCAAAGATTACCAAGGACGGCATGCGCCTGACCGACGGCACGCTGGTTCCAGAAATCAATTTAAATACCATCAAAGGATATATGTTCTTTGATAAGATATAAACTTTAAGGCGAAAAGGATTTTAGATTTTTATCTACCCCGGAACATAAGAGATAGCCGAGCTCATCCTCATCGTGAAGTTAAATTCACGCATGGGGATTTTTATTTGCGCGGACGCATAAAGGCGCTCCGCGCAGAAAAAATTCGTACTGTATTTATTTTCTGTATTTTGGTATACTGACTTAAAATTGATTGATTTTTACTACGGTTGACCATGAAGAAAAGAACAGACAAAAACGCTGTGAAAAAGCCCAACGCGCTCCTGTACTTTTGTGTGGCGCCGTTTTTTAGAGTCTACTACCGCCTGCACTATCACCAAACCATTACAAAAAAGAATATGGAAGATATAAAGCCGCCCTATCTCGTGGTGGCGGGGCACGCCGGATGGCTGGATTTTGCCATCACCAGCGCGGCCATGTTTCCGCACCGCATGAACTATGTGGGGGCTTACAACTTCTTTCGCGACCCGGTCTTAAAGCATGTGATGACCGGCATGGGCGTCATCCCCAAGCACCAGTTCACCAATGATATCGCCGCAATTAAAAAAATCAAGTACTGCATCAATCAGGGCCGCATCGTCGCCCTGTTTCCGCATGGATGCCTTTCCAACGAGGGCCGCCCGGGCGGTTACGCCGTGTTCGGTGTCGCCAAGCTCATCAAGCACCTCGGCGTGCCGGTGGTGGCGGTGAAGACCGACGGTTCCTACCTGACGCGCCCGAGATGGACCAAAACCGCGCGCGCGGGAAGAATGGAGACCACTGTGTTTCCGGTGCTGATGGCCGAGGAAACCCAAACGCTTTCGGCCGAGGCGGTTTACAGCCGCGTGATGGATGCCATCGATTTTGACGATTACGCCTGGCAGAGGAAGCACCCCGTACCTTTCAAGGGCAGGAATCTCGCCGAAGGTGTGGAATATGTGCTGTATCGGTGTCCGAAATGCGGCGAGGAATTCACCTTAAAATCCGAAGGCAATCGCCTGACCTGCGAGGTCTGCGGCAACACGGTGCGCATGAACCAATATTTGATGTTTGAACCCGAGAACGAGAGCACGGTCTATTTCGACGGCATCGACAAATGGTATGATTTTCAGACCGAGTGCCTAAAAGAAGAGCTGGAAGATGAGAACTTCCGGATGACCGCGCAGACCGAACTGCGATTTGCCGAGCCGGAGAAGTACGGCTATCAGCATCAGGGTTTCGGCGAGATTGCCCTGACCAGGGAGGCCATCACCTACACCGGAACGGTCAAGGGAGAACAAAAAGAGATTATTCTGCCCATGAAGCTGATACCCATGATTCCATACGCCGCTGGAGAGTATATTGAAGTGGCGAACGACGCCGAAGTCCATCGGTTTATCCTGGCGGATTTACGGCAGGCGATGAAATGGGTCATCGCAGTGGGGCTGATTCGAGAAAAATATTCTAGCTGAGGTGAACGGATGAACAAGCGCAAAGAAACATGGAACAAGATATTCTATGCCAGCGGAGACATCTACGGCGGCGGTTCGTTTTTAATCGTCGGGCTCCTGCTGCTGGCCTTTTTGACCAAGGTGGAGGGCCTTTCCGGCACCTGGGCGGGCATCGTCATTTTCATCGGCAAGGTGTGGGACGCAGTGACCGACCCGGTCATGGGGTCCATATCCGACAAAACCCATTCGCGGTTCGGCCGTCGTCGGCTGTACTTTCTCCTGGGTTCGGTGCCGGTCTTCCTGTCCTGGGTGATGCTGTGGTATTCCTTCGGCATCGCTGACATGACGGCGAAAATCGTTTACTACACGCTGGCGTATATGTTCTTTTCCACGTCCTTCACCATCGTCATGGTGCCCTATAATGCGATTCTGGCTGACATGACCAACGATTATAACAAGCGCAGTGCATTCACCGGCATGCGCCTCAGCTTCTCGGCGGGGTCGTCCATCCTCTGCGGCATCATTCCGGGCATCATCACGGGCGCGTTTGCCGTGGAGCAGACCGGCTATCTCGTGATGGCGATCATCTTCGGGCTGGTGTTCGGCGCCTGCTGGCTGGTCGTCTTTTTCGGGACATGGGAAAACACGCGGGAGCACGAAACCAACCATTTCACTGTGAAGGATTGGCTATCGGTCTTTAAAAATCGCTCGTTCCGGCATTATGCCCTGATATTTGTCTTCTCCCAGATGGCCATCGACATCGCCATGGCGATTGCCATCTTCTATGTCGGCGTTTCCTTGCAGAAGGATTATCTCTATATTCCGGCGGTGGCGGCGCTTCTGGTCGTGCAGTTGGTGTTCATCATCATCTTTTCGGTGGTGGCGCAGAAAACCAGCAAACGCGTACCCGGCGTCATCGCGGCGGCGGTATGGATTGTGGCCAGCGTACTCATCTTCACCTTTAGCCCCAGCACGCCGGATATCGCCATCGTGGCGGTGTGCGCGCTCATCGGTGTGGGCGGCGCGGGATGCAATATGGTCTCATGGTCCATTCTGCCGGATATTTCGGACGTGGACGAGGTGATGACCGGCAAGCGGCGGGAAGGGCTGTATTCGGGCGTTTCGACGTTCCTGCGCAAATTCTCGGGCGGCATCGCGGTGGGTTCCATCGGCATCATGCTGGACCTTTTCAAGTATGACGAAGCATCGGTGGCCGCGGGGAACATTCTGCCTATCACATCCATGGGCATCAAGCTGATTTTCTGTGCGCTCCCGGTTCTGCTGCTAACCCTGATGCTGATTGTGTTAAAGCAATACCGCATGGGCAAACGGGAGTTTGAAGTGATGCACGAGGTGCTGGATACGGTACGCAAAAAAGGACGAAAAGCCAAGCTGACCGCCGAGCAGATCGCAGTCTGCGAAACACTGACCGGCGTTAGCGGGCTGTTTGAAGAATAATAGGCTAAATAAAAAAGGCTTCCTTCATCGGGAAGCTTTTTTGCTTTTATAGTTTTTTCTTAGGCCAGGGCTTCATCTTTTCCCCCTGCACCAGAAAGCTCTCCTTGGCCAGTCTGGCCAGCGGCGCATCCGAGAACGAATCTGAATAGAATCGGTCGATGACCGCGCCGGGCACCTTCTGGTTAAGCCGGACGACCTTCTCCTCGCCCTTGCAGTTGGGCCCTTCGATGAGCCCTGTGACGGGGTTCATCCGTGTGCCGATCAGCGTTTTTACGCCCAATGTTTTGGCGATGGGCGCCAAAAGGAACTCGGGCGATGCCGAGATGATAATGTCCGAAGACTGTTTTTGCGCTAAATACCATTTGCCGATATGCTGATATTCGGCTTCCCAGAAGCGGAAGACGGCCGTGTCGATATCGGGCACATAGCGCACAAAGGCAAACAGCCGCTCCTTGAAGGCTTTGGTGCTGATGATGCCGACCGCATACAGAGCGGTCTGCGAAAGCTGGCGCGCCCACAGGCGGCGGGTCTCCTTGTAGGTCTTAAAGCAGAAGACAAAAAACCGAAAGGACGAGTCGTATTTTAAAATGGTTTTATCGAAGTCGTAGACGTTCATATAGCAAAAACACTCCTTTCGGGGGCAGACAGCGGTAAATCAGGATTAATAGTCTTCCGACAGCCGAACGATGATGAGGCCGTCGGTCTGGCGGATGCATCCTTCGGCCGGCCAAACCGGCATGTCGGCGGCCAATTCCTTAGCGGCGGCAAGGTCGTCCCATGAGGGCGGAATAAACTTAAAGCCTAAGTAATCCATAAAATACGCACCGCGGAAATGGGTATTGTCATAGTTAAACAGTGAACCCGAATACCCCACCGTGTTGCCGTTTTCCATTTCCTTGATCTCATAGTCTCCGAGCAGAACAACCGGCTGTTCGGGCGCGTCGGTCTTCACCGTGTCGATAATCTCCTCAGCGACCATGCGGGCAAAGCTTTCATCCCGGACATAGCGCACATGGCTGGAATAGGCGGAGAGATTATCATAGTAGATAAACGTGTAGCCGGCGAAGAGCACCAGAAGGGTGGCCAGCACCGCGGCGGTTTTTTGGAACCGATGATGTGCCTTAAAGTATAATGCAAGCTGGTTTTGGAACAAAAGAATGGCCAAAAATCCGCTGAAACCCACCAGCATGGGCAGTGCGGTGAGCACGCGCGGCGCAACACCCGCCCAGATGATGCCGAGCGTAAACGGCGCAAAGATGAGCGCAACGGATAATAACGCAACGACCAGCCGATTTTTGCTGTTCTTGCCAAACATATAGAGGATGACCGAAAGGATGAACAGCGCGGCGGAAAAGCCGATGACGCCGCCATCCGCCACATTGCCGGTGAAGTAGATTTCAAGGTTGTATTTTAAATTCAGCAGCATCTTCATGGGCGAACCGGCCTGGAACAAGCCTTCGGTGTATCCATTGCTCTGGATGCCGGTGATGAGCCGCACCAGAAAATCGCCTGCGTAGAAAACGCCCAGCGCGACGATGAGCGCGGCCAGATGCTTTAAAACAGCCAGCACAACAAAGCGGGCGTTAAAACGTTCTGCGTTA
>CALMFG010000031.1 GCA_937863465.1 uncultured Clostridia bacterium
AAGCCGTTGTGACCAAAAAATAAGTCAAAAAAAAGAAGCCGCGTTGAAAGCGGCCTTTTTTTTATTGTCCGGATGGTTCGCCGGGTGTCATGTCTGATGCGTCGCCCAAATCATAGAAGGTCATGCCTTCCGGTTTGGTAAACAGACTGGGATCCATCGCCGCCGGCTGTTCCACGCGCGTCACCTCATAGGTCAAAACACCCGATGTTTCGGTGTCCATAATGAACTTCAGCATTACGCCGTATTCCTCCGAGTACCAGAACTGCATCGGGCCTTCTTCGGTCACGGCTTCGCCGTAGATGACGTCCCATCCGTTCAGCGTATCCCGCTTTACGTTGGTGAGGGTATCGATATAATCCGCCATCGATTCCTGATACTGGATACTCTCAAAGAGCGGGAAGTTCGTGTATTCTCCCGCAAAGTCTAAGCTCGGCATATACATAAACGCCGTATTGTCCGACAGGTTGAACACGATGACCGAAGCCTCGTCGGTTCCTGTCGCCACGTCACCGCGCAAAAAGCCCGGTGTGTACTGGATGGTGACATAAGTTGTTGTGCCCTCTTCGTCGGTCAGGGTGTAATCAAACGACACATTTTCCTCCCGCCCAAGGAACATGGTATCCGTAAACACTTGTTCCATATCGATGGGGCCGCTGGCCGCGTTCGAAGAGCCGCCGGTTGCATTGCTGTCGGATGCGTCGGTTGTGTTTGCTTGGCTGTCCGCACCGGCCGTGTCGGCAGCTCCGGCGCTGTTCGGTGTGCATGCCGCCAGCATCAGTGCCAGAACCACAATCAGTACCAGTAAATATCTATGTTTTTTCATAATCGTCTCCTTTATACTGCCCCGAACAGTCTCGGGGAAATGTTGTTTGCTTATGCTAACTATTATACCCCTTTTCCCGCAGAATGAGTATCCCCTGTTCAATATTTCTTTGTAAATTCTCCGTTTGCAGCCCGACGTCGGCGCCCGTCCGCCCAAACGGTGTTCATGGTTTTATCTGTAATCGTGATAAATTCCGATTTTCGATTCTCCTTCCCGTATAATCAATAAAAAGATGGCTTGACCGCTTGTCTTAATTTTCTCGGAGAAACAATACGTGCTGTTTTTTGTCTATTATGGTCTGGGTCCGCAGGAGACTGCCGCGATTCAGGCCATTTATCTCGAATACCGCTATTTGATGAAAAAGGTTGCTTTGTCATATTTTAGCGACGATTTTTCTGCGGAAGACATCGTCAGTCTGGCGCTTTACAAGCTCCGCAATCATCTTTCCAAAATCCCCGATATCCCCAGTCCATCCGCCCAAAGCTATATCGTGCGGGTCGTCAAGAGTGTGGCCGTGGATTATAAACGTAAAACGGCCAAGAACCCGAACGCGTCGCTGGAACAGATGCTGGAGGAATACGGGTTTGATGCGAAAAGCGAAACGCCCTCGGTGGAGGAGATGCTGATTCTGGACGAAACCGTGGACGCAATCAAAGCCGCACTGGAACTGCTGGACCGCCGTCAGCATGACGCCGTGCTGTACCACAAATATTTCGGCCTGACTTTGCGGGAAACCGCCGATCGGATGCGGATTTCATCCACCAGTACGGTGCAGTATCTCTGCCAGAGCGGCCTTGCCAAGCTGAAAGAAGCGATGCTGGAGGGAGGTGGGCGCATTGCCAAGTGACGATAAAGAACGCTTTGAAGGGCTGGTGCCCCAGGCACCATGCGAAGATGACACCTTATTTGACCGCCTGTTTGCGGAGGCCGCTGCACGGCATCTGGCCGAACAGGATATCTACCCCACACGGGAAGAATTGAAGAAGGAAATCTCCTTCACCGACGCTTTTGAAGAACAAACACAAGCGATGTTTCAGCGCTGGGGAAAAGAGCACCGCCGGCACGACCGCCGCGGGCATCTGTCTGTACACCTGTTCCGCGCCGCTTCGGTCATCATCGCTGTATTTCTGGTCTTCGGCCTTTTCGCGGTCACTTCCACAGCCGCGCGAAATCGGATATTCAATTTTTTTAACCAGTTTACCAATAATTCGGTGGATATCAGCTTTTCGGATGATATCCCCCGTCCAAGCGATATGGTGATGCAAATTCCCGAAAACACCTTTAAGCCGCAGTACCTGCCCAAAGCTTTTGTGCTGGATGCCGTCGTTCCGCGCGGAAACGCCACCGAGCTCCTCTACACCCGCGGTGAGCAGATGATTCAGGTGGTCACATACACCGAAAACAGCAACGCCACACTGAACCGTGAGGACGCAAAAGTCTCCGATTTTCCGTGCCTGGGCGTCACGGCTACCCAACTGGTTACCGACACCGAAGTCGTCATCTATTTCACCATCGATAACGCCATGGTCACGCTGTATGCCGACATTCCCGCGTCCGAACTTCGCAAGGTGGCAAAAAGTCTGAAAAAATAAAGCATTCTGTCCGTAAAAACTCCTTTCTAAATCGTTAATACTATGTGAGTATCGACGAATAGGAAGGAGTTTCATTTTGAAGAAAATTAAAGTTGCCATCACCCTTTTAATGGTGATCATGTGCCTGTTTACAGGCATCACCGTCTCTGCGGCACCCACCGTTTCCCCCATGTACACGCTGATCAGCATTGCTTCCAGCGGGCTGAATATCAGCGCCGGCGTTGCCACATGCGACGCCAGCATCACCGGACAGGTGGGCGTGGACAGCGTTTCGCTGACCGGCTCTCTGCAGCGGTACAACGGTTCCAGCTGGGTCACCTTGAAAACCTGGACCAAAAGCGCAACCGGTCGCACCTGTTCGATGACCACCACCTACAGTGTTTCCAGCGGATATAATTACCGCTACCGTGTCTCCTGCACCGCTTATGACGGCGGCAGCAGCGAGACCGTCATTGTGACCAGCTATGATTCCTACTGACGACAGCACCACCAAATTCTTTATGATTAAAGAATACTACGCGTTCGTCCGGCAGGAATTATCCCACGAGGAACTGAAAAGTCTCATTGCGCTCATCTCCGAAGAGGTTGCGCAGCGAGAAAGCACCGCCGAATAGTACTCACAGAAAAAAGCGCATGCCGATACTCCCCCGGTCATGCGCTTTTAAATTTGTCTGATGCTTTTTTTAAATTAATGTTCGTGGCAGTGGTCCTTGTGCGCGTGCTGATGGCACACCGAACCCGTACTCTTCAGGTCTCCGGCCAGATAACTCTCGGCCGCCGCCTTGGCGCTGCCCGAGGCACCCGTCACCACTTCAATGTTATGGGTGTTGAAGATATCGATGGCGCCGCCGCCCATACCGCCCGAGATAATCACTTCCACGCCTTTTTCATGCAGGAAGTTCGGCAGAAAACCGGGTTTGTGCCCGGGGTTCTCGACCGCTTCCTCTCCCGCGATTTTCCCGTCAACAACGCTGTAAATATTAAACCCTGCGCAATGGCCGAAGTGTTCGGCGACCATTTCTTTTTCGCTTGCTACCGCTATTTTCATCGGATTCTCCTTATGACTTTTTATGAACATATGTCGTAATCTATTATATATCTTTATGAACATATGTCAAGTATGGTGTGCATGCACTGGCCCCGCGAAAAATGGCGATTCCTGTGGGCACCAAGCGCTTAACCCACGCGATACATCTCAATCCGATGCGCGTTTTTCGCCAGCTTAAAACGGTTGGCCAGCGAGAATATCCGGCGGTCCGCGGGCTTCAGCCTTTCCAGATTATATTCTGTAAAATACACGGTTCTTTGATGGGCCATACCAAGATTCCATGTTTCGAGTGTTTTGGGGTCATCCATCCCCCAAAATTCATTCACGCCGGTCTTCTTGATTGAAGGATGGTTTTTGGCGCTTTTAGCCGTCAACCGGCTATAGACATCCATCACCATCTCAAACGAAGAAAATCGGCTTTTCAGGCGCGAAATCAGAGTTTTTATCTCAGCTTCCTTAAGGTACATCATCAGCCCTTCCGCGATGACCAGCACATTTTCGAAGCTATTTGGAATGGTCTCAATCCATCCCGCTTGGGTCACCGAAGAACCGACTAAATGGTAGGTTTTGGTCTCTGCAAAGAATGCTTTTCGAATTTCAATCACTTCGGGAAAATCCACATCATACCACGCGGCCGCTTTCTGTCCGGCGCGGATACACCGACTGTCCAGCCCGCACCCCAGATGCAGAACCAGCGAATTTTTTTGGGTTCCCAGATATTCCTTAGTGATATCGTCCAGCATTCCGGCCCGCATGCACATCATCAGGTTGGTCTTGTTTTGAATGTTCAGCCGTGAAAAATCATAGTCAATCCGGGAAACGATCTCAGCGGCCTTTTTGTCGCCAAGCAGGCTGTTCTTCGCTTGATAGTCCATCGCCTTGCCGTACAGCGGTATCAGCAGAGTTTCCTTTTCCTGCGTCAGCGTGATTTTGCCCATATCTTTTCTCCCTTGCGGTTTTCTGGATATATCATACCACAAAACAATCCCTTTTATATGGTTTCGCCGCATTCGTGTTACGAATGACAGTTTGCCTGAATTATACACGATTTAATTGATATACAAACTCAATTATACTATAATCATCATAACAAAGAAGCGTTTTATCGTATTAGCATGAAATACTGCGGATACGAAAAACAATATTACCTTAACAAAGGAGTTTATCATGGAGTATTCAAAGAACAATGACGCCTTGGGTGTCGCCAACAGAGGGAACCCCGCGGAATCCGGACTGTGCACCTTGTGTCGTGCCGATTGTACGGGGATGTGTGAAACATTTGTATCCAGTATGTTGGGAAGAAAGCTGTTGTATCCGCGCGATTTCGGTGCGATCACAGCTGGCAACAAAAACATCGACCACGTAGGCGTCAGCTATAACGCGCTGCGTATCGAAGGTTACAATTACGGTGCCAAAGGTCTCCCGAGCGGACTTTCCAACAGCGCAGACGATTGTATCTTCCCCAACGTGGATATCACCACACAGTTTGGTAAAAACACCCAAACCAAATCGCGGGTTCCTTTGATGACCGGCGCGTTAGGTTCCACCTTTATTGCGGAGAAATACTGGGATTCATTCGCCATCGGCGCCGCTTTGGTGGGCTACCCAATCGTCATTGGTGAAAACGTCGTGGGTATCGACCGGGCTGCGGTGATCGAAAACGGCAAAATTAGCAAAGCACCCGAGATGGACCGCCGAATTGATACCTACCTCAAATATTTCGACGGCGAGCACGGCGCGATTATCGTTCAACTGAATGTTGAAGACACCCGTAACGGTGTGGCCGAATATATCATCGGGAAGTACGGCGAAAAGGTGATTATTGAGCTCAAATGGGGCCAGGGAGCCAAGGATATCGGCGGCGAAATTCAGGTGAAAAATCTGGATTACGCGCTGTTTTTGAGTAAACGCGGCTATGTCGTGGATCCCGACCCAAACAGCGCAGAAGTGCAGGAGGCGTTTAAGCACGGTGCGTTGAAATCCTTTGCGCGACACAGCCGTTTGGGCTACACCGATTTGTCCAGTGAGCCCGATGTGAAAAAGAGCTTTATGGACTCAGTCGCCTATTTGCGTCAAATCGGATTTAAGCGCATTACGCTGAAAACCGGAGCTTACGGCATGGAAGGGCTGGCCATGGCGATTAAATATGCTTCCGAAGCCAAACTGGATCTCTTAACCATCGACGGTGCCGGCGGCGGTACGGGCATGAGTCCATGGAACATGATGGAGACATGGGGCGTGCCTTCGATATATCTGCATTCCAAAGCCAGAGAATATGCGGATATCTTAAGCGCGCAAGGCGTTGACGTGGTTGATATGGCTTTTGCCGGCGGCTTTGCCAGAGAGGACCATATGTTTAAAGCGCTCGCTCTGGGCGCTCCGTATGTCAAGCTGATCTGCATGGGCAGAGCCCTGATGATTCCTGGCTTCCTCGGTTCCAACGTTGAGGGTGTGCTGAACCCCGCAAAGAAAGCGGCTGTTAACGGAAACTGGGATAGCCTGCCGAAGTCGGTTCTCGCTTACGGCGCCTCTCCGGAAGAGATTTTCGCCAGCTATTACGACGTACAGAAACGTGTTGGCGCCGACGCGATGAAAGAGATTCCGTTTGGCGCTGTTGCGGCATGGACGCTTTCGGATAAGCTCGCCGCGGGTCTGCAGCAGCTGATGGCGGGCGCGCGCAAGTTCTCGCTCAGCGCCATATCCCGCGAGGATGTCATTGCCCTAAACCGCGAAACCGCCGCGGTCACCGGTCTTTCTTTCATCACCGAGGCCAACGACGACAAAGCCAAAGCGATTTTGAAGGCTTAAAACAATTTATCGAAATACCAGAACCCACAAACGATGCCCTGCTGAC
>CALMFG010000032.1 GCA_937863465.1 uncultured Clostridia bacterium
CATCGCCATCAAGGAGAGCGGCGCGGGCTGCGTCATCGCCAATTCGTTTGCGCGTATCTTCTTTAGAAACGCCATCAACACCGGCCTGCCGATTCTGGAGTGCCCGGCGGCGGTCAAAGGCATTTTGGCCGGAGACTCGGTTGAAGTGGATTTTGACACCGGCGTTATCAAAAACCTGACCAAGAACGAGACCTATCAGGCTCAGCCGTTCCCGGAATTCTTGCAGAAGATTATCCAGGCTGACGGTTTAGTCAACTACGCAAAACAATCTCGGGAGGGCAAATAACGTGAACGCAAAAATCGCGCTCCTTCCCGGAGACTATATCGGCCCGGAGGTGGTCGCCGAGGCAGTCAAAGTCCTCGGTGCTGTCGCCCAAAAATACGGCCATACCTTCAACTTTGAAGAAGCCCCGGCGGGCTGTACGGCCATTGAACTTCTTGAAGACCCGATGCCCGAAAGCACGCTGGACGTCTGCCGAAGCGCGGACGCCGTCCTGCTGGGTGCGGTGGGCGGCCCGGTCAGCGGCGGAAAGTTTAACAATCTGCCCGGCCACATGCGCCCTGAAGCGGGCCTTTTAAAGCTTCGTTCGTCCCTCGGCCTGTACGCCAATTTGCGTCCGGCTGTGCTGTTCGATGAGCTGAAGAACGCCTGCCCCTTAGCCGAGCGTGTGGTCGCGGACGGCATTGACATGATCGTCATCCGTGAGCTGACCGGCGGTCTTTATTTCGGCCCCCGCGGACGCAAGCAAACCGAGTTCGGCGAATCCGCATGGGACACCATGATCTATAACGAGATGGAGATTGAACGCATCGCGCGCGTGGGCTTCAAAACCGCACAGCTCCGCAATAAAAAACTCTGCAACGTGGACAAAGCGAACGTTTTGGAAAGCAGCCGTCTGTGGCGCAGTGTGGTGGAACGCGTGGCCAAGGATTATCCTGAGGTTGAACTCTCCCACCTGTATGTGGACAACGCGGCCATGCAGATTGCGCTGAACCCCAAGCAGTTTGACGTGATGGTCACCGAGAACATGTTCGGCGACATTTTAAGCGACATTGCGGGCGCGGTGACCGGCTCCATCGGTATGCTGCCCTCCGCCAGTCTGGCTGACGGCACATTCGGCCTTTACGAGCCCGTCCACGGCAGTGCGCCGGATATCGCGGGCAAGAATCTGGCCAACCCGCTGGCCACCATTCTTTCGGTGGCCATGCTCCTTCGGTTCAGCCTAGGCCTTTCGGCCGAGGCGGACGCTGTGGAAGCCGCGGTACAGCAGGCGCTGACCTGTGGCCTTCGCACCGCAGACATTGCGGCCAAGGGCGAAAAAGCCATCGGTACGCTGGAGATGGGCAAAGCAATTGTGGATTATATCCGCGCATAAACGTGAATTAATAGCCATTTGCATCAATAAATTTTTGAAAGGACGAGGAACACATGAAATTAACTGGTTCAGAAATATTGGTTAAATGTTTGTTGGAACAGGACGTGGATACCGTTTTCGGGTTCCCCGGCGGCGCAGTTCTGTATATCTACGACGAACTGTATAAAAACCAGGATAAAATCAGGCATATCCTGACCTCGCACGAACAGGGCGCGGCCCATGCGGCGGACGGATACGCCAGAGCGACAGGAAAGACCGGCGTGTGTATCGCCACCTCCGGCCCGGGCGCAACCAATCTGGTCACCGGCATCGCAACAGCCTATATGGATTCCATCCCGATGGTCGCCATCACAGGCAATGTTTCCGTCAATCTTTTAGGGCGGGACAGTTTTCAGGAAGTGGACATCGTCGGCATCACCATGCCGATTACCAAACATAACTATATCGTGCGCGACGTCAAGGATTTAGCCGGCGTCATTCGTGATGCGTTTCGCATCGCCAATGCCGGTCGTCCGGGTCCGGTGCTGATCGATATCCCCAAAGACGTCTCCAACACGGCTTGCGAATTTGAGGGAATGCCCAAAGCGCCCAAAGCGCCGAATAAACCGATCAACAACGCCAAATTGGCGGATGCGCTGAATCTCATCAGCCAGTCCAAACGCCCCATGATCTACTGCGGCGGCGGTGCGGTCATCAGCGGCGCGCAGGACGAAGTGGTGGAGCTGGCGCACAAGATTGAATCGCCCGTGGCCTGCTCTTTGATGGGCATTCCGGCCTTCCCGGGCAGAGATTCGCTTTTTACCGGCATGGTGGGTATGCACGGCACCAAAGCCTCCAATATGGGCTTCACCAACTGCGATCTCTTAATCGTACTGGGCGCACGGTTCTCGGACCGCGTGGTGGGCAAAACCGAGAAATTCGCGCCGTATGCGCAGGTTTTGCAGATCGATATTGACCCTGCAGAAGTCAACAAGAACATTGCGACGCACCACCATATCATCGGCGACATCAAGGAAGTCCTGTCCGTGCTGAACAGCCGGATTGAAGAGAAGAAATGCCCGGAATGGATCAGCCAGATTGAAGAATGGAAGGCTGAGGACATTGCCAAACGCCCGAAAAACCATATGGCGCGGCATATCATCCAAACGCTGGACGATCTGGTGGACGACGACGCGATTATCTCCACCGAAGTCGGACAGCATCAGATGTGGGTGGCGCAGTACTTCAAGTTTAAGAAAGGCCAGACCTTCTTAACTTCCGGCGGTCTTGGCACCATGGGTTACGGCTTCGGCGCCGCCATGGGCGCGCTGTTCGGCTGCCCCGACCGTCAGGTCATCAATGTGGCCGGTGACGGAAGCTTTCGCATGAACATGAATGAGATGAGTACGCTGGTACGCTATGGGATTCCGCTTAAGATTATCCTGATGGATAATCACTCTCTTGGCATGGTACGTCAATGGCAGACCATGTTCTACGATGAGCGTTACTCCCACACCAAACTGATGAATCTGGATTTTGCCAAGATTGCCGAAGCGTTCGGCATCAAGGCTTTCCGAATCAATTCGGAAGCGGATGTGGATTCGGTGCTGAAAGAAGCCATCGCCTACAAGGGCGCGTGCCTGATTCACTGCCAGATCGATCAGGACGAAAAAGTCCTGCCCATGGTTCCCCCCGGGGATTCTCTGGATACCCTCATCATGAGCGAAACCGAATAAGTTTAATCAAAGGCCGCCGAAGCAAAGGCGGTCTTTTTGTTTGCCTTTCGGTTCTATATCCGCTAGAATAGAAAGAACGAATTCAATTTGGAGCGATTGATTGATGCGTATCATCATTTTCTATTTCAGCGGTACCGGCAACACAAAGTGGGCGTCCGACCGTCTGGCCAAAGCGTTAACCGCTGGCGGCGCAGAGGCCGAGAGCATCTCAATTGAGGCCTTAAGCAGAAACGACGTCCCCGCTTTGGTGACGTCCGCGGATATGGTCGGATTGGCCTACCCCATCTACGGTTCGGATCTGCCCGACCCGATGAAAGCTTTTATTGAAGCCCTTCCCCAGCAGGCCGAAATTAAACCGACGATTGTCTTCTGTACCCAGATGATATTCTCGGGCGACGGCGCGTTTGTGTACCGAAAAGTGTTGAAACAAAAGGGCTACAAAACCCTGTACACCGAGCACTTTGATATGCCGAACAACATCTCTCTGTGGTCTTTTTTAAACGTCTATTCCGAAAAGCATCAGCAGCGCTGCCTGAAACGGGCGGGCAAAAGCATTGACTGTTTCGCGAGGGACATCGCGAAAGGCAGAAAGCATGTCCATATTCGCGGCGGATACCTGTTGGGCATCATGCAGCGCGCGCCCTATCGAAAGCTGTTTGCCCCCGGTTCGCCCGCGCGGGATTCGCTGGGCGTGGACGAAAAACGCTGTATTTCCTGTGAACGCTGTGCGCGTATCTGCCCGGTCAACAACATCATCATGCGCGGTAAAACCCCTGAATGGCAAAAAGACTGCATTCTCTGCACCCGCTGTTACAACTTCTGCCCCACTTCGGCCATCACCTACACCGGCAAATCGCACCCCTTAACAAAGCCGCTGTACACCGGGCCCGAGAAGACCTTCAAACCCGAGTATTTAAAGAAACGTTAAATAAAAAAGCCCTTCTTAAAATTTTTCAAGAAGGGCTGATTTTTTTTCGTTGATTTATTTCTTGGCCAGCACTTTTTTCAGTTCGGCAAACTTCGGCAGACCGTTCTCAAACGGCAGGCCGGAAGCCCCCTGAATCAGCGGGGTGGCATAGTCGATGAATTCCTTGGAAAGTCCGGTTCCGTCGTTGATAATCCATTCCAGCGGAACGGTTTTTTCTTTGTTCGCCACTTCGTCCAGTTTCACCAGCTTGATGTTGCACTGGTAAGCGCCGGATGCCGGACGTTCAAACGCAACCATATAGTCGGTCTGACCTTCGCAGGCAAACTTGACGGCCATCTGGCCCGCCAGGAAAGCTTCGTCCACGTCGGTCTTGGAACCGCCGTGCGCTGCACAGCGCTGGAGGATGGAGAATTCAACCGGACGGACTTTCGCGCCGGTCTTTTCCTGAACGAATCCAGCCAGAGTATCGGCCAGACCGCCCAGCTGTGCATGACCGAATGAGTCGGTCGCTTTGCTCATGCTGCCGTATTCGGCGATATATTTGCCGTCTTTGTCTTTGATGCCTTCGCTGACCGCAACGATAACGTGGCCGCTTTTCTTATACAGCGCATCCACTTTATCTAAGAATTTCTCCATATCGAAATCCACTTCGGGCAGATAGATGAGGTCCGGGCCTTTGCCTTTGTCAGCGGCCAGAGCCGTCGCGGCGGTCAGCCAGCCCGCGTTTCTCCCCATCATCTCCAAGATAGTGATGGTGCCTTTATCATATACACGTGCGTCGTGATACACTTCCATGGTGGATGTGGCCACATACTTGGCCGCAGAGCCGAAGCCCGGGCAGTGGTCGGTTCCCCAAAGGTCGTTGTCGATGGTCTTGGGAACGCCCATCACGCGGCAGTCGTAGCCGACTTTCTGCATGTACTTGGAGACCTTGTTGCAGGTATCCATCGAGTCATTGCCGCCGTTGTAGAAGAAGTAACGGATGTCGTACTTCTTGAATACTTCCAAAAGCCGTTTGTAGTCGGTTTCGTCCACATCCGCGCTCGCCAGCTTATACCGAACCGAACCCAGTGCGGAAGACGGGGTGGTCTTCATCAGTTCAAACGTTTCGGCCGACTCCTTGCTCATGTCGTAGAAATTTTCATCCAGCATACCTTTGATGCCGTGTGCCGCGCCATAAACTGCCGTGATATTGCCCTGCTTTAACGCTTCGGTAAAAACACCGGCCGCACTGGCGTTGATGACCGATGTCGGTCCGCCGGACTGACCAAAGATGGCCGCGCCTTTTAATTCACTCATTTTCTCTCCTCCTGATATCGCTGACGAATCGCCAGAAAATTTAAACTTTTTTCACCTTTTCCATTATAACAATAATTCCTTTGTTTTCAAGGATATTTTTGCCCTGCAGGGCATCTCATGCCGTATTGTTATTGACATATGCCCATTATGATGTTATGATATCGATATTGAACATATGTCCATAATAATTGTTTGGAGGTAAATTAACATGCCAGGAATGAACCAAACCGGCCCGAACGGAGCGGGCCCGAAGACGGGCAGCGGACGCGGTGTCTGCTGCGGCGGAGCGGCTGAAAGCGGCTTTTCCGGCGGCCGAGGCGGGCAATCCCCTCATCATCCGCGAAAGAGAGGATGCGGGTGCCGCGGATTCGCCCCCGCTTTGGGAAGCGCCGACCGGCGGGAAACTCTGCAAGCGCAGGCCGAGCACCTGAAAAACAGACTTGATTTTATCCAGAAAGAATTGGATAATGGTGTTGCGGTTAACGAAACAGACGACGTCAGTGAATCCTAACGAAAACGGAGTGAGCGTGCATGCCAAGACCCAGAAAATGCAGAAAAGTCTGCTGTCTGCCGACATCAACCAAGTTTGCGCCCGAAGGCGAATCTGCCGGTGAAAACGATATCATCGTGATGAGCGTGGAGGAATATGAAACCATCCGTCTCATCGACTTTGAGGGTTTGATGCAGGAAGAATGCGCCGAGAGCATGAATGTGGCCAGAACCACCGTCCAGCGCATCTATAACGACGCGCGCGCCAAGCTGGCCGACTTTCTGGTCAGCGGGAAACGTCTGACCATCGAGGGCGGCGATTTTCGGCTGTGCGAGGACAGCCGCGATACCTACGGCTGCGGCAAATGCCACGGGCAGCGGCATCAGGCGCACGCGGAACACCATTCGTAAAAACCTTTGTACACACAAAAAAAACAGCCGGGTAGTAAATCCGACTGTTTTTATTTTGCTTTTCTTCAGCCGTCATGTGTCAGCAGTCGCTCGGCGCTGATATCCATCGCAACCGCGCCGATGGGCGCTGTGATGATGATGGACAGCACGGCCACAGCCAGAATCAAATTGCCCGACGCCACCCCCGCCGCCAGCGGAACCCCGCCGATAGCCGCCTGCACCGTGGCTTTGGGCAGGTTGGTGATGGCGCAGTACAGCCGTTCTTTGGCGTTTAATTCTGTGCCGATGAGGCTGATATAGACCCCCGCGATGCGCAAGACCATGGCGCCGGCCAGCAATACCACTGCCAAAAGCCCGACATTGGAAAGCGCGGTGATATCCACCTGGGCTCCGACCAGAACAAACAGAAGCACTTCGGCCCCCACCCATATTTTGGAGAACTTGCCGGTCAGGCGTTTGGCCACCGGCTCTCTGGCCTTTAAAATCGTTCCGCCCAGCGCCATCACGGCCAGAATACCCGAAACCGGCACCCATGCGGAAACGAAATCCTCAATGGTGACCAGTACAAAGGATGCGCTTAAGATGGTGAGCACCTTGATGGTGTCCCGCATATGAAAACGCTTAAACACCCAGACCAGTAAGAGGCCGCAGGCGATGCCCAGCGCGATGCCGAGAACGATGGAGATCGGCACGTTAATCAGGCTGATCGGCTTGAATTCCTCCCCGCTGTATATGCCCAAAAACGCCGCAAAAAGAATGATGGCCACCACCGTGTTGACCGAAGAGGCCGCCATCAGCAGATGCGGGATACGCTTTTCTCTGCCATATCCGCTCTCCATCAGCTTCAGCATGCGCGGCACCACCACCGCGGGCGACACCGCCGCCACGATGGTGCCCAAAATAGCCGCCTCCACTGTGCTGATGCCAAAGAGCCGGGGCGCGAGAAACACCACCGCCAGAAGCTCCAACAGCGCGGGCACAAAGCACATCAGTATCGCCGGGCGCCCGACGCTCTTTAAATCCTTTAAATCCATGGTCAGCCCCGCGCGAAGCAGGATGACGATGAGCGCAATTTCCCTTAAATCGCTGGAGATATTTAAGATGTCGGGAGATATCAGGTTCAACACATAAGGGCCTAAGACCACGCCGGTGATGATCATGGCGAGCAGCCCCGGGATGTGCAGTCGGTTAAACAGCCCCGACAGGGCAAACCCGATTATCAGAATCAAAGCCAAACTAAACAGCATCGTGTTTTCTCCTTCGAAAAATATCTATAAAAAAAGCCAATGGTTCTTCAGAAACGCTGCAGAAGTCATCAGCCGATATCGGCGGTTCTGGCTTAAACGCATTAAGCCACGGGAGAACCTCATTCCCTCTTAGAAAAAATCATACCATATGCGTTTGCCCGATTCAAGGCTTTTCTCATTCTTCGGCTTTGCATATCTCGGCCTTTGGTGATATGATGGTACATATCCAAATTATCATCTTTCTGGAGACTTCCCATGGAAAAACGAATTAAAGAGATTTTAAGCGTACTGACGCTTGAAGAAAAAGCAGGGCTTTGTTCAGGTGCAGATTTTTGGCATATCAAATCGGTCGAACGCATCGGCCTGATGCCGGTGATGATGTGCGACGGCCCGCACGGCCTGCGCAAGCAGTCGGGCGATGTCGATCATTTAGGCATTTCGATGTCCGATCCCGCCACCTGCTTCCCCACCGCCGCGACCACCGCCTGTTCTTGGGACCCGGATCTGCTGACCCAGATGGGCGAAGCGCTGGGCAAGGAATGTCTGGAAAAACAGATTTCGATTATCCTCGGCCCCGGCGCCAACATCAAGCGCTCTCCGCTCTGCGGACGCAATTTTGAATATTTTTCGGAAGACCCCCTGCTGTCGGGAACGATGGCCGCAGGTTGGATTAACGGTGTCCAAAGCAAGGGCGTGGGCGTATCGCTCAAGCACTTTGCGCTGAACAATCAGGAAGAACGCCGCATGACCATCGACGCCGTGGTGGATGAACGCGCGATGCGCGAAATATACTTACGCAGTTTTGAGACCGCGGTGAAAACATCTGCGCCCTGGACCATGATGTGCGCCTACAACCGCGTATACGGCACCTACCTTTCGGACAACAAAAGGCTCCTCAGCGATATCTTGCGGGATGAATGGGGCTTCAAAGGCCTTGTGATGTCCGACTGGGGCGCCACCAACGACCGTGTACTGGGCGTTAAGGCCGGCATGGATCTGGAGATGCCCGCTAATCAGGGTCTGAACGATGATATCATCGTCGCCGCCGTCAAATCCGGCGCGCTCACCGAAGCCGAACTGGATAAGGTCGTCGCCCGGGTGGTCGAGCTGATTTTAAAATCCATGGCGAATAAAAAGCCCAGCGTCAATTATAATCCTGACACGCACCATGCGCTGGCCCGGAAAATTGCGGGCGAATCGGCTGTGCTCTTAAAAAACAGCGGGATACTGCCGATAAAGAAAGGCAAGAAACTCGCCGTCATCGGCGAATTTGCCAAGTCCCCGCGCTATCAGGGTGCCGGTTCTTCCATCATCAATCCGTCCCAGCTGGATAATGTCTGCGGCGTTCTGGACGAAAAGGGCATCCCTTACGCCTACGCACAAGGATACCAAAAGACCAGCGACGCCCCTGACACGGCACTGATCGGCAAAGCCGTGGCCGCCGCCAAGGCCGCCGATGTCGTCCTGCTGTTTGCGGGCCTGCCCGAATCGTTCGAATCCGAGGGCTTTGACCGCAAGCACATCAATATGCCCGAAAGCCACAACGAACTCATCCGTCAGGTTTCAGCCGCCAACCCCAATACAGTCGTCATTCTGCAAAACGGCGCGCCGGTGGCCATGCCCTGGCTTGACAGTGTCAAAGCGGTGTTGGAATGCTACCTCGGCGGTCAGGCCGGAGCCGGTGCGGCTGTGGATATTCTGCTCGGCGATGTCAATCCGTCGGGCAAACTGGCCGAGTCCTTCCCGCTTGCAACCGAGGACAACCCGTCCTTCAAGAACTTCCCCGGCAATATCATGACTGTGGAATACCGCGAGAGCATCTTTGTGGGCTATCGGTACTATGACGCCGCCGAGAAGCCTGTGCTGTTCCCCTTTGGGCATGGCCTGTCCTATACCACGTTTGAGTATTCGGGCTTGAAAGTTAAAGCCGCCGAAAACGGTTTTGACGTGTCTTTGTCGGTCACCAATACCGGCAAACGGGATGGCGCCGAAGTGGTTCAGCTGTATGTCAAAAACGCGCCTTCCACGCTGTTTAAGGCCGAAAAAGAACTGCGTGCATTTAAGAAAGTTTTCGTAAAGAAGGACGAAACCGTCAAGGTTTCCTTCACCCTGACGAACGACGCCTTTGCCTACTATAACACCGCGATAAAAGGTTGGCATGTGGAAAAAGGCGAGTATGAGATTCTCGTCGGCGCTTCCAGCCGCGATATCCGCCTTTCCAAGGCCGTCAGCGTCAGCGAAAGCAAGAAGGCCGAAGTGCCGGATACCCGCAAAACTCTGCCGGCGTATCATCACCTAAGCAGCGGCGTGCTGGATATCCCGGACGCGCAGTTTGAGACCCTGCTGGGCCGTCCCATCCCTTCGGGCGATGCGGTGCCCGCTCCGCCCTACACCACCACGCATATGCTGATGGAGACCAAACGCCATTGGTTTGGCCGGCTGATTATTGCCGTTTCCAAGCGGCAGGTCAAGTCGATGATGGACAAAGAGGATGTTCAGGCGGGCAATCAGGCCATGCACGAAGCACAGGCCATCGAACTGCCCTTGCGTGCGCTGGGCCAGCTGGGCGGCGACGCACTGCCGAAATACTTTGTCAAAGGGTTCATCGAAATCCTCAACGGGCACTTCTTTAAGGGCCTAAGATGGATGATTAAAAAATAATCAGAATCAATAAACGCCCTTTTGGTCTTAATCGGCCTGGAGGGCGTTTTTTTTGTTTAAACAAAGCTCATCTGCTGGGTGGCATACCCTTTGTTGATGCTGGCGACGATATCCGGCATGCGCGTATAAATACCCGCCTCACGGCAAAGCGTTTCAAACCAACGCCTAAGCTCGGCGGCTTCGGGCACCGCACAGCTGTAGTCCAGCCCGTAGCGGTCGATATATCTCTGTTTTAGGCCGGGGAACTCGCGATCCAGCGCGGCGTAGAAGTACTCCCGCTGGCCTTCGCGGATGGTCATGCCGAACCCCGGCGCGATAAACCGCACGCCCGCCTTGCTGGCTTGATCGACTATATCGCGTAGGTTTTCGCGGTTGTCCTCCAAAAAGGGCAGAATGGGCATCATGGCGATGCCGGTATGCAGCCCAGCATCCGAAAACGCTTTCAGCGTGGCAAAACGCGCGGAAGGCGGCGATGCGCCCGGTTCCACCCTGGCCGCCAGCGCATCGTCGGACGTGGTGACGGTCATCATGACGCTGACCGGCGAATGTGCCGCGATTTTAGCATAAAGGTCGATATCCCGCGTAATCAGCGCCGATTTGGTGAGCGGCACAATGCCGAAACGATATTGGTCGATCAGCTTCAGCGCCCCTCGGGTTAAGGCATACTCAGCCTCCATGGGGTTATACGGGTCGCTCATGGCGCCTGTACCGATGATGCCTTTTTTGCGTTTGGCGCGCAGATTCTTTTCGATGATGGCATGCGCATCCGCCTTGGCGCGTACGCGGCCGAAATCCTCAATCTGGTAGCAGGCTGAGCGGCTGTCGCAGTAGATGCACCCGTGACTGCATCCGCGGTAGATATTCATGTTGTAGTTGCATCCAAACCAGCCTGAGTTTTCCGCATAGCCGGACAGGATGTTCTTTGCCGGAATCAGCTCCATATAAAAAAGCCCTTTCGGATGCATTATAGCATAATCCAAAAGGGCAAAAAGCCGAACTTAATCATTGTTTATTTTTTGTTCGCATAAAACCTTGATGCTGTCGGACTTCGCTTTGGCCGTACCTTTTCCGGCCTTGTCGATGTTCTCGGTGAATCGTTCATCCGCAACATACATCATGCCAAGTCCGTTCAAAATTTCATACGTGCAGTTGTAATAGTACTTGCAGATATGCTGGCGCCACGCTTCGGCCAGTTCCAGCCGTTTCTCGTCGTCCGGCGGTAAGTCCTTCAGGGCAAAGAACGCGCGGTCAATTTCTCCTGCCTCAGCGCTGATTTTCTCCCAGTCCTTTTCGGTGTATCGGCTGGTGCGCTTTTGGCTTTCGCGGTAAGCATCGGTCTGCCCCCAGCGCGCCTCGGCTTCGGCGCCGTAGGCTTCTTTGGCGTGTTCAATTTCTTTCATATCAAATGCTTTAAAGTCCATCGTTTTTTCTCCATTCATCTTGTTTTCAATCAGCTTAAGTATCCGATCCATTCGCGCGCGCTTGGCGACAAGAACGGCATGGTGTTTTTCCATCATGGCCATCTGGTCTTCCGTTTTAGTCATCAGTAAATCCCGTATTTCGGCCAGCGAAAACCCCATCTCGCGGTACAGCATAATCTGCTCCAGACGGTTCAGATCATCCTCGGTATAGTCGCGGTATTCGTTTCCATCCTGCCTTTTGGGCCGTACCAGACCAATCTCGTCGTAGTGGTGCAGTGTCCGTTTGGACAGGCGCGTCAGCGCTGCCGCTTCATGAATATTCATTGTGTTTCTCCTCTTGCTTAAGCATAGATAGAGTATAAACCATCACGTTACGTAATAGTCAAGCAAAAAATAAAAACGGCCGGAGACCTGTGTCCCAGCCGCTTTTACAAAGTATATTATTAAATATAAAGTTGAAGAGAGATATAGAAACTTTATACTTGGAGCGCTTTTAGCACCTGCTCGGCGTGTTCTTCAGGCTTTACCTTGGGCCACGCGTTCGCGATATTGCCATTTTCATCGATGATGTAAGTGATACGGTTGATGCCCATCGATTTCTTGCCATACATGTTCTTTTCACCCCAGGCCCCGTAGGGTTCACAGACCTGGTTGTCCACGTCGGCCAAAAGGTGGAACGGCAGACCGAACTTATCTTTAAACTTAGTGTGGGAATTCTCTGAATCCCGGCTGACACCCAGCACCACCGCACCTAAGCCCAAAATGTCATCATAGACATCGCGTAAGCCGCAGGCTTCGGTGGTGCATCCCGGTGTATCGTCTTTGGGGTAAAAGTACAGTACCACTTTTTTCCCTTTAAAATCGCTTAAGGCAATCGGTTTGCCCTGTTCGTCATTTATCTTAAATTCCGGCGCTTTATCGCCTATGTTTAACATCTTCAATCATCTCCCATGCGGGTGTTCCCGCTTGTTATGGTGTAACTTTACCACAGCTAACTTTTTTGTTCTGTGACTAAAGCACAAAGCGAAAAAACACCGCCTTTGAGGGCGGTGTCGTGTTCCTACAGTTTCTTTTCATATATCCGATAAGTCTTAATCTTCTTCATACCCAGCTTGACCAGCGCGTTCTTGATGTGGTTATTGTCTTCCAGAATATAATTCGCTTCCATGCGGATATTCTTGGCTTTCAAATGCTGATATAGATTGATATACATCAGCGCGTCCAGCGCCTTGCCCTGCCAGTCTGGGTGCACAGCCAAGCCGAACAGCCGGTAATCCCGCAGTTTTCTCGCCCCCGTGATGAGCTTAACCCAGCCAAAAGGCAGCAGTTTGCCGTCGATGTCTTTTAAGATGATGTTGATATCCGGGAAACCGAGACAGAACCCGACCGGCACACCCTTGTCTTCGACAATCCAGACCGCGTCCGGATCCACAATCATCCGAAGCTTTTTCAGCATGTCCTCCATCACCGGCAGTTCCAGCGGCACATAGCCCCAGTTGTCGGCCAGCGCGATATTGGAAATCTCCCAGATGGCCTTGGCATCCTCTTTTATCTTTTTCAGGTTCAGACGGCGAATCTGGATGCCCGGGCACCGCGCCATATAACGCGCGATAAAATCCGTATAGCGATCGGGAATCTCATACCCGTCCAGCATGTCCGCTTCATAGACCAAAAGATCCTTCACTTTGCTGTAGCCCGTTTCGGTGAAGAATTTGTGGACATAGGAAGGGTTCCAGGGCGACATATAGACCGGGTCCCGCCGATAGCCCTGGAACACGAAGCCCCATTCCTCGGCCACCGGGTTAATCGGCCCGCGGATGCGGTCCATCCCGTTTTCCTTTACCCATTTTTCGGCCGCCGTGACCAGTAATGCTCCCGCCTTATCGTTATCCACGCACATAAACGCGCCGAAGAATCCCGTTTTTTCACCGTAGTACTGGTTATGGTTATTGTCCACATAGGCGATGCACCGCCCGATGGCTTTGTCGAGTTCATCCAAAAGCAACAGCAGTGTGAATTTAGAATTCTTCAGGATGGGGTTGTTTTTGCCGGTATAGGCGTTTCTCTCGTCCATCCAGATGGGCGGCACATAGTGCTCATATCCGCTCATCAACTTCTTTGGCAATTCCACAAACATCTGCATCTGCTTTTTGTTTGAAACCTCAATCACATGCATACGCTTCATCCAACCCTTTCAAAAAATCAATCATCATTGCCCCTTAATTATAGGGCAAATCGGGCGGTTTTGCATAGACTGGAAATAAAAGAAATCAAAAAAACGCCGAAGCGTTAACCCCTCCGGCGTTCAAATTGAAATTCTATCGTTGTTTCGCGCCTATTCGGCCCCGGGGCCATAATACAGCGTATAGTCGGTCATCCGATCGTTTTCGTCAAAGTGCATCGAAAAGCTGTAGTTGGTTTCATAAATGATATATCCTTCCACCTCTGCGATGTCCTCATCCGCATATTTATTTTCTTCGTCCCACAAAAACTGAAGTGTCTTGGCCTCTCCGTTCCAAAGCTCGCCGCTGGGCGGGATGGTGATCAAGTTATCGCGTCCGCTGTTCTGGCGGTAAAGAATGATGGTGTCTTCATCATATTTCTCAAAGGTCGTGCAGAATTTCTTCATCACGTCTTCCAGCGAGTCCCCCACTTCAATGCCTCTCGGCCCCGGATATCCCGGCAGGGATACCTTGATAATTTCCAGTTTGTCCGCCTGATAGCAAAGTTCCCCAAAGTCATAATAGTGATAGTCATAGATGGATCCGTCCGCATCCCACTCCACCGTTTCGGTGCTGTCAGGTTCGCCGATGACGGCGATCACGTCGGCCGAACCAGCCTGGAACGGCAGGCCGCAGAACGTCCAGTCTTCCAGCGTGAACGGCTGGCAGATTTCGGGTTCAAGGCTTAAGTAGTAGCTCATCGGTTGACCGCTTCCGGCCATGGGACTTAAAGAAGGAGCCACTGTCGCCTCGCTGGTCGGTGTTGCCGTCGCTGTTGCCAAGACGGCTTCGTTGGTGTCTTTCGCCGCGCCGCATCCGCTCATCATCAGCGCGATGGCGCTCAGCAGTACTAAAAATCGCTTTTTCATTGTGTTTATCCCTCGTTTTCACTTTCCTGACGGTCTTCGTAAGCCCGCGATTTTTTTGGTTGATTATCCTGTGCTCTATTCCGCCGATGCGCCATATGTCAGGTAATACGCGGTCAGAATATCGTTTTCATCAAAATACATGTAGAAGCTGTAATCGGTCATATACGGGATATAGGCTTCCAAATCCGCGATGTCCTGCCCATCATACTCGGCCGCATCGCTCCACGTATAGCTTAAAAACTTGTTTTCGTAGATGGTCAATACACCGCAGGGCGGCAGAGCCGCATCACTATCCCGTCCGGAATTCTCACGGTAGAATATGATGGTGTTCTCGTCCGATTTTTCAACCGTTGTGCAGAATTTCTTCAATACGTCTTCCAGCGTATCGCCCACCGCAACGCCCCGCGGCCCGGGATAGCCCGGCGCCGTGATGCCCGCCAGTTCCAGCAGACCTTCCTGATACGCCACCCAGCCGAAATCATAGTACTGGTATTCATACAGGGATCCGTCCGCCGCCCATTCAATCATTTCGGAGCTGTTGGGTTCGCCCAGCGTGGCCGCGGTTTCTGCCGCGGTCATCTGATAGGTCAGACCGCAAAAGGTCCAGTCGTCCAGCGTGAACGGTTCATTGATTTCGGGTTTCAGGCTCGCATAGTAGCTCAACGGTTTTCCGCTGATCGAGACCGTACTTTTTGTTGCTTCGGGGGTCGGGGTGACTGCCGCCGAGGCGGACGGCTCTTCGACCGTTTCCGGCGTCCTGGCGCATCCACCCAGCATCAGCAGAGCCGCCAAAATCAATATCAGCCATTTTGTTTTTTTCATCTTAAGCATCCTCATCTATTAAATCCATTATTTTTTATTCGATCGATTCGATAACCAAATTATACCGCGTTTTCCCAATAAAGCCAATATGACGATCAACGCGAATCCCAGCACCAGCCACTTGAACAGGGTGATATAGGGCAGGTGCATGATCACCCAGTCGGTCGACGACGGATACCGCGCCATATAGATGGCCGCCATGATATTCTCGGTCAAGTCGAACAGCACGCCGGCAAGCGGCAGCAGATTGAGCGCGCGTACCCACCCGCGCTTTGCTTCTTTCAGCAAAAAGCTGAGCAGTGCGGTCAGCGCAAACCCGTACACCGCCGGCCAGGCCAGATCGAACGTGAACCTTAGCCCAATGTAGGCGCTCCGGCCGGTCTCGCCATAGCTTTCGGCCAGACCATAGTAGTCTTCCGACGAAGCCAGTATCAGCGTATCCGGCATATCGGCTGTGCCCGTTTGGGTTTTCTGGATATGCGACGCCAGCGGGAACACCGTGGCTGAAAACAAGAAGAAGATGACGACGGCTATCGTCATCACCTTCCAACTGGTCTTCTTGTATAAAAATTCGGAAAAACGTTTCAGGCTTTCCATGCTGTGCCCGCTTCCTTTTCTTTCTTTTGAATCATCCCGACGATGATGGCAAGACCGCTCAGAATCGCTTCGGGTTCAATGTTGTCCACCGTGTCGTTCATGGTGTGGTACACCTGCGCGCGTTCGTTGTTGTCCCAGGGCATCCCCATCAGGGTGGTCGATTCCACGCCGATTTTCGCAATCTCTCCGGCGTCGGTGCCGCCGGTCAAAAATGCTATCGGCTGGACTTTGGTTTTTATACCCAAGGCTTCTCCCACCGCCTGACAATCCTTCGCAAAGCTTTCGGACATCTTCACACTGCCGTTGATATCGGATGTGAGGAAAAACATATCCTTTTTGGTGTACAGGCAGTCGATGTTAAAAAGATAGGTCGGCAGTGTCTGCATGGCCGGTTTGTGCGCCCGGGCGTACGCGTATGCTCCGCGCAGACCTTCTTCCTCGGCGTCAAAACTGACCGAAACCAGCCGCGTGTGCTGAAGCCCTTTGCCCTGAGCCTTGGCTTTGGCAAAAGCGCTTAAAATCTCCATGCCCATCACCGACGCGACCAGATTGTCGCCCGCGCCGGGCGTGCTTTTTTTCGAATAGAAGAACCACAGCTGAACCACCAAAAGAGCGCCCGCGCTGGCCACCGCCGCGACGGTCACGGTCAGCCAAACCGGTTCTGAAACCAAGGTCAGTACCGCTGAAAGCAGAAAAATACCGACGAGTACGCCGATGCCGCCCATCACGCGAAGCCCGTACAGCTTGGGCTGGTGGATGAAGAAATTAAACTGTCGCGCCGAATCATGGTGCCCCGATACGATAAACTGTTGGGTGACTTCACCGTCGGGTTCCAGTATGCCCGTCACGTTGTGCCCAATTCTTTTCTTAAACAAAAAGTCGATGGTATGGCGGTACAGGAAAAACTGGAACACCATAATGAGAATGCCGACCAGAAGCAGTACTGACGCCGCCCACGACAGACCAAACCAAAGCGCCAGCGTGCTGAGCACATACAGCGTGACCAGGATGCGGATCCAACCCAAGAAAGCCCCGGTATGGACCTTCACATCGTCGATGATGGTGGTGTCCGCAAATGCACTTAAGACATCAAACATCTCGTGTGCGCAATCCCTGCCCGCCTGACTGCCAGCTTCCCGTGGCCCAAATTTCTCGATGAGTGATTCCGTATATGATAAGACTGTTGTTGTCATCTTTTTAAAATCAAAATTCATATTTTCTAAATCCTCCATCCACGATATTAACCAAAAAGTTTCCAATAATCAAGTGAAAAATCGGTGAATAAAACCGCCTAATCAATCGGCGGTTTTTCAATCGTGTAGTGCTTCAATTTTCGCTTGGGCATCTTCAAAAACATGATGGTATTGATGTATCGTTCGGAGCGTTTTTTGTCTTCCTCCGAGTAATCCGAAATCCGGGAATAGTCGCTGTTGTGCGTGGCGTCGGCGATTTTCACACGGGTCGCCAGCCGATTGGCCCGCACCCGCAGCATGTAGTGCCGATAACGCTCGCCTTTTCGCTTGGTCACCGCATCCACGGCCTTGACGATGCGCGCTCGGAATCCGGCTTCCCGTAAATCCTCCAGCGTCACGTCGCTGTCCTCGCAAACGTCGTGCAATAGCGCCACAATTTTGGCCGCGCGCCCATGCACCATCCCGGATACCTTGATGGGATGTTCAATATATGGGTGTCCGCC
>CALMFG010000033.1 GCA_937863465.1 uncultured Clostridia bacterium
GTCTCTGGTTCAAATGGTTTAGTCCCCAACAAGTATATGCAATCAAATTCTCTTGCAAGTTTCAAGAGACCCTTGATATCATTTTCATAACTTCTCGTGTCCAATATGACATGATCCGAAGGCGCTATTATTAGGACTGGGTCCTCTTGTTCCCTTAACGTACAAAGAAAATTGAGAATTGCGATTCCTGTCCCTTTGCTAGATGGTTCATATATTGTGGGCTCAACATTTTTTAGTTTGGCTTTATTTAACTCCAACTCAATTTTATCTTCTTGCCTCTTCTCTGCAATAACAATTTGTTTCTTTGCGGCGTTGCTATTACGATACAATGCATTCACTAAGAGTGTCGCATTCTCGCTCATTACAGCCACGCATTTAGGTACATCATCATAAATGAACGTTTCCAAACGCTTAGATTCCCCGCCTGCTAAAATAATAGAGATAACGTCTTTTGACTTTGTTTTCTCTTTTTTTTCTTTTCGTATGATAATTTGATAAATAAAAAACACATAGGCAGCAATCGATAGTAGTTGCATAGATGCACACAATATGGCATTATGTATGGCAATATTCGAGGGCGCTCCTACACTACAGCTATAAAAAATAACCATAATCCCCCAAAAAACAATAATTATTATTAGAACAACTATTTTCGTTACGCTTTTCCAAAAATATTTCTTTTCCCGCATAAAAGTAAAATCAAGTATTAGCATAGAGATTATCCAAAACAGTCCCAGCAAGATGAGGTAAACAATCGTTTTATCTATCTGATTATTAAAGATATAATCTTTTACCCATTTTTGTGAAATCAATAATTTTGTAATGAAAATGAAAACAGATGCAACAGTGGTTAAAATCATCCCGATAAGCCATAAGTCGACTGCACTCTTAGAATTAAATGTATTATAATCTTTATTCATCTCCAGTCTCTTGCTAACAAGTTCATTATTGAGATATTTTCTCAGGCTAAACTTTGTGTGTATTACAAAGCCCGGATGACCTAACTAAATCATTCTCCTTTCAATATCCATTAATTGTTCCGCGTCCTCTTGCACCATGATGCGATCTCGTCTAAACTTTTGAATTGAAACAAATCCAAAGACGGCTGATATAAATGCCGCAAGAGAACTTCCTATCGTTCCATAACTTCCACTAACATTCAAGGCAATCATTAATAAAAATGATTGCGCTGTCAAAAACATTGCCGGAGCGCTCCAAAGCATCTCATTTTGACTGACATGTCGGTCAGATAAGACTTGGTATTGACTCATTAAAAACGACAGTTCAGAATACTGATCCGAAAACTCAGTTTTATGGGTTTTTTGTCTAGAAACCGCTTTCCTGAAGATTCTCAACATATGCCCTCACTTATTCTCGCCCTTTCCTTTAAAAAGCAATTGTATCGCTCACATCGACATACCAGAAAGAGTTGATCGCTAATTGTGCGTAACCCTAAATATATTAAGGATAATTATAACATAAAATGTACATAGGAACATAATTTGTATTCAGTTAAATAGCCACATTATTAATCAGCAATGGACTTTTCTAATGTATTTAGCAAGCAAAAAAAGACAGCGGATTTAACGCTGTCTTTTATATTCATATCATCACTTATTTATCATCATAGATATACGGTCTTCTCATGTAGAAGAATGTACCGTCGTACGGCGTCACCACCACCGTGTTGTAGGAACCCGCGCAGTGCGCCACCAGCAGTGTGCCGTTCTTATCATGCCCCACCACAATGCCCACGTGGTTCATTCCCGCGGCTGTCGGCGGCTGACGGAACACCATGTCGCCGGGCAACACTTCATCGACCGTCACTGGGTAGCAGTTGGGCCATTCGTAGTAGGTGGCGATGCCGAAATCGTTTTTCACTTCGGTCGCGTTAAAGCCTGCGTTGATCAGCACCCACACCGCGAAACCGCTGCAATCCAGTCCGTACGCTTCGGTCTTGCCCGAGTTGGAGTTATATTGAACCTTGCCCCACCGGTCGTCCCAGCCGATGACATAGGATTTTCCGCCGAGATAGTATTCCACTTTTCCCTGAAGGATAAACGCCGTATCCACAATCTCTTGCCGCCATGCGGGCAGGTCGTCCGGCAGTATCGTGCGGACTTTTAAAACATCGCTGTTGGACAGACTGACCGAAACGTTATCCGCAGAGGCGGCCTGCACCAGCGCGGTCACGGTGGTGTCGGTGCCGTACTTTCCAATCACATTGGCGCCGAACTTAACGCTGTCCTTCCCCGTAAACCCGGGCTTGATGGTCTCATTGCCCTCGGTGAAAATCCAGCGGACTTTATCGATTGGGGTCAGGAAAGGCAGATCACCGACCTTCAGCCGTGTGCTTTTCAGCGAGGATACCGTCGCCCAGTCCACCCAGCCGTCGGTGCTGTTCAGTAAGTATTGAATCTGCACGTTGACGTCCATATTGAAATTTCCGGTATCAATATATTGCAAAAACAGGCTGTCCGGCACATCGACCGTGATGACCGCCTTTTTATAATTGACGTTGCCTTTGTTCTCCATGCCATAGATCGTGTAAGTGGCCAGTTCTCCGGCGCAGTACATATCCGCATCCAGCGAACTCCCGATTTTCGCGTCGCCAAGCACCAGCTGGGGCGCCGCAAATCCGTGCGTCAAGTCTTGCGCGATACTGAAAAGGCCCTCCATGCCGCTGACGTTGGCCGAAGCCTTGGCGCTCAGCGATACCGAATTGGCCTTCCCTGCGGTGTTGGCTGCGGCGTAGGTGTAGTAATCGGTTGAATACCGTAATGTCAGGATATATTCCGCCGTTTCCCCGGCAATCAAGCTTCCATAGTCCCAGGATACAGTATGGTTTTCTGTGTCCACCGTGCCGCCGTCAGAATCCAGCACTTCGGCTTTCTCGGGGTAAGCCACCTTGATCGTTACATTGCTGAGGTCCAGCCCGTTCTCTTCCGAATTGCCGTATAAGGTCACCCCATAGGTCACTTCGCCGCCGGGTGCGGGCACGACAGATGGATAATCCTGCACCAGCATGAGCATCCAGTCGGACGGGTTGATGATCGGGCTGATGACGACATCATCGGTGACTGCGGTTTCGGTGCTGGCGGCTGATATTTCGGCGCGCGCTGTCGGGGTCGATGTGCTGTTCAATTGGTCTTCGTTCAGCTTGGCCGCGACAATGATATTGCCAATGCTGCCGGCCGCAATCGGGCCGGGCAAAGTGAAAGTCACCTCTTGTTCGCCGCTGTCGAGGATGCTGACTTCTCCCGAAATCGGTTCCAAGTCCTCGTTATAAAATGCAGTATATTGGATTTCTTTTGAGAGTACAATTTTAAGTTTTGGCTGGTAGGCCGGGCTGACCGATTGGCCGGAATACGCATACGAAACAATAAGCGCGAACTTTTCGTCCGTTGTCACGCGCTGTTCATACGCAAACATATTGATATAAAATGTGCCTGGTTTCAGGTCCGCAGGAATATCCGGTACATACGGCTGGCCGCTGCTGAATCCCGGAATACGATCAAGAAGCTGACCGAGATCATCGGTCGCTTGGGTCTCTGCCGCAAATGCCGTTGTCGGCAACGCGAAAAAGAGCACCAGTATGATTAAAACCCCCACGGCCTTAAATAAATAAGACCTTTTCATTTCACTTTAAAACCCTTTCATGATTTTTCGTGAACTTTATCTATATATATACATTTATTATAGCGTTTATAAACCGCCTTTGTCAAACGATAACAAACAAAACCGCGTATTTCTCGCGCTTTTTTAGCGAAAATTACGTTTTTTCAGCGCAATTTGTTCGCTTTGGCATAGTAGAAAAGATACTGCTGGGCGATTCCGGCATTTTCTCCGAATTTCTCCGCCGCAAATTCCCGCACATCCGCATCTTTGCGGGATGAAAATCCGTAGATTTCGTGTACGATGCGTTTGACCCAAACGTCCATAGGAAACGCGTTTTTGAAACCCAGCGCGTACAGCAGCACACAGTCGGCCACCTTGTTCCCCACGCCCGGCAGTTCGGTCAGCGTCTCTCTCGCTTCCAGATACGGCCGCGTTCGGAGCGCGTCCAGATCCATTCCTTCGGCCACCGCTTTGGACGCGCCGATAATATAACCCGCGCGGTAGCCCGTTCCGCAGGCGCGCAAATCGTCAAGCCTGGCTTCGGCCAATGCTTCCGGCTTCGGAAAAGCGGAAAACGTCTGCCCGTGCGCTTCAAATCGTTCCCCGTACCGCTCGCACAACCTGTCCACGATAGAAATGATGCGCGAGATATTGTTGTTGGCGCTGATGATAAACGATATCAGCGCTTCAAACGGCGGCTGATTCAGCACGCGGATGCCCGGCGCAAAGCGCAAGCTCGCTTCCAAAACCGCGTCCGACGAAAAGCCCGAGAGTACTGTGCGGTAATCGGTTTCAAGGTCGAAGTAATGCGCGGTGTTACGCAAAAAGAAATCGGCGTCCATGTCATTAAAAATCAGGTTCTCTCCCGCCGTTTCGGCCCTGACCAGACGACCCGCCACCACGCCAAAAAAACCTCCATCCTGCGCCCGCCACCGGAAGACTTGTCCCGATGAAAGCGTATTTTGAAGGTTAATCCCGATGTCTCGGATGATGATATTCCCGCCGGTTTCCTCCCAGCGGTATGCCAGAGGCGGTCTACTCAATCTTGCTTCCCCGTTCCTTTTCCACGAGTGTCTTCAGCTCCAGCGGCGTCATCCGCAGTGCCCCCGCGCCCAGAACAAACAGCTGCAGTGCATAATCGGCCGTGGCCACGGTAATCGTGCGGTAATCATTGAGCAAGGGTTTAATCAACCGTTCAATCCGACTGTCCGCGGTCTCGTTCGGTTTGGTGTATATGACTTTCAGATTGCCCTTCTCCTCCACAGCATCGGCCTGATCCGACCGATGCGCGTCGAAGACCAACAGAACATCCAGCCCGCTGTATCCGCCGAAATCAGCCAGAAAATCGCCCAAATCCTCGCGCGCCGCCTCCAGATTGATGCGGCGCTCATTAAGCCCCCAGGCGTTTAGGATATTATATCCGTCCACAACCAGCAGCGACGCTTTTCGGCTCATGCGCGCTCCTGCTCACATTTTTCGTAGATGGCGATAGACGCGGCCACCGCCGCGTTCAACGACTCGGTCTTGCCTTTCATGGGGATGGCGGCCAGATAATCGCAGGTTTCCCGAACCAAACGCGAGATGCCGTCCTCTTCCGAACCGACGACGATGGCCAGCGGGCCTTTCATGTTGGTCTGGCTGAGGGTGGTCTCTCCCTGTACGGTGCCCAGAATCCAGACGCCCGCGTCCTTCATCTCTTTCAGCGCCGCCGTGATGTTGGGTACTCTGGCAATCATCATGTGGCTTAAGGCGCCCGAGGATGCTTTATCCACCGCCGCGTTCACCGGTGCCGAACGGCGTTTGCCGATAACGATGCCGTGCACGCCCATCGCTTCGGCCGAACGGATAATGGAACCCAGATTGTTGGTGTCGGTCACGCCGTCCAGCACCACCACAAACGGCGCTTCGCCTTTCGCTCTGGCTTCGTTTAGAATATCCGAAACCTCCACATACTCGTGCGGCGACAAAGCCGCCGCCACGCCCTGATGGTTGCCGGTCTGGCCGCTGTGCCCGAAAGGCATACACATCTCGTCCAGCTTGCTTTTGTTGACTTCGATGATAACCAGACGGCTGTTTTTGGCCAGCTGAATAATCTCGCCGATGCTGCCGTCCTTACTGCCCTTCAGCATAAACAGTTTGTTGATCGGCCGTCCCGATTTAATCGCTTCCTTTACGCTGTTGCGGCCGAAGATGATGTCCTGCTCAATGGGCTC
>CALMFG010000034.1 GCA_937863465.1 uncultured Clostridia bacterium
AAGGATATGCCGGAATCTGTCTGCGCTTACTTAAAGATAACCGGACAGACGGCGCCGGACTACGACGGTATTGGACAGATTGCCAGAATCATCATGGAATCCTTGGCGCTGCAGTATAAAGCGGCGTTTATGGACCTGTGCAGGGCTTCGGGAAGAGTCCTGGATGCGGTCAATATTCTTGGCGGTGGTATTCAGAACAAGCTGTTGACACAGTTTACTGCCAACGCGTTGGGCGTGAAGGTGTATGCGGGGCCGATCGAGGCGACATCAGTGGGTAATATCCTGATGCAGGCGTATGGTGCCGGCGAATTATCGTCGCTGGAAGAACTGCGGCAAATTGTGATTGATACGTATGAGCCTGAAACTTATCATCCGGAAGAACCGGATTTATGGCAGAAAGCCTACCAGAAATTTGTGTCTATCGTTCGGAGCTAAGAGTCGGGTTTCCGATTCAAATTGAATATTGAATTTCGACATCTCTATCATCAATGATGTTTTAGAACGAATATCTCCTCATCTTCTATAACTGCATCCAATCCTGGGTGCAGTTATAGTTTTTTTATGTCCGAGTTAGTTGACATTTTTGCGATGGGTCAGACCCTGCCCTTTAGTGTAGAAGGAGGGATGCGGGTACATTGCACGCTTTTGACTCTCGCGTTCTCATACTTCGCTTACCACTTGGCGCAACAAAACTTGCCACTGGTAGCTTCTGCTCATCGCACCATACCCTAAAAGAGCACTTAGACCGCTTAGGGTTAAAATACCATGCTCCCCAAAACAAAAAAATAGAGTACCCAACAAAAGTAGACACTCTATTTTTGGCGGAGAAGGAGGGATTTGAACCCTCGCATCCGTTACCCGGATCTACTCCCTTAGCAGGGGAGCCCCTTCGGCCTCTTGGGTACTTCTCCATATGATTACAGCGTATTTTATTATAGTGGAAACCGCCCCCGATGTCAACGTCGATTACCATCATTATTGAAGACAAATTGCAGGTAAAGCAGAGCTTGGAAACGAAAAGTTAGCGTTAGTTTACATTTCGTTTACACCTTTGGCTGTCAAAACCTTTTATTCAGCCAATAGATAATATATAATGTAGGAATAAGAAAGCAGTATGACATCACGGCGGCTCAGCGCCGCTTATAAAGCGGAAACGTGAGAGAAAGGATAACGGCCCTATGAGTATATTGGAAACTATTTCCCACCGGGAATCGACGCGGACATATAACGGAAAGCCGCTGATTAAAATTGATACGGAACAGATTTTGGAATTTATTGAATCAGGGATTCAGTACCTGGGGAACCCGATTACATTTACCATGATGAATACTAACGACAACAAGGCCGAGAAAATTAAGAATCTTTCGGCATATGGGATGATCAGAGGCGCGAAGAATTACATTGCTGGAATTGCCGAGGAAAACACGAATCTGGTCGAGTATGGTTTTGCGTTTGAGCAGATCGCGCTTTTTGCCGACAGCATTGGTCTTGGCACCTGCTGGCTGGGCGGTACGTTTAAACGCGAAGAAGTTTCGCGCATTTTGAAAATTAATAAAGGCCAGTGGATACCCGTGATGATGCCGGTGGGCTATGCGGCTAAGCACGCCACTCCGCGGGAACAGCTGACCCGCCTCGCGATTAAAGCGGATACGAGAAAGCCTTTCAGCGAAGTGTTCTTCGATGGCAGAAGCGGAATGCCGTTAACCGAAGCAACATGTCAGGATTTGGCCGAGGTGATGGAGGCGGTTCGTCTGGCGCCTTCGGCCAGCAACAAACAACCCTGGCGGCTGGTGGTCAATACAGGCGGCGACGTTGAGTTTTATATCCAGCGCACGCCGAATTACGGCGAAAAGATGGGCTATGATATCCAGCTCATCGATATCGGCATCGCTATGTGGCACTTCACCGCAGCGGCCAAAGAAAAAGGCGTCAAGGGCGGATTTAAGACCTATGTACCCGATATGAATAACACAGGGAAATACGACGAGTACGAATATATTGCGACATTTGTCAGGGAGTAACCATGGAGAATAAAGTTATTTGGGTCACCGGAGCATCCTCCGGCATCGGCAAAGCCATCGCCAAACGGATGGTCGAAGACGGCTGTATTGTCTATGCCAGCGCACGGCGGGCCGATAAAATGGCCGATTTGGCCGATATGGGTGCCCATATTCTGCCGCTGGACGTCACCGACGAAAAGCAGGCAAAAGCGTGCTATGCGGTCATCAAAAAGGCACACGGCGGCGTGGATGTTTTGGTCAACGGCGCGGGAATGGCGCTGAACGGCGCGGTGGAAGACGTTCCCATCGAAAAAGCCAAAGCCGAGTTTGATGTCAACGTGTTCGGCGCAAGCCGGCTGACTCAGCTCTGCCTGCCCGACATGCGCGCCAAAGGCAGGGGACGCATTATCAGCATTTCGTCCATCGGCGGCAAGATTTTTTCGCCCATGACGGGCTGGTATTTCGCGTCCAAGTATGCAATCGAAGCACTGGCCAAGTGCTTAAGGCTGGAGGTGGCCCCGTTCGGGATTGATGTGGTGGTCATCCGTCCGGGACTCATCGCGTCCGAGCTTTCAGATATCACGGTCAGCGAGATGGACCGAATCTCGGGAGAAGGCGCATATGCGGATTTAAGCCATCGCGTGGGCAAGCTGATGAACGGCTACAAACCGCTGGAAAGCGACCCGAAAGTGGTGGCTTCCGCGGTCAGCCGCGCTGTGAAAGCCAGACGGCCGAAGCTGAGCTACGCGGTGGGCCGATTTGCAAAAATCTCGCTGCTGGCTTATGCCGTCATCCCGGAACGATGGATGACATGGCTGATGACGACTTTTTCAAAATAGCTTATTAGGAGACGGGGAATGGAAAGAACACAAGCTTGGGAGATGGTGTGCGCGCACCTGAAATCGGATAATTTAAAGAAGCATTCTTTGGCCGTTGAGGCTGTGATGCGGGCGCTGGCCGCGCGCTTCGGCGAAGATATAGATTTGTGGGGACTGGCCGGACTTTTGCACGACATCGACTACGAAGAAACGGCCGAAGACTTTGAAAAGCACGGGCTTTTGAGCCTGGAGATACTGGCCGACGCTGGGATTGACGGCGCGGTTTTGTATGCCATATCGGCGCATAATCCCGCGACCGGCATGGTGCTGGAAACACTGCTGGATAAGGCGCTGTATGCGGCTGACCCGGTGACCGGACTCATGACCGCTGCGGCGCTGGTTAAACCGTCCAAAAAGCTGGCCGATGTCGAGGTGCCGTCGGTACTGAAGAAATTCAAGGACAAGGCGTTTGCACGCGGAGCAAACCGTGAGCAGATTGACAGCTGTGCTGATTTTGGCATGGAGCGCGCGGATTTCCTCGCTTTGTCGCTGGCCGCCATGCAGCCCATCGCCGAGGACTTAGGACTTTAGCCCGAAACGCTAGTGGCCGCCTCGTGGGATAACAGCCACTGCTGAACGGAATCAACAGCACGGCCGTCGGCTCGAACCAGCCTGTGGGAGGGGACGAGAATCAAGAGGCGGCTTTTTTTGTTGGCGGCGCTGACAGTCTGAGCGGTGAAACTCTTTCCTGCCCGGTTCGCCAGCGATTTGGCATCCGTCCGCTCACCGAAAGAAACCGTACGCAAGGCCGCCCACACAACGCGGTTGGCGTCGTCGCCTCCCGGGGCCAGAGGCAGGTCGAACACACGGCGTGTCCCGCGAAAGTACGCATCCAGCTGTTTTTTGGTTTCGGCAATCAGCGGACAGGAACAGGTGACATGAGCGGCGGAAGCGCAGAGCGACACTTCGGTTAATCCGAGCGGCGAAGAGACGATTTTCAGGGGCCCGATCGGGGAATCCATGGTTCCGGTTTCGCCGGAAATGCCGGCAAATTCGGGGTACAGCGCCTGAGCGGGCGCTTGCTTATAAAGACCGCGAAGGGTGACCTCCCAAAGGTACAGCGAAGCTGTGCTGGCGTAGGGCGACCACAGCGCACTGACGGCTTTGGCCAGTTCGGGCGCAGGTTCGCCGGGCAGGCCCCGGAGCCAGCCCATGCCCTTACGCAGGCCCAGATCGCCGTACGAAAAAACATCCGCGCGGCCGAGGCAGAAGATGAGAAACATTTCGGCCGTCCATCGGCCGATGCCCTTCACGGCGGTTAAAGCCTGAGTAATTTGTTCGTCATTCGCGGTGTTGAAAAGCGCATCGCTCAAATGCACCGAAAGAAAAGCATCCGCGATATTTCGGATGTAGCCGATTTTCTGAAAGGAAAGCCCGCAGGCACGCATATCGGCTTCGGAGAGAACGCTGATGCGCTCGGGCGTCACCGAGCCGGCCAGCGTTTGAAAACGCGCCCAGATGGTGTCGGCGGCCGATGCGCTGAGCTGTTGGGCAACGATGGCCGAAGCGAGTGCGGTGAACGGGTCGGGCTCTATGCCGCGGTGAACCGGACCGGATAGATTCATCAAGCGTCCAAGCGCTGGGTCCATGCTGGACAGATACTCGACGGCGTCGGAGTGGATAGGAAAGTCCATATATTCCTTTCGGCAGCGTTTTATTGAGTTTATCCAATCCACATTCTGCGTCATTGCTTGATATATGGGATTAAATCCGATATAATCGAAAAATGGACGAGATAAACCGGGGTTTCTACTTTGTGTAAAGGGAAGTCATGTTATTATATCTGATTGTCGCCTTGCTGGCAACGCTGCTGGGTTCGGCGGCCGGTATGGGCGGCGGGGTCATCATCACCCCCATGATGAACCTGCTCGACGATTACAATGTCGTTGAGATTTCGGTGTTCGCATCGATTACCGTTCTGAGTATGGCGGTGTTTGCCACCATACAGCAATTGACCAAAGGTTTTAAAATCACCCGTGTGCTGATTGCCGTGACAGCCGGTTCGGTTCTGGGCGGCGTTTTGGGCAGCGTGATGCTGTCGCATCTCATCGCGCGTGCCGGAGAAGACGCGGTGGTGGCGATTCAGTCTTTGATATTGTTCTCACTGCTTTTGGTCTGTTTGTTCTATCATAAAATACCGCATCACCATGTTAAGTCGCCGGTTTTAATCGGACTCATCGGCTTGGCGCTCGGTCTGATCGGCGCTTATCTCGGCATCGGCGGCGGCCCAATCAACGTGGCGGTGCTCGGCATATTCATGAATCTTTCGTTAAGGCGGTCAGCGCGCGCTTCGGTGTTCATCATCCTGTTTTCGCAAGTAGCGAGTGTGGCGACCAAAGCGGTATCCGGCATATTGACGCAGGTTTCGGATTATTCCATATTGGCGGTCATGGTGCCGGCGGCCATTATCGGCGGACTTGCGGGCGCCAGACTGAACCGTTCGGTTTCGGACAAAGGCATCGTATGGATGTATCGTGTATCGGTTATCATGGTCATGCTGCTCTGCGCATACAATCTCTGTGCGGCGGCGGTCGGCCTGCTATAGACGGTGAAAACCTGCTTACATACCCCGACTTTGTATTCCATAACGGTTTAAACACCCGAACGCATGTTTATTGATAAGCATCATAACCAATGCTTTCTTTTCGCGCTGGCTGATGCAAAAAAATCTTACATATAGGCGAAGTGGGGCAGAAATCTGAATATGAATCATACCAAAGAAATTCGGATTATCAATTTCATCGTACTCGTGATGGTTATCCTGGCGGCGGTTCTACCCAGCGTTTTTGCCAACCGCGAAACCAGCGCTGTGTATATTCGACCTGCCGATTTTTCGGACGGAAGCAGTACGCTGGAACATCGGATGCGTGTTCAGGGGGAAGACGTGGTGAGCACGTTCACCACCGAAATTTCGTCGGAAGATTTGGCGGGGATACCCAAAACCGACCTTGGGCTGGTCATCACACGGATGGACGGCCAGGGGTACAAAGTGTGGTGGAATGACCGATTCATCGGCCAGGCGGGAGATCCGTATAAGGGATGCGCGAACATCTGGAACACATCCAATGTTTTTCTCGTTGAAGGCAATCTCCTCGAAGAGCAAAACACGCTGACCATTCAAACGTATGCACTCTATGAAGTCGGCATGTATGATAATTCCATCCAGATTACGTCCTGGCGTGAAGCGATGCAGATTGAAAGACGCTATGATCTTCTTTCCAACGACATCACGTTAATCTCGCTGGGTATGGCCATTTTTGCCGCCATCACCATTCTGGTTCATACCATTCTGCATGCACACAACAAGCGGAAGATGCTGGCTATTGCGGCGGCCATGCTGTGTATGGCGCTGTACGGCGTCGACTATTTGGGCGTGGATTATCTCACGGTTCCCTATCTGGTCTATAAAAAGCTGGTCACCACATCGCTTTACTTTGCGGTATTTTCCTTAAGCATGGCTGTGGGGTCTACCGTCAAAAACAAAATACCTATCATTTTCAGCGGTATATTGACGGCTATCTATGTCGTCGGGGAACTGCTGATTCGTGATATGATCACATTCAAACTGTTTTTCAACACGATGACGGTCTTTGTGCCCATCAACCTGCTGGTCTGGCTGATTATCCTTTTGCCCATGGTTCGGGTCAAGGATGAAGCACGGATATTCTTTGATATGCTGAGCATCACGGTGTTGGTGGGGCTGTGGGAGGTCTTTTCGCTGGTGCTGATGCCGGGTGAACTGGTGGCGTCGCCCTTCCCGATGGTCATCATCGCAGGCGCGCTGCTTACCATGTTTTTGGCACTATCCAGTATCGAACGCAACCGGCAGCTGCAAACCGAGATAGAGATGAAGGATGCGCTGTATCTTCGCGCCATCAGCGACGCCCAGACCGGCATATATAATAAGCCCTATTTCTCCAGATTGCTGGCTGAAATGACGCCGCCTTTTACGGTGGCCATGTTCGATATTGACAATTTCAAAACACTGAATGACACCTGCGGGCATCTCATCGGAGATGCGGGGATTATGGCGGTGGTTCAAACTGTTCGGGAGAACGCGGGCGAAGAGGATATCCTCGGCCGATACGGCGGAGACGAATTCCTGGCCGCGTTCCGCACAGAACCCGAGCAGGCCGAAGCGAAATGCGAAAAAATCCGACAGCTGATTGAAAGCGGTTCGATCAGCCTCGAAAATCAGGATATCCGAATGACGGTTTCCATCGGCATCTATCATGTGAAGAAGCCAAAGCTGGCGGACGAAATACTGCAGAAAGCGGATGTCATCTCCGTGGCCTTCAACACCGGGGAAT
>CALMFG010000035.1 GCA_937863465.1 uncultured Clostridia bacterium
GTGACGCAGCACAACCCGGCCTGGTTGCTGTAACCGGCCATGACAAATGGAGCAAAGCCTCCACTTCCGGCGACGTTGCTGTAGAAATCGTTGTTTCTATCGCGGCTACCACCAGTGTTGCTGACTGCCAGACTGCCGCTCAGGCTGTTTTGCAGAAAGCTCCGGTTGGCGTATTCTGCACAAACTCCGGTTCTGTTGACGGTATGCTGGCTGCTACCACTGACGGTTCTGACCTTGACCGTGCGACTGGCAAGTACAAAGACATGATCGTTATTGGCTTTGACTCAGGCGCAACTCTGCTGAACGCCATCACCAACGAATGGTTCTATGGTGCTATCACCCAGGATCCTTACATGATCGGCTACTATGCGGTTGAACTGGCTGTTAAAACGCTTGACGGCGAAACCGTTGACGCGGTTGTTGACACCGGCTGCAAATTCTACAACAAAGACAATATGGCAGATCCTGAAATCGCCGCTCTGTTGTACGAATAAACAAAACTTTTTTTGAAAAACTGATAAAGGGCAGCCTTACGCAGGTTGCCCTTTATAACAAAAAGACTGATAAAACTTATTGGAGAAAGACTATGTTACTAGGTGTACCGAAATTATTATCACCGGAAATTATATCAACCTTATGCGAGATGGGGCACAGTGACGTAATTGTGATTGGGGATGCCAACTTCCCAGGCAAGAAAATTGCGGAGCAGGCAGGGATTAAATTCCTGCGCGCGGACGGCATCTCGGGTACGGATTTATTGGACGCCATACTCTCCATCATTCCTTGTGATGAGTATGTGGACGATCCTGTGAAATTGATGCAGAAGACGGCAAGCGACGCCGCTCTGGATATTCCAATTTGGGCAGAATACGAGAAAATCGTGACCAAACACGATGCACGCGGAAAAAACGCCATGCGCTTTGTGGAGCGGTTCGAGTTTTATGATATAGCAAAACAAGCATATTGCATCATCCAATCAGGAGAAGAAGCGATTTATGCAAATGTGATGGTGCAAAAGGGAGTCATCAAGTAAGATGCAGGGAACTCTACTTCTGGGCATTGATATTGGGACCAGCGGATGCAAGATTGCTCTTTTTTCGGAGCATGGGCAGCTCACTTGCGAGAACACGGTGGCTTATCCCGTCTACTATCCAAACCCCGGATATGTCGAACAGAATCCGGAAGACTGGTGGGAAGCGGTGTGCCGCGGAACGCGAGCTCTGATTGAAACCCATCATATTAATCCGGCTGATATTTTAGGAATCGGCGTGGACGGCCAAGGATGGGCTGCGGTGGCGGTCGATTCGGACGGCGAGGTGCTCACCCGAAATCCCATTTGGATGGATACACGGTCGAGCGCCATCTGTGAAGAACTGAACAACACAATCGGCCAAAAAGAAATTTTCGATTTGGCAGGCAATTCATTAAAACCGCAGTATACAACAGGGAAAATACGCTGGTATGAACAGCATATGCCCGATATGTATGCGAAGACTGACAAAATCCTTCAATCCAACAGCTATATCGTCTATAAAATGACGGATGCGATGACGCAGGATTATTCGCAAGCGTATGCGGTACATTGTTTTGATATGAAGAGGGGATGTTGGGACAGTGGAATGGCCAACGCGCTGGGAATCAATCTGGAGCTTTTGCCTGAACTGGCCGCATGCCATGAAATAGTCGGAACGGTCAGCGCCAAGGCGGCCGAAAGCATGGGACTGATCCCAGGCATACCCGTGGTTGCGGGCGGCCTGGACGCCGCGTGTGGCACATTAGGCGCGGGCGTGATTCACCCCGGAGAAACGCAGGAACAGGGTGGGCAGGCTGGCGGGATGAGCATCTGCACCGAAACGTATACGGCGCATCCGGATTTAATCTTGGGATATCATGTTGTCCCGGGTATGTGGCTGCTGCAGGGCGGAACCACCGGCGGCGGTGGCGTGGTGCGCTGGTTCGACGAGCAGTTTGGCTTTGAAGAGCATCAAAAAGCAGAAGCGACTGGAACATCGGCGCTGAAACTTCTGGATGACAGCATCGCGCAGATTGCGCCGGGCAGTGAAGGATTGACATTTTTACCTTACATGGCCGGTGAACGGTCACCGATTTGGAACGATAAAGCCAAGGGCGTTTTTTACGGGTTGGATTTTTCCAAGACAAAGGCCCACATGGGACGCGCGGCACTGGAAGGCGTGGCTTATGCACTGCGGCACAACATCGAAACCGCCGAGGCGGCAGGAGCGCGCGTACAGACGCTGAAAGCAACAGGCGGCGCGGCCAATTCGAGAGTCTGGACGCAGATGAAGGCCGACATCACCGGGAAACCCATTGAAGTGGCGGGGTCGGGGATGGAGACCACACTGGGCGCGGCTATTTTGGCGGGCGTGGGCGTCGGCATCTACAAAGACTTTGAAGATGCGGTAAAGAAGACGATTCGCGTTAAAAAGACATATTCGCCAAATGAGTCGAACAGAACCGTCTATGATGAAGGATATCAGCGTTATCGGACGCTGTATGAAACACTAAAGCCGATGATGCGCTAAAACTAATATAGAAAGAAAGACATTAAAATGATGAAAGCAGCAGTATTGGTCGCCAACGATGATGTACGCTATATGGATATCGATGCACCGGAGGTTTCGGCAGGACTTGTCAAAGTCAATGTCGCGGTTTCGGGTATTTGCGGCTCGGATATTGTCCGCGTATTACGTCACGGCGCGCATTTCTATCCGATTGTTCTGGGTCATGAGTTTTCGGGGGTTGTCACCGAAATAGGAGAAGGCGTCACCAAAGTCAAAGTGGGGGATAAAGTAGCGGGGGTTCCGCTGATGCCCTGCATGGTATGCGACAATTGCCAGAAGGGCGATTATGCGCTCTGCAAGCAATACAGCTTCATCGGGTCGCGCGTGTTTGGCAGCAACGCCGAATATGTGGTGCTGCCCGAACGGAATGTGGTGGTGCTGGACGAAGCGGTGACTTTTGAGCAGGGCGCATTGTTTGAGCCCTCCACTGTTGCGCTCCACGGGATTTTGCAAAATCAATTTCATGGCGGGGATACGGTCGCGATACTCGGTGGCGGCACGATTGGCATGTTCACTCTGCAGTGGGCGAAACTCTTAGGCGCACAATCGGTGACGGTTTTCGACATCAGCGACGAGCGGCTGAGCCTGGCCAAAAAGCTTGGCGCGGAAAATGTGGTGAACACCAGTGATGAAGATTTTATGGAGCAGGTGAAGCAGTTGACCGGCGGCAAGGGTTACAGCTTTGTTTTTGAGACAGCGGGCATCACAGTGACCATGCAGTACGCGTTCCTTCTGGCGGCACCGCGGGCGCATGTCTGCTTTATCGGCACGCCGACCAAAACGTTGAGTTTTTCGCCCGAGGAATGGGAAAATTTAAACCGCAAAGAGTTCTATCTGACCGGCTCGTGGATGAGCTACAGCGCACCCTTCCCTGGCAGAGAATGGACTATGACGGCGGAGTATTTTGCAAACGGAAAATTATTGATGGATGAAGGATTTATCGGAGAACGCGTGCCGATGTCCGACGCGCTGAACGCGTATCGGCAATTCCTGACACCCGGCTTGGTAAAGGGAAAGATTCTGTTGTTTAATGACAACTTCAAGTATACGGAGGAGGGAGTATGATGGATCGAATCGACCCCAAAATTGTACCCAAGAGAGTCCTATACGACGGCGGGCTGATGC
>CALMFG010000036.1 GCA_937863465.1 uncultured Clostridia bacterium
AGGTCGATATTGATGTTGTCAAAGCCCGCTTCCCGCGCCAGATGGTAAGAACTTAAAAACTCCTCATAGGTGTGAATCCGGCCCAGAACCGCCAGTTCGGCATCGTCGGCCGACTGCAAACCGAAACTTAAGCGGTTGATGCCCAGCCGCCGATATTCCTTTAAACTCCCCATACTCACCGTGCCCGGATTCGCTTCCAGCGTTATCTCGGCGTTTGGCAGAATCGTCATGTTCGCCTTCAATGCGTCCAAAACCATGGCAATATAAAAGGGCTTTATCACGGAGGGCGTGCCCCCGCCGAAAAAAACCGAATCGGCCTCCCCGTTGTGAAATGCGTCCATCGCGTCGATCTCTTTCACCAGCGCGTCGATATAGGCTTTTTTGTCCCCGCCGACCTGTGAAACAAAGTTGCAGTAGTTGCACCGCGCTTCGCAAAACGGGATATGGATATAGATTCCTGTCATTGGCTTTCCTCACTTGATAAATCCATTATATCGGAATTGCGGCATCCGTCCAAATAAAAATACCGCAGAAACTATTGCGGTATTTTTTTTGCGCTAATTGATTTAAATTTCTCTAAAAATTTCAGCTGACAATCATGTGGCTCATGGCCAACGCCACCAGCACCACAAACACCGCCTGCGCCACTCTTTTAAGTACCATTGCCATAACAAACCCCTCCAGAATACGATGTTTCGTTTCTTTTTTATAATGGCAGTATGACACATTATATTAGTATTTGCAATACTTCTGTAATATTTAACGGTTTATTCATCTAATGCTTTCAGCCACATGCTGACGTCCGCGTCGCTGGGCATCCGCCAGTCACTGCGCGGCGAAAGCGAAACCGAACCCACTTTGATGCCGTCCGGCATGCATGAGCGTTTGAACTGTGCACCGAAGAAGCGCGTATAAAAGTTCTTCAGGTGCTGTTTCAACTCAGCCTTAGTATATTCGTCGCCGTACACATATTCGGCCAGCACCAGAATCTTTTTGGGCGCCATCTGGAACCTTAAGATATAGTACATAAAAAAGTCGTTTAAATTGTACTGCCCAATCTGTGCCTGCGTGTCCTGACGCTCGGCTTCGCCGTCGTCCTGCGGCAGAAGCTCGGGGCTGGGCGGTATGGCCAAAATCTGATGGATGACGTCATATACCGCGTCGCTTTCCGTTTCGGCCTTCCACAGCACAATCTCCTTTATCAGCGTTTTGGCGATGCCGGAATTTAAGCCGTACATGGAGATCTGGTCGCCCGCGTACGTGCAAAAACCCAAGGCCAGCTCGCTTAGGTCGCCGGTGCCGATGACTATGCCGCCCTGCTGATTAGCCAAATCCATCAATATCTGCGTGCGTTCACGCGCCTGCGCGTTTTCGTAGGTGATGTCGCGTGCGTCCTTGGAATGGTCGATGTCCTTCAAATGCTGAGTGACCGAAGGCGCGATGGGGATTTCCTTCAGCTCGGCGCCGAAGGCCTCCACCAGCTGCCGCGCCAGAGACTGGGTGGCGTCGGTGGAACCGAACCCGGGCATCACCACACCCAGGACGGCGGTCGGCGGCAGGCCGCAAACCTCGGCCGCGCGGCTGGCGGCCAAAAGCGCCAGCGTGGAATCCAGCCCGCCTGAAACGCCGATGACCATTTTTTGGACGCCGGTGTGTATCAGACGCTTGGAGAGTCCGGCCACCTGAATATCGAAAACCTCCTGGCAGCGGTGACTGCGCTCGGCCGCCGAAAACGGCACGAACGGCATCTTGGTCATCTCGCGGAACCTGGGCAGAATGTTGTCTTTTTCCAGTTTAAACTTAATCCGGCGATAGGTTTTCTTTTCGTCGATACCCTCGAATGTATTGCGCAGCAGCCGGTCATGCGCCAGCCGCTCCAGATCGAATTCGGTGATGGTCAGCTCGTTGTCAAAGCTGAACAGTTTGGTTTCGCCTAACTGCTGACCGTTCTCGGCCAAAAGGGCGTGCCCGCCGAACACGGTATCGGTGGTGGATTCCCCGCACCCCGCCGAAACATAGGCGTAGGCACAGACGTACCGCGCGCTCTGGTGGCGCATCATCTCACGGCGGTAATCCGCTTTGCCGACAATCTCGTTGCTGGCCGAGATATTGAAGCACATAAAACTGCCCGCCAGAGCCTGATAGGCGTGCGGCGGAAACGGCGCCCACAGGTCCTCGCAGACCTCCACGCCGAAGGTGAATTTCCGATAGGTTTCGCATTCAAACAGAAGGTCGGTGCCGAAAGGTACTTCCTTGCCCTTTAGGGTAATCGTTTTGTTTTCAATCCCCGCGCCCGAATTGAACCAGCGTTCCTCGTAATACTCGGAGTAGTTGGGGATGTAGGCCTTGGGCACGATGCCCAAAACCTGCCCGCTCTGCACAACCACCGCCACGTTATAGAGCTTGTCCTTGTAGACCAGCGGCATGCCGACGATGGCGATGATGTGATACTTCTTGGTGGCCCAGAGTAGACGGAAAAGGCCATCCAACGCCTCATCTAAAAGGAAGGATTGGCGGAACAGATCCCCCATCGTATAGCTGGTGATGGAAAGCTCGGGGAAGGCGACGATGTTGACCTCGTTTTCTTCCAAAACCGTAATCATGTCGATGATGTTGCCGACATTTTTGTCGATATTGCCGACAGTGGTCAGCGGAACCGCCGCTGCCGCCCGTACAAGAGAATATTTCATATATGGATATCCTTAAAAGATTATTTTGTCTTCTTTTGCTCATTTTACCCCATCCGCATTCATATTGTAAACCGTTACGACGATTTAGGCCAAAATAACAAAAGGCTTTCGCACTTTTTAATAAACTTAAAATATTACCCCGAACAATTGATTATCCCCCCTAAATAATGGTATGATTGCAACGGTGTCTTTGTACACGAATCGCTCTGAAAGGTAAAAAATAAATTGGGTGTTATGGATATATTCTTCGCGGGGGAAAACGCCGCGAGACTTCGAAAAATCGATAAAATCGCCGACTTAGTCATGGCGCTGGAGGGAGAATTCGCCGCGCTTTCCGACCACGAACTGGTGGAAAAAACCGCCGAATATAAGAAACGGTTTGCCGACGGCGAAACTCTGGACGACCTTCTGCCCGAAGTCTTCGCGCAGGTGCGCGAAGCGTCTTTGCGTGTGCTCGGCATGAAGCCCTACCGCGTACAGGTGGTGGGCGGCATCGTCCTGCACCAGGGCCGCATCGCCGAAATGAAGACCGGCGAAGGCAAAACGCTGGTGGCCACCATGCCGGCCGTCTTAAACGCCATTGCAGGGAGCGTGCATATCGTCACGGTCAATGACTATCTGGCCCGCCGCGACTCGGAATGGATGGGCAAAATCTACCGCTTTTTGGGGTACAGCGTCGGTCTCATCATCCGCGAGATTGAACAGCCCGAAAAGCAGAAAATGTACGCCTGCGATATCATCTACGGCACCAACAACGAATTCGGCTTTGACTACTTAAGAGACAACATGGTGGGCAGCAAAGCCCAGCTGATGCAGGGCGAGCTTAACTTTGCCATCGTGGACGAAGTGGACAGTATCCTCATCGACGAAGCGAGAACACCGCTCATCATCTCAGGCTCGGGACAGAAAAGCACCCAGATGTACGAACGCGCCGACCAGTTTGTCTCCAAACTTAAAAAAGGCGAGGTCATCAGCCAGGAATACGGCCGCGAGGAAGAAAAGACCGGCGACTTTATCGTGGACGAAAAGGACAAGAGCGTCACGCTGACCGAGGACGGCGTCACGCGCGCCGAGCAGTACTTTCGTGTGGAAAATCTCTCGGATGTGGAAAACACCGAGCTGAATCACCATATCAAACAAGCCTTAAAAGCCCGTTACATGATGAAGCGGGATATCGATTATGTCGTACAGAACGGCGAAGTCATCATCATCGATGAGTTCACCGGACGATTGATGATCGGCCGACGCTACAGCGACGGACTGCATCAGGCGATTGAAGCCAAAGAGCATGTGACCGTGGCGCGCGAAAGCAAGACGCTGGCCACCATCACCTTCCAGAACTATTTTAAAATGTACAAGAAGCTCTCGGGCATGACGGGTACCGCCAAAACCGAGGAAGCCGAGTTTCAGGGCATCTACAAGCTGGATGTAGTGGAAGTGCCCACCAATATGCCGGTCATCCGCGAGGACGCGCACGACGTGGTCTACGGCACCAAAAACGGCAAGTTCCGCGCCGTGCTGGACGAAATCAGTCTGGCCCACAAGACCGGGCAGCCTTTACTGGTCGGTACCATATCGGTGGAAACCAGCGAATACCTCTCCAAGCTCCTAAAAGGCCGGGGCATCAAGCACGAAGTCCTGAACGCCAAGTTCCATGAGAAGGAAGCGGACATCGTGGCGCAGGCCGGAAAATTCGGCGCGGTCACCATCGCCACCAATATGGCGGGCCGCGGTACCGATATCGTGCTGGGCGGCAACCCGGACTATATGGCAAGGCATACCTTAAAGCAAAAGGGAATGGAAGAGGCGATGATTGAAGCCGCCACCAGCCACGCCGAAACCGAGGACGCCGAGATTCTGGCGGCGCGCAAGCAGTACGCCGATCTCGTGAAAGAATATAAAAAGGAAACCGACATCGAGCACCAACGCGTGCTGGAAGTCGGCGGACTATACATCATCGGCACCGAACGCCATGAAAGCCGCCGGATAGACAACCAGCTGCGCGGACGTGCCGGACGTCAGGGCGACCCGGGCGCTTCCAAGTTCTTTATCTCGCTGGAAGACGACCTGATGCGCCTGTTCGGCGGAGACCGCGTGCAGAACATGCTGGCGGCCTTGAATCCGGCTGACGATGTGCCCATTCAGGTGGGGTTAATCTCCCACCAGATTGAAAACGCGCAGAAGAAGATTGAAGCGCGTAACTTTGAAATCCGCAAAAACGTTCTGGAATACGACGACGTCATGAACAAGCAGCGCCAGCTGATTTACGAGCAGAGAAAGTTGGTGTTGGAAGGTCAGGATGTGCATCAGAATATCATGGATATGCTGGAAACCGTGGTGACCGAGAGCGTTCCGCTGTACTGCCCGCCCGGCATATACCCCGAAGAATGGGATTTGGACGGTCTGGAACGCCACTTTGAAGACCTGTTCCTGCCCAAGGGCACGCACCTGTTTGACCGCAGCAAGGCCGAAGACCTGACTCTTAAGAAGGTCAACCAGACTTTGCTGGATACTGGAATCGCCGTTTACAAGGCTAAAGAACAGTATTTTAACGATAACGGCGCGGATATGCGGAATCTCGAACGCTGGGTGCTCCTTCGCGTGGTGGATGACAAATGGATGGATCATATCGACATGATGGATCAGCTGAAAGAAGGCATCCGTCTGCGCGCGTACGGTCAGCGCGACCCGATTGTGGAATTCCGAAAAGAAGGCTTCGACATGTTCGAGGAGATGATTGCCAGCATCCAGCAAGAAACCTTAAGGATGCTGTTCTTCGGCCAGCTGGCTGTGCGCCAGCCCGAGCAGGAGAAACCCGCCGGTTCGGCCAACTACGGCGACGGCGGCTCCAAAAAGCAGGCCAAAGCGGGGAACACTGTGGGAAGAAACGACCCCTGCCCCTGCGGCAGCGGAAAAAAATATAAAAACTGTCATGGGAAAGAAGAATAAGGTGAAGCCGTGCTGATAGCCGACGAATACTACAGACAATTAAACGAAATACAGACCACTATTGAAGAAGCAAAAGCCGCACTGGATTTGACCCAGCTGAACCAGACGCTGGAAGCCTATAAATCCGAGATGGAAGCCCCGGGCTTCTGGGAGAATGTGTCCCACGCTAATTCGGTCAACCAGAAAATTAAGCCCATCGAAGACAAGATTAAATCGATGGAGCGCCTGACCGCCAAAGCCGACGACGTGGAAGTGCTGATCGACCTGGCTGTGGAAGCGGGCGATGAAAGCCTGGCTGGAGAAATTGAGTCCGAGTTGAAAGCTTTGACTAAAACCGCCGAAGAGACCAAATTAAAAGCGCTGCTGAAAGGCGACTATGACGCCAATTCGGCCATCCTTTCGCTGCACGCGGGCGCGGGCGGCACCGAAGCGCAGGATTGGGTCTCCATGCTGTACCGTATGTACACACGCTACAGCGAGCGCAAAGGCTACGCTGTCAAAACGCTGGACATCCTGGACGGCGACGAAGCGGGCATCAAAAGCGTCACCATTCTGGTGGAAGGTCTCAATGCCTATGGCTACTTAAAAGCCGAAAAGGGCGTGCATCGTCTGGTGCGCATTTCCCCTTTCGATTCTTCAGCCAGACGCCACACCTCGTTTGCCTCGCTGGATGTGATGCCCGAAATCCCCGATGATGACGAAGATATCGTCGTCAATCCCGAGGATTTACGCATCGATACCTACCGCGCGTCCGGATGCGGCGGCCAGCATATTAACAAAACCGACTCGGCCGTGCGTCTGACGCATCTGCCGACCGGCATCGTCACCTCCTGCCAATCCGAGCGCAGTCAGGTTCAAAACAAAGAGACGGCGATGCGGATGATGAAAGCGCGGCTGGCCGAAAAACGCGAGCAGGAACGAATGGCCGAGATCAATCAGCTGAAAGGCGATATGAAGAAAATCGAGTGGGGCAGTCAGATTCGGTCCTACGTTTTCCAGCCCTATACGCTGGCCAAAGACCACCGTACCAACGTGGAAAACGGCAATATCAACGCGGTGATGGACGGCGATATCGATATGTTCATCAATGCCTATCTGGCCAAAAGCTAAACGAATAGATTTGATCAAAAAGCCGATAAAATGGTATCGGCTTTTTGTTTGCCTTTCCAATCCGATTTTCCAGCATAACATCAGGTAAACCTGTTTTTACCAAAACATTCATTCGCTTTTTTGGGTCATTTTATCCACAGCTTTTTACTCGGTTATCCACAATATGTTCATGAATCGGGCATAATCCCCTATTCTCGGGCTTTTTCTGTCCACAATTCATCACAAGTCTGATTTTATCCACAGGCGGTAAAATTGGCATTCCTGTGGTTTTCGCCGCCAAGGCGCTAACGGCGGGGACACTGTTCTCCGTCATTTGCCGATGTTTCCAATCCCGCTGGAATATGATAAAATGGTTTAAATTTTATGGTTCGAAAGAGGTCTTCATGAAAACAGTTTTTAAGGGTTTCAGCTTTGGCCTGCTCCTGCAGATCGCCGTGGGTCCGCTCTGTATTTTCATCATCAAAACCGCGCTGGCGTCAGGCTTCCTCACCGCTTTTGCGGGTGTGGTCGCGGTGACGCTGGCCGATGCGCTGTTCGTCACGCTGGCTCTAATCGGCATCGGCAGTCTGGTCAATACCGACCGCGCCAAGACCATTATGAAACTGGTCGGCGGGGCGGTCATCATCCTGTTTGGTCTCGCCATCTTTCTGTCCGGATTCGGCATCAACCTCATCCCGGCCTTCTCGGCTGGGGCGGACGCGGGCGGCGGATCGGTTTTCTTAACCGCGCTGGTTCTTACGCTTTCCTCTCCGCTCACCATCGTATTCTGGGCCGGTGTTTTCGGCGCGCGGATGGCCGACGCGGAAGACGGACACGGACAATCGATTCTTTTTGGTCTCGGCGCCGTGCTCTCCACGCTGATTGCCCTCACGGCAGTCGCGGCGGTGGCCGGTCTCTTCTCGGCGGCTATGACCCCGTTGGCCATTCGGATCTTAAACTGGATTGCAGGGCTCATCCTCATCGGTTTCGGCATCCGAATGCTGACAAAAAAAGTTTCAACAAATTAATCATTGACAATTATATATAACACGTGTTATATAATATACGTAATATAACACGTGTTATTTTTATTGAGGAGAAAACCCATGTCACCCAAAGTGAAAGTCACCCGCCAGGAAATTATCGACACCGCGTTTGACATCGCCGATGCCGAAGGCCTTAAGCAGATTTCTGTACGCAAAGTGGCCGCCGCGCTGGATTGTTCGGTGGCGCCCATCTACGTCAACTTTGAAAACGCCGAAGACCTGGTTTCAGCGGTCATCGAAAAAGCCATGGATATTAACGTGGAATACTGCTCGCGGCCCTATACCGACCAGCCCTTTTTGAACATGGGCATCGGCAGTGTGATGCTGGCCTATGAGCACAAGCGCCTGTTTCGGGACATCGTGGCGCAAAAGGAGATGACGGACAGTGCCAACAATCCGCGCCATGCCGAAATGCTGGCTTTGATGAAAAGCGACCCCAAGCTGGCCGGCTTTTCGGATGCGTCCATGATGAATATCCTGTTTAAGATGCAGGTATTCACATCCGGTCTTTGCACGTTTGCTTCGGCCGAAACCATGCCGCCGGGCTTAACGCTTCAATTCCTGCTGGCTGTGTTGGAAGAAACCGGCTACGATGTGATTGACGGGGAAAGAAAGAGAGAAGGAAAATGAAAATCACGATGATCAACGGTGCGCCCGCCGGTGAGTGGGTCGCCTATGAAAAGGCGCTGGAGCGCCTGAAAGAAAAGCACGACGTGGATATCTTCACGGTGCGCGATTTAAACATCCAATACTGCATCGGCTGTTTCGGATGCTGGGTGAAAACCCCCGGCCGATGTGTCCACCAGGACGATATGGACGCCATCTTAAAATCCGTCGTCTCAGCCGACCTGCAGCTTTTCCTGTCCCCCGCGGCGGACGGATTCATCACCGCCGACACCAAAAAGGTGCTGGACAGAGAAATCCCGCTGGTTCTGCCGTACATCCGCAATTTCGACGGAGAGTGCCACCATCCGACGCGTTACGGCAAACAGCCCGACCTCGGCATTCTTTTAATGGACGACGGGACGCTGGACGACGAAACCAAAGACATCACGTTCAGCATCTTCGACCGATTGGCCAAAAATTTTCACTGCCGGCGGATGATTAAACAGGCCGTGACGGCGGAAACGATTGCGGAGGTGATTTTGAATGAAGCTCGCATTGGTTAATGCCTCGCCCCGGGGCAAGAAGAGCAATAGCGGTCTGCTGCTGAAATGGCTGGTGCGCGACCTGCCCGCCGATGCAGAAAAAACACTGGTCTGTGCCGTGAAGGCCGAAGACCAAAAAGCGGCTATCGGACAGATAGCGGGCTGTGATGCTCTCGTCATCGCCTTCCCGCTGTATACCGACGCCATGCCCGGCATCACCAAAAAGTTCTTCGAGAACATGATGGAAAGCAAAAAAAGCTTTTCGGGCAAACCCGTGTTGTTCATCATCCATTCAGGGTTCCCCGAAGCCGTCCAGTCCAGGATGGCCGAGCGATACGTCCGGTATTTTGCCGGATTGATGGATATGCACCCCGCCGAATGCCTGATCATCGGCGGCACGGAAGCCATGCGTTTTGCCCCCGAGGAAGCGTTCGGGAAACGCGCCAACGCGCTGGCCGCGCTGGGCAAAAAGTTTGTCGCCGGTCAGGTTTTAACCGAATCGGATCTGCATATGCCCGGGCATCGGGAAAAGTTTCCCCGCGCCGTGATGGGCCTGTTTAATGTCATCGCGCCCCTGACTGATGTGTTCTGGAATCAGCTGTTAAAGAAAAACGGCGCGTTCAAAAAGCGGTTTGACCGACCGTATCAATAGCCAAATTAAAAACCGGCGGATGATTCACCTGCCGGTTTTTTTGCGCTATCCTTTTTTGCTTAAAGTATTATTTCGCCTGCTGCTGTAAGAATATCAGCATCTCACGGCCCGCCAGATACTTTCGGTAGTCGGACAGATTGAATTCGTACCAAGACCGCCCTTCCTGATATCTCTCCTTATATTCTTCCAAAGTAAAATATTGGTTGTTATTATAGCTTTTATATAGAGAGAAATCATATTCGATGTCTTCCTTCCATTCGCTGGACAGCTGATCGTAATTTTCGATATAGAAATCCTTCTTCTGATTCGACGCGTCCGACGCCTCATACTTCAGATATTTCGTATCAAGGTCTTTGCCCGCTTCAAAGCGTTGGATGTTCTGGCTGACGCTGATGGCCTGAAGATTGAGGCAGGCCACGACCGCGAAGTAAGCGGCCGCCAGATAGACCACGGTCTTGATAAACGGGAAATCCCGTTTGAAGATACTGTAGACCAAAAGAACCAGCGTGATGAGCTCGAACAGCAGGATTAAATAGACCAGCAGGCGTTTATCGGTAAAGCCGTAGGCATTTTCGTACAGGTGCATCTTGTACGCCGCCGAAAGCACCAGGTAGGCATTCAGCGCGGTCATCAGGGTCAGCAGTGCGTTGATGGCGCCCTTTGTCCTGCCTTGCGCTCCCTTGCTGAGCACCATCGCCGCCAGCACCACGACGAGATTCAGCGCGGTCAGTGCCGCCTGACTCCAATAGCCCTCCACCGCGTATTCGGTATACGTATAGCCCGCAGGCAGAACGCCGCCGGCCTTGAAGATCAGAAAGCGTATCTGAATGATAATAAACACCGCAAACACGAAGCTCAGCACCGACAGCACCGTGATGACCGTCGCGCCGATATCCGCGTTCCGCTTACCGGCGTTGTCGTGCGGTCTGGGTTCCCCTTTTTTCACGGTCACCGTATACAGAAAGGCGAATCCGAGCAGGGTCACGAGAATGCCGATAATCAGCCTGCTGAAGAAATCATCAAAGAAATCAAAGTCGAAAATTTTATCGATGGTGTTTTCAAACATCATATCTGCCGAGAACATCAGCGGAACGATGATGAAAAGCAGCAGCACCGAGATGCCGATACCCCACAGGATTTTCGCGCCGTTGCCTTTTTTGCCGTCCTCTTCGCGGCTGAACCGTACGAGGAACAGATTCCAGAAGTGGATGAAGAACGCGAAGTGCCGATAGAAAAACCGGGCAATCACATTTTTGCTGGGTTCTTTGGCCGCATAGATGGTGAAGAAAACCACCGCCGTCGGCAAAAACAGAAACGCCAGAACCGGGAAATCATACATCCTGAAAAACGTGCTGGCAATGATCACAATGACCGCCAGCCAGAAGACCGCGTGCGGGATGTTTAAGTTGTCATCCAGCGCCATCATCACCCCAACCGCCATAACAGCCAGCACGACAAAGATAAACCAGTTTATTCCCACTAAATGATCATAAGCCGGCGCCATGGTGAACATCACCCAGAGTCCGACCAGCACCGCAGAAACCACCGCCACCCAACTCTGCCGCACATCCGCAAAAGTTTCGCTTCGGGCGGACTTCACTTCCGCCGCTTTTTTATCATCCATAATATATTCATTACTCATTTTTATCACCCCTGTATTCCAAA
>CALMFG010000037.1 GCA_937863465.1 uncultured Clostridia bacterium
CACCGATATGCAGCGCTCCATCAATGGCGAAGTGGTATACTCCACGTTTGACGAGCGCCCGGAAAACCATGCCCGCATCTCCGAGATGGTTCTGGAACGCGCCAAGCGGCTGGTGGAACAGGGCAAGGATGTGGTCATCCTTTTAGATTCCATCACGCGTTTGGCCAGAGCCTACAACCTGACCATCCCCCCCACCGGCAGAACGCTGACCGGCGGTCTGGATCCGGGGTCGCTCTACAAGCCCAAGCGCTTCTTCGGTGCCGCGCGGAACATTGAGTTCGGCGGTTCTTTGACCATCATCGCCACCGCGCTGGTCGAAACCGGTTCACGCATGGACGAAATCATCTTCGAGGAATTCAAAGGTACCGGCAACATGGAAATCCATCTGGACAGAAAGCTTTCGGAAAAACGCATTTTCCCGGCTATTGAGCTTTCCAAGTCCAGCACGCGCCGCGAGGACCTCTTGCTTTCCAAGGAAGAGCTGGAAGGCATCTGGAATATGCGTAAAGTCATGGCGGGCGGCGCCAGCGCCGATGTGACCGAACAGCTGATCGGCATGATGATGAAAACCAAAAATAACGCGGAATTCCTGGATCGCTTAAAAGAATGGCTGACCACCTTTGAAAAAGAAGGCTATAAACTGCTCTAGACTAAAAGCGGGAAATTTCTCCCGCTTTTTTTGTTTGTTTTGGAATTATTTATGCTATACTAAAGTGAAAGCAAATTCTTTTTTGAGGTGACGCAATGATTGATTTTTCTGACGCAAAATACTTAAAACTTGCCGCAGTCAGCAATGAACTCGGCTCAGCCAAAGTCAGCGGCATCCTGATTCACGGCGAGGAAGTAAAAGAAACCTTTCAAACGGTTCGGGATATGGTTGTTTTCACCAACCGCCGGATTATCGCCATCAATGTCCAGGGCGCGACCGGAAAGAAGATGGACTACACTTCTCTGCCCTACGCCAATATTCAGGCTTTTTCCGTGGAAACTGCCGGCACGTTCGATCTGGACAGTGAGCTTGAGCTATGGTTCAGCGGTTTGGGAAAAGTCAGATTTGAGTTTAACGGCAATATCGACATCACGCAGATATGCCAGAATATCAGTGAGCGCATGCTGTAACCCGCGCTGTGCTTTTCAAAGAAAAAATGAAAGAGCCGAACGCGCATTGCGTTCGGCTCCTTTAGTTATCTCATTTCTGTGCTTTTTAATGTTAGATTTCTGAAGCACTGTCCTTATAGGCAAATTCCATCTCGAACGTACCGTTTTTAATCGCCTCACGATGCGCTTTTCGGTCGAATGTCTGGTCCTCTTTCTGCTGTTTTGTGTTGACTTCGTAAACCTCCAGCGTCTTCGAAATATCGATGTTTTCCGGAATATTGATGTGAGCCTTCATCCCCCGGGCAAATACCGCGATGAATACGCCCGCAAAAGCTACCAGCACCGCCGCGACGACGACCAGTCTAAATGTTGCCACACTGCGCGCCAGCCACAGATACCACAGCGATGCAAACGCAGGAATCCCCGTGATTAAACCCGCCCAATTGAGTCCGCCATCCTTGCCCTTTTTCGCGCCGCGATAGCAAAAATAGAGCGCCAGCGTCAACCCCCCCGCGATGACCACCGAGGTAACGTCTTTCAGCACCAGCCAAAACAGCAATGCCACACCGCCGTAAAGAAAGCATTCCGCCAGCAATACTTTCTTGGCACGATGAAAAACCAGTAGATTCTTTGAAATGATATATTTGTCCATGAATCAATGACGCTCCTGTCTTAAGGTGTCTTTTAAATATTTTCAATCTTCCAGTCAATCGGCGAAATGCCGTTGGCTTCTAAAAACGCGTTGGTCTTGGAAAACGGCTTGGATCCAAAGAAGCCGCGGTAGGCCGACAGCGGCGACGGATGCGGCGCTTTTAAAACCAGATGCTGCGGGTTGGTGATGAGCGCGGCCTTGCTGCCCGCAAACGCGCCCCACAGGATAAACACCGCCGGTTTTTCGCGTTCGTTGACCAGACTGATGATATGGTCGGTGAAGGTCTCCCATCCAATGCCGTGATGCGACGCCGCGTTATGTGCGCGGACGGTCAGGATGGCGTTCAGCAGCAGCACGCCCTCTTCCGCCCATTTTTTTAAATATCCGTGGTTGGGCGGGTCGATGCCGAGGTCATCTTTCAGTTCCTGATAGATATTGACCAGCGACGGCGGGATGGTGACATCCTTGCCCACCGAAAAACACAATCCATGTGCCTGCCCCACCTCATGGTAGGGGTCCTGCCCGATGATGACCGCCTTGATGTCCTCATAGGCGGTGAAATGCAATGCGTTAAAAATCTCCTCGGCCTTAGGGAAAACTTCCCGTCGGCTGTATTCGTTCTTCAGCACTGCACGGAGCTTGGTGTAATATTCTTTCTCAAACTCGGGGGCCAGCAGGGCTTGCCAGTCGTTTTCAAACTTTGCCGCCATCGCCGCTCCCTGTTGTAGCCTCTTTAGCTTCTTCGGCCTCTTTCTTTTCCTTCTTTAAGAATATCTCATAACCGATTTTGACGATGGCCGCAACCGGCACCGCAACAATCATACCAACAATCCCAAAAATCCATCCGCCCGCATAAACCGCCGCCATGACGACCAGAGGCTTTAAGTCGATTGCCTTGCCCACCACCGTGGGGGTGATAATGAACTCATCCACCACCTGCAAAATCAGCCCGATGCCGATGACGATGAGCGCCATATACCAATAATCGGGCACACACTGAATGAGCGCGATGATGGCCGCCAGCACAATGCCAATCCACACGCCAAAGACCGGCACCATGTTGCCGATGCCCATCAGGATGCCGAGGCCCAGCTCGCCCTTGATGGAGTCCTCTGCGAATTTTGCGTCCAAAAATTTAATCGCAATGGTGGACACCACGATGATGACCGCCATGGCGATGAGCTTGCCTAAAATATATTTCCCGACCGCGCCGAACGATTGGGTGATGAAACGAACAATCTTGTTGTCCGAACCGCCGTTTTCCTTCATGCTCTTCTCCGTTTTTGTTTTTATTATACCAGATAATTTTAAGGTTGTATCGCGCGATTCGGTCAGATTGGGTTGTTTTTCGGTTTTGCAATTCTGCCGGGGCGTGGTATAATGCCAGATGACATCATCATACTTGGAGCGCTTAAAATCATGGCAAAAATTGTACGCAAACACGAAAACTCGCGGCACTGCTTTATCTGCGGGCTTGAAAACAAAATCGGACTCAAGACCGAATTCTTTGAAACCGAGGACGGCGAGCTGGCGGCCGTATTTACCCCCACCGCCGACCATCAATCCTACCCCGGGGTGGTTCATGGCGGCATCTCGGCGGCTGTTCTGGATGAACTCATCGGGCGCGCCATCAACATCAAAAACCCGGACATGTTCGCGATGACCGTGGAACTTTCCATGCAATACAAAAAGCCCGTACCCTACGGCAAGCCGCTGATTGGCAAGGCCCATATCACGAATGACGGCACGCGCATCTATGAAGGCGAAGGCATCATCTACAACGAAAACGGCGAAGTGTGCGTCATCGCCACCGGCAAGTATTTTAAAATGCCTGCCGAACGCATCGCCAAGGACTTCGATATGGAAAAAGACTGGTTTGTCAACGCAAAGCCGGACGACCCGACGGAAATATAAATTATCTTGCGTTATCAACCATACCCTCTTGTTCAATCCCAACTTAAATCCAAATCCTGTTTCTAAACATAAAAAAAGCAGATGCTTTTGACAGCACCTGCTTTAATTTGTTTTTGGTTAATTACGCATTGTCAACGGTGTACATGTATTCGATGAGGTTAACCAGCTTGTTGGAATAGCCCCATTCGTTGTCATACCATGCAACCAGTTTGACGAAGTTGCTGTTCAGGCTGATGCCCGCTTTTGCGTCAAAGATGGAAGTTCTGGCGTCGCTGATGAAGTCAGAAGAAACGACCATATCTTCGGTGTAACCGATGATACCTTCGAATTCTTTGCTTTCAGAAGCTTTTTTCATCGCTGCACAGATTTCATCGTAGGTAGCGCCTTTTTCCAGACGGCAGGTCAGGTCCACAACCGAAACGTCGGCGGTCGGAACACGGAAAGCCATACCGGTCAGTTTGCCGTTCAGCTCAGGAATAACCTTGCCAACCGCTTTGGCCGCACCGGTGGAAGACGGGATGATGTTGAAAGCAGCGCCTCTGCCGCCTCTCCAGTCTTTCATGGAAGGTCCGTCAACGGTCTTCTGTGTGGCTGTGGTGGCGTGTACGGTGGTCATCAGACCTTCAACGATACCGTAGTTGTCGTTGATGACTTTGGCCAGAGGCGCCAGACAGTTGGTTGTGCAGGAAGCATTAGAAACAATGTTCAAGTCCTTGGTGTAGGTTTTGTTGTTTACGCCCATAACGAACATCGGCGCATCGGCCGAAGGCGCCGAGATAACGACCTTCTTCGCGCCGCCCGTAAAGTGCGCAGCCGCTTTCTCCATGGTGGTGAATACGCCGGTGGATTCAATCACGTAATCCGCGCCGCATGCGCCCCAGGGAATCAGGGTAGGATCTTTCTCACCGTAAACTTCGATCTCTTCACCGTTGACGACCAGATTGTCGCCTTTGAGTTCAACAGTACCCTTGAATTTGCCGTGTACTGTGTCGTAAGTCAACATATATACCATGTACTCCGGGCTGATAAAAGGGTCATTGATACCCGTAACGATTACGTTAGGGTTCGCAGCCGCAGCACGGAAAGCCAGTCTTCCGATACGACCAAAACCATTAATACCAATTTTAATTGCCATTCGTTCTTTCCTCCTAATATAATAATGGAAATCTTTTTACCACATAAAATAATATATTATTTTGCCGGTTCTTGCAAGCGGTTTTTGCCGTGCATCGGCAAGATTGCGATAAAATTATCAATGCACGCCGGCGTAAACGGCTCCAAAAAAAGCCGCCCGAATCGTCGGACGGCAGGTTTGCAAATAAAGGGGTTTTGCGAAGGCATTATCCGCACTTGGAATACCCGCAGGACCGGCAGACACTGCATCCGCCTTCCTGTTCCATCTCGGCACCGCATTCGGGACAGTTGGATTTCTTGACGGATATCTTCTTGCTGATCTGCGCCACGCTTTCGCCGCGCACGATGTCACGGTGGCGGTTTAAGTCTGCAGAATCTCGGAAATTGTCCTTCTGTTCCACCAAAACCTTCTCCAGTGCCCTGCCGATGGCGTCCGGGCAGGAAAGCACCTTGATGTCCTCGTCCTTCTTTCTTAAAGTCGAGTGGCACCGGATGCCGCGCAGCTGTTCGATGACGTTTTCCACCTCAACGCCCGACCGTAAGGCCATGGACGCCAGCCGGCTGGTCGCCTCGGACTGGGATGGGCATCCGCCTGCGCGTCCCAGATTGGTGAACACCTCACAGATGCCGTTTTCGTCGTAATTGACCGTGATATATAGATTGCCGCAGCCGATTTTCACCTTCTGGGTGATGCCTTGCGTCACTTCGGGGCGCGGACGGGGCGAAATGGTCACGCGGTCGGACGTGTCTTCAGCGGCAGATTTCCCGTCGTTGACCTTACCGATGTTAAGAACCTGCGCGTCGCGGCTCCCGTCGCGATAAATCGTAACGCCCTTGCATCCCGACTCATACGCCAGCTCGTAAACCTCGCGAACATCCTCTACGCTGGCGCTCTTAGGGAAGTTGACGGTCTTGGAGACCGCGTTATCGGTGTATTTCTGGAACGCTGCCTGCATGGCCACATGATAGAACGGCGAGACGTCGTGCGCGCAGATAAAGACCTTCTTGTCCTCCTCGGGCACATCCTCCAGCCGCTGCAGGGTGCCCTGCTCGGCAATCTGTTCCATCAGTTCGTCACTGTACCAGCCTTTTTCTTTGGCCTTCTCTTCAAAATAAGGATGCACTTCCACCAGATGGTCGTTATCCATAACGTTCCGAATAAAGCTGAACGCGAAGACCGGCTCGATGCCGCTGGATGCACCCGCGATAATCGAGATGGTGCCGGTGGGAGCAATCGTGGTCACCGTTGAGTTGCGCATCTCGGGGCCGTCCTTGTAGATGGACTCATCAAACAACGGGAAAGGCCCGCGGACTTTGGCCAGTTCCTGGCTGGCTTTTTTGGCGCGGTTCTGGATAAACTCCATCACCTCGGCGCCTTTCTTGACGCCTTCTTTTGTGTTATATCCGATGCCCAGCATCATCAAAAGGTCGGCAAAGCCCATGACGCCAAGGCCGATCTTCCGCGATGATTTGGTCGTCTGGTCAATTTCCTGCAGCGGATAGTTATTCACATCGATGACGTTGTCCAAAAAATGAACGGCCGTATCCACCGTCTCGCCCAGCGCGTCAAAATCCACTTCGGGCGTTTCGCCTTCCTTGACAAACCTGGCCAGATTGATGGACCCTAAGTTGCAGGATTCGTACGGCATCAGCGGCTGTTCGCCGCACGGATTGGTGCTCTCCATCTCGCCCATGGTCGGGCAGGGGTTGTCGCGGTTGATGCGGTCCAAAAAGACGATGCCCGGCTCACCGCTGGTATGCGCGTTTTTGACGATTTTGTCAAACACGTCGGCCGCGTTCAGGCGTCCGGCCACATTGCCGCTCTGCGGTTCAATGAGGTCATACTCCTCGTCATTCTTGACGGCTTCCATAAACGCTTCGGTGATGCCCACCGAGATATTAAAATTCGTGACCTGCGTTAGGTCTTCCTTGCACGAAATAAACGCCATGATGTCGGGATGATCCACGCGCAAGATGCCCATGTTGGCGCCGCGCCGCGTACCGCCCTGCTTGACGGCTTCGGTTGCCGCGTTAAACACCTTCATGAAGCTGATTGGCCCGCTGGCCACTCCGCCGGTGGAACCCACCATGGTGCCGGCCGCGCGGATGCGCGAAAACGAAAATCCTGTGCCGCCGCCCGATTTATGAATCAGCGCCGCGTTTTTTAAGGACGAAAAAATCCCTTCCATGCTGTCTTCGACCGGCAGAACAAAGCAGGCCGAAAGCTGGCCCAGCGGCCTTCCGGCGTTCATCAGCGTCGGCGAATTCGGCATGAACTTCAGCTCGTCCATCACAGAATAAAACTCTTTCGCCGCGGCCGCCGCATCTCCGCCATAGTTCTCATCCGCCTTGGCCACATGCTCGGCCACACGCGTCAGCATCCCTTCGGGTGTCTCGGTGACATTCCCATCCACATCTTTTATCAAATATCTTCTTTCCAGAACGGTTCTGGCATTATCGGTTATATTCATCACTGCCTGCTTTCTAAAACCCCGGTTTTATGTGTATTTCTTTTGGACCTTGATTATACCACAATATATTGTATGATGAAACATATATTTTGACTATTTTACACAAAATGTGCGTTTATTTATTCACAATCGTTTTCCTAAGGTCTTTCGTCCGCTTTGCCTTTCGCGCGCACAAAAAAACCGCCGATTATTTCGACGGTTTTCGTTGATTAAAGAATTATTCGTCGGAAGCCGAAGGCGAGGCCGACGCGCTTGGAGACCCGGAAGGACTGGGCGACGCACTGGGTGACGGAGTCGGTGCCGCGGACGCGCTCGGTTCCGCTTCTTCTTCGCTCTCGGTAATCTGCGCATAATAGGGACTTGTGATGGCTTCAAAGTACCGGTCCACCTCATAGTCGCTGACCCAGTCGTTCAGGATAAAATCATCATCTTCATCCTTGACCAGGTTGTAGTAATATGTCAATACGGCATTGGTCACCGCGACGTTGCCCGTATAGTAGAAGACCTTATTCTCGGTCAGCATATCGGTCTTCAGCGTTTTGCCTTCGGCCAGCCGA
>CALMFG010000038.1 GCA_937863465.1 uncultured Clostridia bacterium
TCATTTCAAATAAAATATACACTGATTATACCACAAAAAAGAAATATATGGATGACTCGCGACGATTGGGCATGCCGGATATTTTTGTAAATTTTTCGGGATATGGTTGACTTTGCACACCGAAGCGGATATGGTGACAAAAGAAAAGAATAACCGAAAACGGAGAACGACGTGCAAAGCCTGGAGAAAAAAGAGAGCCTGAAGAAAACGGTCATATGGATTTCAATCGCTCTGCTCATGGTGTGGTTTGTCTTAAGGTTCAGCGTGGTCGGAGCTGCGGCACCGATGCTGATAAGTTTACGCGGGTTTTCACTGGTTCTCTGGTCGGTTCTGCTGGAAGCGCTGCCCTTCGTCATGCTGGGCACCATCATCTCATCGCTGATTCAGGTATTTGTTTCGGAGGAGACGATCCTAAAGGTCCTGCCCAAAAACAATTTTCTGCGGCTGATCTTTGCGGCTCTTCTGGGGCTGGTTTTTCCGGTTTGCGAATGCGCGATCATCCCCATCACGCGCGGGCTGATCAAAAAAGGCATGCCGATCGGCCCGGCCATCGCGTTCATGATCGCCACACCCATCATCAATCCCATTGTCATTTTTTCCACATATAACGCTTTTCCGTCCATGCCCGAGATGGCGCTGGTACGCGCGCTTTCAGGATTTTTGGGCGCGGTGCTCATCGGCGGTCTGGTGGGCAGTGCCAGCCGCGAGCGTACGCTGAAGGAAGGCGAAGATATCGCCTGTGCCTGCGGAATAGACGGGCACGATCACGGACATGACCATGCGCACCACCATGCGGATGACGGCCAAGCGGCCGAAAAGCGCACTGGATGGCAGCTGGTCAAATCGGTTCTGGCGCACACCAACGGTGAGCTGCAGAGCGTGGGGATGTACCTGATTTTCGGCGCGACGATTTCGGCGGCGGTTCAGATTCTGGTGCCGACCGATGTTTTGACCAGCCTGGGCAGCGGCCGTGTGGTATCGATTCTCGTCATGATGGTGCTGGCTATCGTGCTCTCTATCTGCTCGGAAGCGGATGCATTTATCGGCAGCACTTTCCTGTTCCAGTTTTCCAGCGCATCTATCCTGGCTTTCCTCATCGTGGGCCCCATGGTGGATATCAAAAACACCCTGATGATGCTGGGTGCGTTTAAGAAGAAATTTGTTGTGAGATTGATTTTAACGATACTGGCGGTGTGCTTCCTGTTGGCACTGACGGCCAGCTATCTGATGGGAGGCCAGTATGTATAGCCGCGGATCGGAAATTCTCTGGTATATTGTACTGATGATCTTCACCATCATCATGGGTGTGCTACTAATCAGCGGCGAGATTCTGCTGTATCTGGCGCCGCGCATGCTGCCCATGGCCTGGATGGGCTTTGGCGTGCTGGTGATACTTTCGGGGTATCAGTTTATCCGTATGGGAAAACGTCTGGGCGCAGAATCCGGGGGTGGACACGAAATTCAGCTCCAGAGTCTGGTTTTCCTCATTCCAATCATTCTGATGATGACGGCGATGCCGAACGAAAACACCTCCGCGGCGCTGCCCAACCACAATGCGCAGGCGGTCAGCCTGGCCGCACAGACCAACTCCGGCGAGACGGGTGCAGGCCAGAGCCAGACCGACAAGACGGTGAAGAACGGAAGCGGAATTTCGGCCAATAACAAGCCGATCGACCCGAGCACCGCCGAGCCTTGCGTCTACACGGGCAACGAAGTGCAATATAGTGAGTCCGAAGATCTCTTTAAAGAGTACCTGAACCAGACCACCGCTGAACTGTTGGGACGCGATATTAAAATTTATGGATTTGTCTTTCATGACGACAGTTATCCGGAAAATGTCATTATGGTTTCGCGCCTATGCCTGTACTGCTGTGCGGCCGACTCGTTTGTCATCGGGTTTTATGTGAAAGTGGAGGATGCGGATGCATTTCAATCGGATGACTGGGTCTGTGTGACAGGGCAGGTTGAATCCATCACGGTGGAATACTACGGCGAAGACGGCGATTTCCCGATCATCACGAGCGGCACCATCTCGGGCAGTACGGCGCCAGATATGGACAAAGCCTATATATACCCATAATCATGACGACAATAAAAAAGGTGCAGGAGAGGACTCCGGCGCCTTTTGTGTTGATTCGGTTATCTTCCGGCCATCACGCCCGAGATGTAGTTCTTGGTGCGTTCATCGGTTGGGTTTTCAAAGAATGTTTTCGCATCGC
>CALMFG010000039.1 GCA_937863465.1 uncultured Clostridia bacterium
GCAGGATGATAAACTATAATATAGCCGAGATTATACCGTATACAGAATCAAAAAACCAGAAGTTTCCGGCAAAAGTAATGTAAACAATCTAATCATTGAGAGCAGGGAAAACATGCACGAGGGACACAGGGAACGCCTAAGAGAACGGTTTGAAAAAGAGGGCCTTTTGCATTTTGCCGATCATGAAGTGCTGGAACTGATGCTTTTCTACGCAATTCCGCGCAAAGACACCAACCCCATCGCGCATCGCCTGCTGGACGAATTCGGCTCGCTCTCGGCGGTTTTTGAGGCCAACATCAGTGACCTTGCCAAAGTGGAGGGCGTAGGAGAAAGCACCGCTGTCTACATCAAACTCTTTGTGGACATCATGAAAAAATACCGCACCGAGAAGCTGAAAAAGGGTCCGCGCATCGTCACCATGAGGGATGCCGGGGAATATGCCTGCGAGCTTCTGTTCGGCGAAAAACATGAGCAGGTGTGGCTTCTGTGCCTCAACATGAAATCCGAGGTCATCGCGGCCGAAAAAATCTGCGACGGGACACTGAAGGAATCGCCGGTGTACCCCAGAAAAATCGTGTCGGTGGCGCTGAAACACAATGCCGCCAAGATTATTTTAATCCACAACCATCCGGGCGGAGTGGTGAAACCGTCGCCTGAAGACATAGAAGCCACGCGCATCATTATCGGCACGGTGCGCACGCTGGATATGGATATGCTTGACCATATCATCACATCCGACAACCAGTTTTTCTCGTTTGCCGCCAAGCAGTTTATTGAAAGCAGCATGGACAAGGAAACCGCCTACACCTGTCAGTACGAGGACGGCTTTCTGGACGAGGACGTGGGGCACACCATCACATTTAATCAGGGACGAAAGAAATCGTAATCATGAAGGAATTTTTAAAATGGATTGGATTAGCGGCGGCGGGAATGGTCGTCGCTTTTATGCTGGCCATGGCCGTGCTCTTTTTTGTGTCGTATGGGCTCATCAAGCTGGGCGAAGAGACCGGGGCCGAAAAACCGGCCGACGCGATTTTTGTGCCGGGTGCGCGCATCGGCGGACGGGCGCTGAATTTGCGGTTGGATATGGCCCTGTCGATGTATGAGCAGGGCTTTGCGCCGGTCATCATCGTTTCGGGCGGGCAGGGGGAAGACGAACCGGCTACCGAAGCGGAATACATGGCCGAATACCTCGTCAGCCGCGGCGTGCCCGTGGAAGCTATTCTGCCGGAAAACGCATCTGTTTCCACCGAGGAGAATTTCGGTTTTTCCAAACCCATTATGGATGAAAACGGCATCACGGATATCATCATCGTCACCAACGATTATCATTGCTACCGATGCGGCAAAATCGCCGCGAACTACGGCATCCCGTTCCAGATTCAGCCGGTGCCAAAGCCAAGGGGCATTTACTTGAGCGGGCCTTTCCGCGAAACGCTGGCCGTGATGTGGGGATACTTCACTGACGAATTCAATTAAATTAAGCAAAACAAAAAGGCCGTTAGGCCTTTTTCGTTATCTATATTTTTCTTTGTACAGTCTGATGGCCGCCTTCACCGAGTCGAAGGCGATTTTTTCTTCATCGATATCATCCAAATGCACCCAGGTGAGGCTTTCGGCGTCGTCACCGGCACAGGGTTCAATGCCCACGGGCATAACGGCCGTAAAAAAGCAGTCCACCGTATGGTACAGCACGTCCTTGTAGAGGTAGGTGTTGGGGCCGGAGGTGAGATAGGTTAAGCGCTCAGGCGCAAGTCCAATCTCCTCATTCAGTTCCCGGCGCATCCCCGTTTCCAGACTTTCGCCGAAGTCCACAAATCCGCCGGGCAGATCCAGCAAGCCTTTGCCGGGGTCTTTTTTTCGCACGACCATGAGCAGACTGCCGTCTCGGACGGCGAGACAGCCTGTGGCCGCGGCACAGTTGATGAACAGCTTGTAGCCGCAGGCGCGACAGGCCACAGCGTTATGAAATTCGATGATACTCGCGCTTCCGCACCGGGGGCAATGGGTGATTTGCGTTTCCTGTAACAAAGACATGGCATGCACTCCGCAAAATTATTTTAGGAACAACAGCATGCTGACCGCCATGGTCGCCATGCCGCCCAAAAGCCCATACAGGGACAGATGGGACTCGCCGTACTGGCGGGAGGCAGGCAGGAGTTCGTCGATGGCGATGAAGACCATGATGCCCGCGACACCGGCAAAGAGTATGCCGAAAAGCGTATCGCTTAAGTAAGGCATCAGCACCAGCCAGGCGAGAAACGCGCCGACCGGTTCGGCCATGCCCGACAGCAGGGACAGCCAGAAGGCTTTGCGCTTGCTGCCTGTGGCAAAGTAGATGGGCACCGAGACCGCGATGCCTTCGGGTATGTTATGCAGAGCGATGGCGACCGCGATGGCGATGCCGATGGTGGGGTTCTTCAATGTGGCCGTGAAGGTGGCGACGCCTTCGGGAAAGTTGTGCACGGCGATGGCCAGTGCCGCAAAGATGCCGGTTTTCATCAAAGCCTGCGTATCCGCAATCTTGACGCTGTTGTCCCGATCAGGGCTCATTTCCTCAATGCAGCGGGGTTCGTGCGGATTTTCCAGCGTAGGCACCAGTTTGTCAATCAGCGCGGCCAGAATCATGCCGCTGAAAAAAGCGATGACCGTGATCCAGTTTCCTTTAATATCGCCGAGCGTGCCGACCAGTGCTGTCTTGGCTGTAGGGAAAATATCGATCATGGAAACATAAATCATCACGCCGCCTGAAAAGCCCAAAGCGACGGCCAAAAACTTGGTGCTGGTTCGTTTGGCGAAAAACGCCATCAGCGAACCGATGCCGGTGGAAAGCCCGGCCAGAATGGTGACACCGAACGCCAGAAGAAGGACGTGGGATTGGAAATACATCGTGTCGGCTCCTTATCATCTAAAGTATAATCAAAACGAGTTTTGTTGTTTATTCGATATAACCCGCAGTGACACTTAGCGGGAAGGTGACCTTTCGGGCTTCGGATGAGTCGCCCCAGACCGCTTGAACGCGCGCGTAGGCGTCTTCAAAAAACGTCATCCCGAGCGCCTCCATGCATCGACGCGTGGCCGACCAAGAATGCAGGTACCCAAAAAGGTGGTTCAAATCCCAATCCGCCGTCATGACGAATTCGGGGGTGTTCAGCTTTTGAAACGGGAAATCGACCGAAGCATATCGGTCCCAGCACATCTGGTTTTCCTTAGGCCAGTAGGGCGCAATTGCGCGATTGACCGAATCGAAAACCACCGCATCAATTTCGGGGGTGATGTGATGCCCGCTGTAGCACGAGGCCGCCAGAAGGCCGCCGGGGCGGATGACGCGCTGGACTTCGGCGAAAAACGCGGGGATTTCGAACCAATGCAGGGCCTGCGCGACGTTAACCATATCGAAAGATGCACCATCGAACGGCGTCTGTTCGGCTGGGGAAACGCGGTAGCGGATGTTGGGCGCGGCAAACGCGTGCTTCAGCTGGCTTTGCGAGATGTCCGTGGCTTCCACGTTTCTAAACACTGCCGAAAGCCCCAGTGCAGCCTGACCATTGCCAGTAGCGCAGTCCCAGACGGTATCGTGATTTCTAGCATGTCGTCTCACCCAATCGTAGAACGCTTGGGGGTACAGCGGCCGGCTTTGTGCATAGATGTCGGATTTTTCTGAAAATAGGCGGGAGATGTCCATAGTATACCTTTAAAAAATAATCAGAAAAAAAGCGGGTTGATTGAAGACCCGCTTTTGTCACTCTCTTTAATTACGCTTTGCCGTCGCTGCCAAGAACGTTTTTAATCTTGTGCGCAACCATTTCTTTAACCGCAGTTCTTGCCGGTTTTAAGTATTGTCTGGGGTCGAAATGGGACGGGTTGTCGTGGAAGTACTTGCGGATGGTTCCGGTCACTGCCAGACGGATGTCCGAGTCGATGTTGATTTTGCAAACCGCGGATTTTGCGGCCTGACGCAGCATTTCTTCGGGAACACCCTGTGCGCCGGGCATGTCGCCGCCGAATTTGTTAATCATGTCCACATATTCGGGGATGACCGAGGAAGCGCCGTGAAGAACGATCGGGAATCCGGGCAGAATCTGGGTGATGGCTTCCAGAATGTCAAAACGCAGTTTGGGTTCGCCGGTGAATTTGAAAGCGCCGTGGCTGGTGCCGATGGCGATGGCCAGAGAATCGACGCCGGTTTTGCCGACGAATTCTTCTACTTCTTCAGGACGGGTATAGGAGGCATTATCATCCGATACGTTGACTTCGTCTTCAACGCCGGCCAGCTGACCCAGTTCGGCTTCAACCACTACGCCGCGGTCGTGCGCATATTCAACGACCTGTTTGGTAATCTTGATGTTTTCTTCAAAAGAGTGGTGGGAAGCGTCGATCATGACGCTGGTGAATCCGCCGTCGATGCAGGATTTGCAGGTTTCAAAGGTATCGCCGTGGTCCAGATGCAGTGCCATGTCGAGGCCGGTTTCGATGACCGCCGCTTCGACCAGCTTTTGCAGGTAGGTTGCGTTGGCGTAAGCTCTTGCGCCCTTGGATACCTGAAGGATGACCGGGGAATTCAATTCCTGAGCCGCTTCGGTGATACCCTGAATGATTTCCATGTTGTTGACGTTAAAAGCGCCGATGGCGTAGCCGCCTTCGTATGCTTTTTTGAACATGTTGGTGGTTGTTACCAATGCCATAATGATTCCTCCTAAAAAACATATATATTTTTATTAATTTTATACTTTAACGCTACTATAACATTATATATAAATTGACGCAAAACACAACTCGTTTTTTCGTGTTTTGCTTTTATTGTCAACGGCTTTTAAGTCTGATATACTTTTTTTATATTTAATTGTCAACGAAAGCAACATGGACATATAGCGAAAAGAGGCGAAAATGCAATGACAGACGCAAGGGTCTTAAAACTGGCTGACGGGCTGGTCAATTATTCATGCAAGGTACAAAAAGGGGAAAACGTGCTGATTCACACGATCGACTGTGACGACGCTTTAATTGAAGCGCTGATTAAAGCGGTGCATCAGGCGGGTGGAAACGCATTTGTGGATATTGAGAGAAGCGCGGTGACGCGCCAGCTCCTGATGGGCGGGAGCAAGGAGCAGATTGACTACTGGACATCCTTCGATGAACCGCTGATGGATAAGATGCAGGCTTTTATCGGTGTGCGCGGCGCCAACAATGTTTCCCAGAACACCGATGTGCCGCCTGAAAACATGGAATACTACATGAGCAAATATTATGCCGACGTGCACTTCAAGGTGCGCGTGCCCAGAACCAAATGGGTGGTTTTACGTTACCCCACGCCCAACATGGCGCAGATGGCCGATATGAGCACCGAAGCCTTTGAGGACTTCTACTTCAACGTGTGCAATCTGGATTACTCCAAGATGGATAAAGCGATGGATGCGCTTAAAAACCTGATGGAAAGCACGGACCGCGTGCGGCTGACCGGCCAGGGCACCGACCTTGAGTTTTCCATCAAGGACATCCCCGCCATCAAGTGCTCTGGGCTGCGCAACATCCCGGACGGTGAGGTATACACTGCGCCCGTCAGGGACAGCGTCAACGGCACGGTCACGTATAACGCACAATCCTTCAATCGGGGCTTTAAGTTTGAAAACATCAGTCTGACCTTCAAAGACGGAAAAATCGTCGATGCGTCATCCAACAACACGGCGCTGATGAACAAGATATTCGACACCGACGAGGGCGCGCGCTATGTGGGCGAATTCGCCATCGGCGTCAACCCGTACATCACCAAACCCATGGGGGATACCCTGTTCGATGAGAAGATCGCGGGCTCTTTCCACTTCACGCCCGGAGCCAGTTACGACGAAGCCTTCAACGGCAATAAGTCGGCCGTGCACTGGGATTTGGTGAAAATTCAGACGCCCGAATACGGCGGCGGCGAGATTTACTTCGACGATGTGCTGATTCGAAAAGACGGGACGTTTGTTTTGGACAGCTTAAAGCCGCTGAACCCCGAAAACCTGAAATAACCGAAAATAAAAAAGCGTCCGAAAACGGACGCTTTTTTGTATACTAGTATTCGATGCCTTTTCGGGCTTTGACGCCGCAGGTCATATAGTGCTTTTCGGGGCGCATCTCGGTGATGAGGTCGGCGCGTTTTTTTAAGGCCGCCGGGCAGTCTCTGCCGGTCAGCACAATCTCGACTTGGTCGGGTTTGCCCGCGATGACGTCCAGTACCTCCTGTTCGGTGAGCACGCCGGCGGATATCGCGCCCAGAGCTTCGTCCAGAATCAGAAGATCGATGTCGATGGGCATGCGCTTTTGGATATCGGCCAGCGCTTCCTGCGCGTTCCGGCGTTCGCGTGCGCGGTCTTCGGGTGTCCATTCAAACGAGAAACGCGCGGTCTGGCAGACGCGCATCACTTCGATACCGGCAATCTGTTTTAAGGGAGCCAGCTCGCCTGAGTCCATGGCTTTCATCAACTGCACAATCAGCACGCGGTTGCCGCGTCCGGCACAGCGAAGCGCCAGTCCCAGAGCAGCCGTCGTCTTGCCTTTGCCGTCGCCGGTATAGATCTGCACATAGCCTTTTTCCATAGCGGTCTCCTTAAAGAACGTTTTTTATTATTTTAGCATAAAAAGGCGTATCGGCCTATCTGAATAATAGTTTGCGTACAAACTATTATTCATGGTCCATTCACATAGTGTTCACAGATTATTAGTTTGATATCAAACTATGTCGTGTATATAATGGGAGTAATTCGAAAAGGAGACCGAGACGGCTGAATGGAAGAACTGATCAGAAAAATCATGGCGATATCCCGAATCATGGGCGCGAAAAACTTTGGGTTTTTTAAGGACAAAGGCTATAAGCCCATCGGCATTGGGCAAATTGCCATACTCCGCATGGTTTTGGATGATCCCGGACTCGTGGCCGACGACATCCGCAAAGCATTAGAGCTGGACAAGGCCACGGTGGCGATTGCGATTAAACATCTGATGATTGCCGGGCTGATACGCCGCGAGGTGGACGAAGACGACCACCGCAAAAAACGGCTGTATGCCACGGACAAACTGAACGCGGCCAGCCTTGAAATTGAGAACGAAATCAGGAGCCAGATTAAAAAAATCACATACGGGTTTTCCGAAAGGGATATTGAAGAGTTTGGTCAATATCTCGACCGAATCCGTGAAAATATGAGCAGGGAAATATAAATTTTACAATTTTTAAGGAGTACAGAGAAATGCCGAAAGAAAAGAAGAGAAGAAGATGGATTATTTGGCTGGTTATCGCGGTGGTCGTCATCGGCGGAATATTATATATATCCGCAAAGGCCAAAAACGCATTGGCCGACCTTGCGACTGGTTATGAATCCAAGACTGCGGCTTTGGGTGAAATTCAGGTAATGGTTAACGGATCGGGCGCCGTGGAATCCAAAGACAGCGAAACGCTGTATGTGGACTACGCTTCCGAAGTGAAGGACGTTATCGCCGAGGACGGCGACACCGTGAACGCGGGCGATGTGATCGCCGTGCTGGAATCCGACACGCTGGACGACGCGATTGACGCGCAGCGCACCGCGATAGACAACATGGAAACCAGTATTCAGTATGAGGATACCGATGACGAGCGGTTGATTGAATCGGTCGTACAGGGACGTGTTAAGGCGGTCTATGTCAAAGAAGATGACGACGTGCAGGATATCATCGGTAAGTTCGGTTCACTGATTGTGATTTCGGTGGACGACAAGATGAAGGCGACCATGAAGGTGGACAACCTCGACATCTACAAACTGGGCGACGAAATGGAAGTGTTCATGGACGGTGTTTCCGAGGACGCGACCATCGAGGGAATCGACCCGCTGACCAATGAAATCACGCTGGTCTTTACGGACAATAAGGATGAAGAATATGAGATTGGCGATACGGCCATCATCAAAAACGCGGACGGCGTCACACTCGCGCAAGGCGTTTTGGAAGTCAACCATCCGTACTATGTGCTGGCTGACGAAGGCAAAATCGGCTATGTGCGGGTGCGCTTCAACAGCTGGGTGGACAAGGGCGACCTCATCATCCGTCTGGACCGCGGCATGATCAGCGGCGACTATACCTACGCCGTGGACAAGCTGAACGAGATGCACAAGGATTTGGACGAGATGGAAGCGGCCAAGGAAGCGCTGGTAGTACGCGCACCGGTCAGCGGTGTGATCAGCGGACTTGATATTAACAAAGGACAGTACCTGCAGCAGGGTCAGACCATCTGCACGGTTGAGGGCAACACCACACTCAAGATACTTGTGGATATTGACGAGCTGGACATCGCCAAAATTGCGCTGAACCAGTCTGCCGAAGTGACCATCGATGCGCTGAGCGGCGGTGTATATTCCGCCACGGTTTCGGCCATCAACCCCATCGGCGTGTCGGTCAACAACGTCACGCACTACGTCATCACGCTGGATCTTCCGGCATCGCCCGAAATCCTTCTGGGCATGAGCGCGGATGTGGACATTCTGGCCGAGGACAAGACCGATGCATTGCTGATTCCGCTGACAGCGGTTCAGACCATCAACAATAAATACTATGTCATGCTGGCCAGCGAGATTGGCACCACCGATGTAGCCACGCACGAAGTGACCATCGGTGTTACTGACGGTGTCAATGTGGAAATCCTGTCCGGGCTTTCCGAAGGCGACGCAGTGGCAGTGCCCACCGAGCTTTCCGACACCATGAAGATGATGATGGGCGGTTCAACCAGCTCGAGCACGGATACCTTCGCGACCGGCGACTGAGCACGGAAGCTGTAACCCATAAAATAAGGATATGTGACAATCATGATTGAGTTAACGGATATTAAAAAGACCTATCTCATGGGCGAAACCGAGGTGCATGCGCTGAACGGTGTCAGTCTGGTCATTCCCGACGGCGCGTTTGTCGCCATCATCGGGCCTTCGGGCAGCGGGAAGAGCACACTGATGAACGTCATCGGGTGTTTGGACGTGGCCGACGAAGGCACGTATAAGTTGGACGGACAGTATGTGAAAGACATGACCGAACGCCAGCTGGGCACCATTCGCAACCAGAAAATCGGGTTCATCTTTCAGCAGTTCAACCTGCTGCCCAAGCTGACCGCCTATGAGAACGTGGAGTTGCCGCTGATCTATCAGGGGCTCTCGCACGACGAACGAAAACAAAGAACGATTGAGAGCCTGACCAAAGTGGGTCTGGCCGATCGAATGGATCATAAACCGACCGAGCTTTCGGGCGGCCAGCAGCAGCGCGTGGCCATCGCGCGCGCTTTGGCGACGCACCCGACGCTGATTCTGGCCGACGAGCCTACGGGCAATCTGGACAGCCAGTCCGGCAAAGAGATTATGCAGATGCTGAAGGATTTAAATGCCGAAGGCCGTGGCATTGTTTTGATTACGCATGATACCTGGGTGGCCAGTCAGGCCGATGAGCAGGTGCGGATTGTGGACGGACAGATTGAAACCAAAGGCAGGAAAGGAGGCGCGCAATGAAACTCTCTCAAGCTTTAAAAATGGCGATGATGTCGCTGAAGGGCAACAAGATGCGCTCCTTTTTGACCATGCTGGGCATCATCATCGGCGTCCTCGCAGTCACTTTGCTGATTTCTGTGGTGCAGGGTGCCACGGGAGAAATCACCGGGCAGGTGGAGAGCTTGGGTTCCAATCTGGTTTTTGCACAAATCACCAGCCCCAAGACGGTCTATATCACGGTTGACGACGTGATGAAGTTGGAAGGCATGGGCGGTATTGATATCGTCACGGCGTCTAAATCGGGTTCTTCGACCGTCAAAGCGGGAACCGAGAATAAATCGGCCACCGTGGAAGGCGTAACGGCGCAGTATAATCAGGTCATGAATCTGGATTTGCTGTACGGGCGGTTTCTCGCACCGTTGGATGTGGAAGCCAAGACCAACAACGCGGTCATCGGGTACAAAGTGGCCAAGGATCTGTACGGCACCACTAAATGCCTGGGCAACAGCGTCAATATTAAAGGCAGGGATTTCACCGTCATCGGTGTTTTGGACGAAGGGGACAGTATGATATCCTCAACCGACAGCACGGTATATATCCCGCTTTTGACCTACCAACGGCTGTTTAACGACAAAGAGCTCGGCGCCATCTATGTGTCAGCTGAAAACGCGGATGCGGTGGATACCGCCGAAACCACGCTGGATGAATATCTCTTGAAGGAATTGGGCGATGAGGATTATTTTACGGTCATCAACCAGTCGGCTATCCTTGACGCGATGGATCAGATTCTGGGCGTCATGACCACCCTGCTGGCGGGCATTGCGGCGATATCGCTGCTGGTCGGCGGCATCGGCATCATGAATATCATGCTGGTTTCGGTCTCCGAGCGGACGCGTGAAATCGGCATCCGTAAAGCTATCGGCGCACAGAAGAGCGACATCATGATACAGTTTCTCATCGAATCGGTAGTGCTGTCTGTGGCGGGCGGTTTAATCGGAATCCTCCTGGGGCTCATTGGTCTTCAGATTTTTGAGCAGATTATGGACATTAATCTGGTGTTGACCTGGTCCACCACCGCGCTGGCGCTGGGCTTCTCAGCCGGCGTGGGCATCGTCTTCGGCATCGGGCCGGCCAACAAAGCGGCCAACTTAAAGCCGATCGACGCACTCCGCTACGAGTAATTTCAAAAAATTAAGCCCTTTTACGCGTTTGCTTAAAAGGGCTTTTTTGCTTTTCGGGGCATCGGTTGATAAAAAAACAATGCGTATGGTATAATGAGCGCGCAGGAAAAGATTGAAACGACTGGAAGGGAAGAGCGATGCAGATTAAAGAATCCGGTGAAATGTATTTGGAAGTGATGTACGGCCTTTTGACGGAGACCGGAGAAATACGTTCGGTGGATATCGCAAAGTCGATGGGGTATTCCAAACCGTCGGTGTCCCGCGCCATCGGACTGCTAAAAAAAGAAGGCTTCATCGAGCAGGAGCCTTACGGAAAAATCACATTGACTGAAAAAGGGCTGGAGCGCGCCAAGATGGTCGCCGACCGGCACGTCCTCCTGACCGAGTTTTTAAAGCGGTCTTTGGGGCTTTCCGCCGACACAGCCGAGCAGGACGCCTGCCGGATTGAGCACATCGTCTCACGCGAGACCATGGCGGCGGTACGGAATTATTTAAAGAAAGCGAAGGACTAGAAGAAAAGGTGCGTCCAGGTCTGGTCCACAAAGATGAGCGCGGCCAGGACAAACACATAGATGGCAAAGCCGGTCAACTTTTTGTTGGAGATGAGTTTCAGAAGTCCGCGGGCAGCGAAGAAACCGCTGACCACGGCGGCCAGCATGCCAACGGCAAGCGGCGCCCAGGCGATATCCATCGGCTGGCCGATGAGTTTTAGGCCTTCATAGCCGCCCGAACCCAGGATGATGATGACACTCATCAAAAACGAGAATTTCGCGGTCTTCACGCGGTCGATACCGCGCGCCAAGCCGCCCGAGAGGGTCATGCCCGAACGGGAAACACCGGGCAGCAGCGCCACCGCCTGACACAGTCCGATAATCAGCGCATCCCAATAGCCCACTTCGGTTTTGGTCTGCGTTTTTTTTGCGGCCAGCCATTCGCCCAGCAGAAGGACCACACCGGTGATGCAGAAGCTGATGGCCAGAAACTGGCCGCCAAAAGCCGCTGTGATGGCGTCCTCAAAGAACACGGCCAGAATCACTGCCGGAATGGACGCGATGATCAGGTTTAGTGTGAGCTTCTGGAACGGGTGTTTGATGATTTCCACGATATCTTTCCACAGCACAACCACCACAGCCAAAAGCGTGGCAAAGTGCAGCATGACATCAAACGTGAGGTAATCGCCCGAAAGGCTAAAAACCTTTTGCGCCAAAACCAGATGGCCCGAAGAGGAAACGGGTAAAAATTCGGTCAAACCCTGGACAACGCCTAAAACGGCAGCTTCAAAAATCGTCATTCGATAGAATCTCCAAAAGAAATTTTGTTTTTCGAGAAGGATTATATCAGTATATCCCGCGATTATCAAGCGAAAGGCAGGGCATGGTTTTTTTTGTTTACGCTGAACTGTTTGCATTAGGCGGATAAAAATAATATAATGAATCAAATATCCAATTTTGTTTAGAGGGAAATAAATTGGAGAGCCAAAAAACGAACATCAAACGCGTCACCCTTTTTGAAGACGGCGCTCGGCAAAACCGCGACATCTACATCGTGGGCGGCACCATCAAACTGATTCGGGAGGATGTGCGGCAGGGCGTGTTTTCAGGTGTTTATGAACTGGATGCGGACGGGCTTTTTGCCTTGCCGCTTTTCACTGACTGCGGCTGTTTTGCGCTGGGCTTAAAAGACCTTGAGCTGCCCAAGCTCTCACTGCAGGAATATAAGCGTTTCGGATTTTTCTCATTTATTACCATGCTGAACCCTTTAGATAATCCGGCGCGGCTTCTTGAGCAGAAGGAGTGCGTCGGCGTCTACGGTAAGGCCGGAATGTTTCCCCGCTACATCACGGGGGGAACGCGGAACAAGATGTATCACCTGGGTGAGAACATCTACGAGGATATCATCAAATCCGAATACTGCGCGGGCGCTTCGGCGCTGGTAGAGGACCGGGAGCTCGGCATCGACCATGCGCGTTTTGCCAATATGGCGAGGCAGGTGGCGGCCGCGGCGGCGGACACCGACAGGCCTTGCGTCACCATCGCGCTTCTGGGGGATGCGGCAGTCGATTTTGCGTTTATTGACGAGGCACTGGGTCTCGGGACAGAATACGGCACGGTGATTCCGGCCTTTGTGAACCGAAACAAGGGGACGCTGAACGCCGGCCTCCTGCACCTGAACGAGGGCGGGTTGATTATGCTGGTGGCCTGCGGCGATACTGCGCGGATGAACGCCGGATGTATTCCCTTAAGCCAGTCTCTCGCGCGCATCATGCAGGCCAGAGGGAACCTGGACGGGGTGCTGGCGGCTTCCTACAGCGGTGGATTTCTGCCCAAAAAGGACACCAACAGTCTGGACGTTCGGGGCGAGATTGTCAACTTAAGCTCGGAGCTGAGAGAAGCGATTTCACTGGGTGTGCCCATCACTGAGGTGCTGAAAACGGTGACCAAAAATCCAGCGGCGGTTTTTGGGCTTGACCATTTAAAAATATCGGAGGATCGTTACGCCCGATTCTTACTGGCGGACGAAGACCTGAACATCAAATATATTGTGGACGGCAATCAAATCTATCCACCCGACAGCTACAGAACGCCGGTTCTGTTTTTCTAGCAGAAACAGCCGAATCCTGGCAAAAGCGAAGGCATCAACAAGCCAAAATCAAAGGAGCGAAAGCAAACATGTCAGAGCAGATTTACAGCATCAAGAACGGCGCCTACCTGTATATCATGGGTGTACTGGTCGCCATCTTCGTGCTGGTACAATCGGGTATTTTCCTTGTCCGTGCTTGGAAGAGGGGAAAAGAAATCGGGCTTTCCACCGAAAAGATGAAAGCCGCGCTGGTCAGCAGCGGGACGTTTTCCATCGTTCCTTCCATCCCAATCGTTATTGCATTGTTAACACTGGCGGCCACCCTCGGCGTGCCCTTTGCGTGGACGCGGCTCACCGTCATCGGGTCGATGATTTATGAGACCACGGCTGCGGGCGCTGTGACCGAAGTGGCGGCCATCAGCAAGGACGCGATGGGCATGATGGACGCACAACAGTTGCTTCAATATGACCTATCCGTATTCTCGGCCACCATGTGGGTGATGACCGTAGGTATTCTCATCGGGCCGATTTTTATGCTGTTCGGCTTAAAGCGCTATCAGGGCAAGATTCGGCAGATGCGTGAAAAGAACACCATCTGGACCGAAATTCTGATATCGGCGCTGTTTATGGGCATGATTGCCGCGCTGGGCAGCCGCGAAATCGCCAAAGCCGGCGTCAACATGCTGACCGTCTTTACGGGGGCGATGATTATGCTGATCTTCGGGGTCATCATCCATCTGACCAAGGCCAAGTGGCTGGAGAGCTTTGCGCTCCCGGTGTCCATCGTGGCGGCACTGGCGGCTTCGGCCGGATATGCCATATTAATCGGCGTGGTATAAGGGGGAAAATCACATGAAAAAGAAAACATATATGATGTCGGATTATGAATACGCCACACATCGAATCGGCCGGATTTCCACGGCCATGGCGTTGCCTTTGATTATCTCGGTGCCGCTTTTATTCTGCGTCATCTATCACGTGATGCCGGACAGAAGCGCGCTGTTTCAGGGGGCATTGAAGATTATCCCCATGTTCTATGCGGTGGGGGCAATTGAGATTATCAACTATGTGCCCATGTTAGGTGCGGGGGGATAATACCTCGCATTTATTACGGGCAACCTGACCAATATGAAAATCCCGGCCGCGCAGGTGGGACTGGAACGCGCGGGCGTGCAGGCTACCAGCGAAGAGGGCGAGATTATCTCGACCCTGTCGGTCGCTATGTCCACCATCGTCACGGATGTCATCATCATCATCGGCATGCTGCTGGTCATCCCGCTGAATCGCTGGATAGCATCGAACGACGTGCTGGCCAAGGTATTTGACTTGCAGGAGGGCTATGTGCTGGCCGCGCTGTTCGGCGCACTCGGCGTGGTGTTCATCACCAAGTCATGGAAGATTGCGATTGCGCCGTTTGTGATCATGCTGACGCTGTATATCCTGTTCAGGAGCTTAATCAATAATTCCATATTCGGGGTGCTGGCCATCCCGCTGGCCGCCACAGTGGCCATTCTGGGGGCCCGAATCATGTACAAGAGAGGCTGGCTGACTAAAAAAGACGTGACAGAAGGTGAAGATCAATGACAATACTCTATGCTGTTTTAATCCTGCTGGCGGTGCTGGTGGCGGTTTTGGTGCTGAACACTTTAAAAGCAAAGCCGAAGGAAACCACGATCCCGCGGGCCGAGCCGCTGGAACTGGACGAAGACAACCTGGCCAAACATTTAAGCGGCGCGATTCAGATTAAAACGGTATCCAGCGCAACCATGGAAGGCGTGGACAAAGACGCCTTTTTCGGCTTCCACGCATACCTTGAAAAAACCTATCCGAAGATGCACAGCGCGATGAAACGGGAAGCGGTGAACACCTACAGCCTTCTTTATACATGGAAGGCAAAGAAAGCCGAAAAGAAACCGCTGCTGCTGATGGCACATATGGACGTGGTGCCGGTGGAACCCAAAACCTTGAAAGACTGGACCTATCCGCCTTTTGCGGGCGAAATCGCCGACGGATACATCTGGGGCCGCGGTGCATTGGACATGAAAGGCCAGCTGATTTCGATCTGCGAAGCTTTGGAATACGCCATCGGACACGGATTTGAACCCAAACGGGATATCTATCTGGCGTTTGGACACGACGAAGAGAACTCCGGGCTTTTAGGCGGAAAGGAGATTGCCAAGCTGATTGAGAGCCGCGGCATTGTTCCCGAACTGGTCGTGGACGAGGGCGGGGTGGTGGTGGACGGCAAAATGCTGGGTCTGGCCGGCATGCTGGGTCTCATCGGTATATCCGAGAAGGGCTATGCCGATATCACCATCGAAGCCAAGGCCAGGGGCGGACACGCATCCCAGCCGCCCTACGATACGGCGGTCAGCGAGATTGCCAAGGCTATCTTGCTTTTGAGAAAACACCAGCTGAAGCGCACCATGAACGTTCCGCTGAAAGGCTTCTTGGAAGCGCTTTCGCCGAACATGAGCTTTGGCCTTAAACTGGTTGTTTGCAATATGTGGCTGTTTAAAGGTCTGCTCTTAAAAGTTTTGGGAAAAGGCGCCACCAGCAATGCGCTGACGCGCACCACCTTTGCGCCCACCCAGCTGACCGGAAGCCCGGCTTCCAACGTGCTGGCCCAGAGTGCGACAGCCACCATCAACTTCCGCATATCGCCGGACGACAGCGTGGACAAACTGGTCGCGCATATTGAAAAAGTGCTAAAGAAAACTGAAGTGAAGATTGTCAACATCATGGCGCATAACCCCACCCAGCCTTCGGATATTTCGTCCGAAACCTATGCGGTGGTGCGGGATACCGTCAAGCAGGTGATGCCCGATTTGATGGTCGCGCCGTACCTGATGGTGGCGGCCACCGACAGCCGGCAGTACGCCGGAATCGCCGAGAACATCTTCCAGTTCTGCCCCTACCGCAGTCTGGCCGACGACCTCGGCACCATCCATGCCACCAACGAGCGCATGGAGATAAGAAGTCTGGCCGAAGGCGTTGCGTTCTACGTTCGGCTTTTGAACAACTGTAACTAACCAGAGTATCCATTTTTCGGGCTTTGGCTCGAAGGCATTATCCATATATTATTATTGGAGGTTAAAGTGATGAGCAAGTATGTGATTACCACCGAGACCAATTCGGAGATTCCCTGGCAGTTTGCCAAGGAACACGGGGTTCCTTTTTTTCGGATGCCCTATACCTTAAACGGCGTCGAGGCCGATTATGACCTGGGCGAGAACACGGACTTTATCGATTTTTTTACCCAACTGAAAAACGGCGCGCAGGCCGCGACATCGACCAAGTCGCCGTATGATGTGGAACAGTTTTTCCGCGCCCAGCTGGAACAGGGGCTGGACGTGCTGCATCTGGGGTTCTCTTCCCAGCTATCGGCGCACTATTCCATCTGCACCGGGAAGCTGGAAACGCTGCGGGCGGATTACCCGAAGCAGCGCATTGAGATGATTGACACGATGCGCATTTCCATGCCGATGGGACTTCTCGTGATGGAAGCGGTCGAGATGAAAGAAGCGGGCAGCAGCTTTCAGGAGGTTTATGATTGGGTACAGGTGAACAAACTGCGCGGGCAGGGATGGTTCACCGTGGATGACCTGATGTACTTAAAGCGGGGCGGCAGGCTGTCGGGAACGGCGGCGGTGCTGGGCACGCTGATGGAAGTGAAACCCGTCCTCATTCTGGACGACATGGGCAAGATTTCGGTCTATGACAAGATTAAAGGCAAAAAGAACGTGCTGAAGTATCTGGAAAAGACGCTGGAAGAGAATATTGGCGAACCATCCGAATCCCGCGTCTGCATCCTGCACGCCAACAGCCTGGAGACGGCCGAGGACCTGAAAGCGCGGTTATCCGGCTTTGCGACATTCAAGGAATTGTGGATTCAGGATATCGGCCCGGTCATCGGTTCTCATACCGGCCCCGGCGTGGTAGCGGTGTGCTTTTTAAAGAAAGCGTAACGACAGCGAATCAATATACGACAATACAGCATTGGAGACACCCATGAAAATCAAATTTTTCGGGGCCGCGCGATTTGTCACCGGCTCCAGCTACATGGTGGAAACAAAGAGTGCGCGTTTTCTGGTGGACTGCGGTATGCGTCAGGGCGCGGACGAAAAGCGCTTTGGCGAAGAAGCGGAATTCCCGTTTAACGCAAAAGAAGTTGACTTTATGGTGCTGACACACGCCCATATCGACCACAGCGGATATATCCCCCTGCTGGTCAACCGGGGCTTTAAGGGCACCATCTACAGCACATCGGCCACGGCCGAACTGTGTTCCATCATGCTGCCGGACGCCGGACATATTCAGGAGATGGAGCTGGAATGGCGCAACCGTAAGCGGATGCGTGAAGGCAAGGCGGCCATCCCGCCGCTGTATACCGTGAAGGACGCCGAGAACTGCTTAAAGCAATTTTCGGGCGTCGAATACGGCGACATCATTCAGGCGACGCCGGACATTAAAGTTCGGTTCCGGGACGCGGGGCACCTCTTGGGTTCGGGCTCGGTGGAAGTCTGGGTGACCGAGGATGGAAAAACTGAAAAGGTCGTTTTCAGCGGCGATATCGGCAACCGCGATATCCCGATTATCAAAGACCCGACCTATTTGACCGACGCCGATTATGTGGTGATGGAATCCACCTACGGCAACCGCCTGCACGATGATACGATTGCCTCGGACGACCAGCTGCGTCAGGCGCTGCGGGACGGTATCAAGCGCGGCGGCAACATCGTTATTCCGGCCTTCGCGGTGGGCAGAACGCAGGAAACGCTGTATGACATCGACAAATTCCTGCAGGACAAATCGGTGCCCGGCTTGGAGAAAAGGCCGGTCTACATCGATTCGCCGCTGGGCATTAAAGCCAACGAAATCTTTGAAAAATGCTATCAGAATTATTTTGATCAAGATGCGCTGGAGCTGAAAAGAAAAGGTATCGACTTTTTGAGGTTCTCGAACCTGCACATCGCCGAGACCGCCGATGAGAGCAAGGAAATCAATTTCCTGGACACTCCGGCTATCATCATCTCTTCCAGCGGCATGTGCGATGCGGGCAGGATTAAGCATCACTTAAAGCACAACCTATGGAAAAGCGACGCCACCATCATCTTTGTGGGATATCAGGCGGTGGGCACCACCGGCCGGGCCATTGTGGACGGCGCGGACAGCGTCAAGATTTTTGGCGAGCGGGTGTCGGTCAACGCCGCCATCACCAGCATTGAGGGCTTAAGCGGCCACGCGGACAAGGCTGGGCTTTTAAAGTGGATTACCGCGTTTGCGTCCAAGCCGAAAATCGTTTTTGTCACCCACGGCGAAGAACAGGTGGCACTGAGCTTTGGCGATGAGCTGAAAACCATGGGCTTCCATGTGGAAGTGCCCACTTTCGCGCAAGTTTATGACACGCGCGAAATGACCATGTACCAGGCCGCGCCGGAAACGGATATCCGCGTGAAAACGGTCGAGGAAGAGACGGATTATTCCCGAGCCATCTCAATCATTCGCCGCTTTATGTCGGCCAATGACCCGAATGCGGCGGATGTTCGGAACAATGCGGCTTTCCTGAAAGACGTAAAAGCGTTGATAGACAAGTGGGAGATTAAAGGCTGATTTTCACGCTGTCGGCATGCCGCTGAAATGTAAAGTTTTTATGACCGCGCTTGCCTATTACTGACCGATATGACATAATGGCTTTTGAGAAAAACAAGCTATTATTTCACTTTGAGTATGTTCATTTTCGATACAGTCTAGCGATGAAAAAAGGATTGGATTATGCCGAGATATACGAAAAAACCAACTAAACCCGGGATTTCCGGCCGTCCTGTAAAGCGGACATCATCCACGAGAAGACCGCTTTCTTCAGCGCCCAAAAAGCAATCGGTCTATTCACCCGGGCCGACAACCAAGGCTCCGTCCAGAAAAAAGCTGACCGCCAGAGGATCATACGCCAGAGCGAATACCTTAAGCGGCAAGCTGAATCTTTGGTTCAAAGTGCTTCGCGCACTGTCTATCAAGTACCGCGGATGGTTTATTTCGGGCCTCATCGCACTCGGTGTGCTGATTATGACGCTGGTGTTCTTCCTGTTCTTTTTCAAGGACGGCAAAGTCACGTTCGGCGGACCAGAACCGTCACCGACGGCTTCTTCGGGGCTGACCGAAGCCGATGACCCGTTCCTCTCCTCCTATACGGCTGAAGAACTGGCTGGTCTGGAAGGCACGGACAGCGAATTACTGGAAGACGAGAAAGAAGCGATTGGCGTCTTTATCGGCAGTGTTGACGCCAGTGACGAACTGATGCTGCGCAAACTGGACGACGCAATCGACTCAGAATATGCCAACAATACCGTCAGCGGTATCTATAAGTATTACTCCAACAGCGATACCCCCGGCGATTTTAACGCTCAGATTCAGGGAATCCGCTCGCTGGCCAACAAGGACGTTAAATCGGTTGTCATCTGCATCAAGGATGTAGACGAATATACAGCTATCGTGAAGATGGCGAAAAGCGCCAACATGAACGTGGTGGCGGTGGACGCGCCGACTGACTATGGATATGATATCAACATTATGACCGACGATAACGACTTTGGCGTATCGGTCGGGGATTATATTGGCAACAACCTAAGCGGCCGATCAAATGTGGCCGAGTTTATCAATACCAGCGAGGACGCGGACAACAGCACCCGACTGACGGCGCTGAATGCCGAGCTGGCCAAGTATTCCAGCCTGAATATTTTGTCGGCGGTGGATGTGGGAAGCGGCAAATCCATTTCCAGCGGCATGAGCAATCTGTTGGATCAGGCGACGATTGAAGCGATTTATACCGATTATGGCTTGGCGGCGGATGTACTGAACGATTGCATCGAACGCCAAAGTCTGCCGAAAGTATTTGTCGGCGATGCGACTGCCAAGTTTATCAAGCTGTGGTATACGCTGATGACCGACGGTGTGGAAATTGAAGTGAAGGTGGACCCGGAAGATCGGGATAGTGAGACCATCAAGAAAACGGTGAGCGGTGAGGGTATGCAGGTCTATGTCCGTCCAACGCCCGAAGGCGCGGCGGCCACTGCACTGAAATTCGCCATTCGGCTGGCCGAAGGCAAAACGCTGAAGACCGATATGCTGACCGAGAATAAGGTTTTCTTCTATACGGGCAACGGCGCGGTGACCAATGCCGTATTGACATATTACTACAACCTGGTCAAG
>CALMFG010000040.1 GCA_937863465.1 uncultured Clostridia bacterium
CCGCCCGTGGGGCGGCCATGACGGATGAGGACGGCCTGCGGCTGTGCGAGGACACGCGTATCATCCGCCACCGCGGAAAGATTGAAGCGGCCATTCAGAACGCCAGACTGGCGCTGGTTTTGGAGCAGGAATGCAGCTTTTGCGCCTTTCTCTACAGCTTTTCGGACGGTGCTTCGCTGGCCAAAGTCTTAAAGAAACGCGGGTTCAAGTTTTTGGGCGAAACGGCCTGCACCGAGATCCTCACGGTCATCGGCGTTCTGCCCGCCCATCAAAAGGAATGTTTTCTGTATCAGGAATAAAAGCGTTTTTCGCTTAAAAAATATATCATTCTATAAAAGGAGCAAATTATGCCGGAACTTATCACCCATTGCCTGATTAGCGACAAGGTCAGCGCAAAGATTGAAGATAAGGACATCAGGGCCCTGATTAGCCGCTTCCCCAAGGAGTTTATGCTGGGCGCGCAAGGCGGCGATCTGTTTTTCTTCTACCATTACGGGCTGTTAAAAAAGAAGGAATCCGTCCCCGAGTTCGGGGAACGTCTGCATGTGGAAAAGGTGGATGCCTTTTTCAAAGCGGGCGCCGAATACATCAAGGCGCACCCGTCCGAACCGCTGCTGTCCTATTTCTTAGGTTACCTCTGTCACTATGCGGCCGACCGCAATGTGCACCCCTTTGTCTACAAAAAGTCCAACAATACGACCACCGAACATCACCACATCGAATTCATGCTGGGCAAACAGTTTTTGACCGACACCACCGGCGAAAGCGCGCTGGATTTCGATATGAGCGCACCGTTCGATTTTGAGCTGTCCGACGACATTTCGGATTTCTATATTGACCTGGCCGACAGACTCTATAACCAGACCCTGACCCGCGAGCAGATTCGGCAGACCAAGCAGGACTTCCGCGATTTTAAGGTGGAAACCCAGCATCCCAGCGCCCAGTACAAACTGATTTCGTTTTTTGCTCAGCCGGTTGTCAAATTCGACCCCATGGCCCTGACCTATAAGCCTGAGAACAAATGGGAATACTTCACCGAGGGCGAGTATGCGGATTTTGTCCGTGACGTCTGCACGGCGATTGACTACTCGGATGTGCTGATTACCGGCGCATATGGTTTCATCATGAAAGGCAAGCCCATATCGGGCTTCACAAAGCACTTGGACGGAACCGATTTTACCGGCAAGAAGCATGAAAAAGATGAATAGAAAAGCATAAAAAAACCACCGTGCAAACGGTGGTTTTTTCGAAAAATATTTTTAAGAGGGATGGTTTTGTTAAGAAAATTTATTTCTTGATTATTTTATACAAGATATTTATGACTGTGATAAGAATAAATAATTAACAAATTGTTAATTATACTAATCATTTAATCCGGATTTTTCGCTTTTCCCATCTGCCTGCCGTCAGTAGGCTTCCACAATTTCACCCATAAACAGCGTGTGAAAATCACCGTTTGCATAGGTCCAGGGAACGATGCTTTGATCGACAAACTTGTCTTCGGACAAATCCATCTTGGCCAGTATGCGGCATTCAAAGACGACTTCGCAGTCCTTGATGATTGGCACATTTACCGCCCGGGCTTTTTCCAGTGTTAATCCGGTCTCCAGAATCTTGTCATATTCTCTGCCGGATTTGGTGCCGCAGAAATTCAGTTCATTCTGCATGGTGCCTTTTTTGGGGACACAGACGGTAAATTCCGCGCCTTCTTCCATCAAATCATGGGTCATGCGGGAAAACCGTACAGGCACCGTGATGACGGGCTTCCTCCACAGGAGGCCGAGACTGCCCGAGCCAATGGTCATCACGTTGACGCCGCCGACCTTGTTGCAGACCAGAAACGCGCCTTTTTCCAATTGGGCCAATGCTTTCTGCGATAATGTACTGATGTCTTTCATGGTTTCTCCTCCCCTTTCGGTGGGTACCTGTCTTCTTCGCTTAAACTTTCCAATTCCTTTTGGTACGGTTCCAGCAGCTGCCTTGGAACCAAAGCGGGTCTTCCTGTGGCAATATCCACAAAACATCCGTTCTGCACTGCGCTCGCGCACAGGGTTTCGTTGCATCGAAACTCGGTGTAAATCTCCCAGCGCAGCTTATTTAGTTGGGTAATCCAAAGGGTGGCAACCGGTTTGTCCATGATGCGAACCGGCTTTTTATAGGTGATCTCGTTTTTCATCATCACGGGCGAAATGCTTTTTTTAAATCATCTCGTCGTAAGGATAGTACTTCGCTAAGAACTCATGTCTTGCGTCCTCCAGCCACTTGACATAGACGATATTGCTCACCACGCCCATCGCGTCTATCTCGTAGGCCTTGACCTGAATTGGCAATACGGTTTCCATCAAGCGCGAGCTTTCGATCACCTTCCTTCCATAATTTATTCTATCATACTAAGGCCCGGCCTGACTACGTTCTTTTTGCCGCGGCCTTCCTTCTCTTCATCGATAATCTCCACTTCGAAGGTGTCAAAATCTATGTGCTCAATAAAATCGGCGGCGTAGAACACGGTGCGCCGAAAATCCTCAATCTCCTTATAGTTCTTGGTCAGAATCAGCGGCTTGCCGATGTCAAAGTCCTCGCACGCTTTATAAATCAAAGGCTCCACACGGTCGTCCGGCGACACATACAGACCGTCTTTTCTAATCTTGTTATTCTTTTTTGTCATCGCCCAAATTTTCATCGCCGTTCTCCTTGTCCAAATAATATACCATAAGCCTCATGCGAAAAGAAGATTATTCACAGATTTGTTACGGGCGAAAGCTTTGACAAGGCGGTTTTAACGGTTATAATAGGTATGATTACTTGGATACAACAATTTTGGAGAAAAGCATGAAAAAAAGTAGAAGCATTCGTCTGGCGCTGACGCGCGGCGAGGTCATTGCTGTTTTGGCGGGAACGATGCTGTTTTCGGGCTGTGGTCATAAGGATATTGAGTC
>CALMFG010000041.1 GCA_937863465.1 uncultured Clostridia bacterium
ACGCAAAGCCCGAATATACCTCGGGGTTGATGCCGCAGTTGCGCAAGACGTTCGGGTGGACCATGCCGCATCCTAAAAGCTCAATCATGCCGCTGCCCTTGCAGACCGAACAGCCCTTCCCGCCGCAGTTTTTGCATGTGGCGTCCACCTCGCCGCTGGGTTCGGTGAACGGGAAGTGTCCGGGCCGGAAGCGAATCTGGGTTTCGGGCCCGTACAGCTCTTTCAAGAATTCATGCAATGTGGCTTTCAAGTGCCCCATAGTGATGCCCTTGTCCACGACCAGTCCTTCAATCTGATGGAAAACCGCTGAATGCGTGGCGTCGATGTCCTCGTTGCGGTAGACTCTGCCGGGGCATATCATGCGAATCGGCGGCTTTTCGCTCAGCATGGTGCGAATCTGTACCGGCGACGTATGCGTCCGCAAGACCACGTCGTCGCTGACATAGAACGTATCCTGCGTATCTCTGGCCGGATGTTCCTTGGGGATATTCAGCAATTCAAAATTATAGTGATCCAGCTCCACCTCGGGGCCTTCCTTCACGTCAAAACCCATGCCGAGGAAGATATCCCGAATTTCGTGATAGCCTTTGGTCAGCGGATGGTATCCGCCCACCTCCTGACGCTTGCCCGGCAGGGTGACATCGATGGTTTCCTCTAATAGCTTACCCGCCTGCTCGGAAGCCGAAAGCACACGCTGGCGTGCGTCCAGCGCATCGGTGATGGCTTCGCGCAGCTCGTTGACGCGCTTGCCGAATTCCGGGCGCTCTTCGGGCGATATATCCTTCATGGCCTTCATCATCTCGGTGATCTGCCCTTTTTTGCCCAGCATAGCCACACGCAAATCGTTGAGCACACCGCTGTCCGCCGCCTCGGAAATCTGTCTTTTAATTTGCTCCGCCATCTGCTCCGCTTGTTCCAGCATGGCCGGATGTTTTCCGTTTGGTTCCATTGACCTTGTACGTCCTTTCGTTTTTTAAGGCTGTTCGCCTTATAAAAATATAAAAGCCCCAAAATAAAATGATTATTCTGGGGCGAAAAAGCGAATCTCACGCGGTACCACCCAAATTTCACGGCGGGCATAAAAACCCAAAAACCGCCTTCGTTGGTTTTGTTAACGATCGGAAAATTCCGACCGGCAAACCGCACCTAAACGCGGCCGCAGACTCAGGTCAGCGAATGTTCCGATGTTTCCAAGCGGGCGGCCCTTTCAGCCTGTGGGGCGGCCTCTCTAAAATCACTTATAAAAACTCGGTTAAACTGCCTTCATCGTCTTTTGTCGATATGATTTTTTTGCATTATAGCACTATTCTGCCCCGCATACAACCCCCAGCGCGTAAAAAAAGCCCGATATCGCCAAACACGGCCATCGGGCTTTTTAAAATACAATTTAGTTGAGTGAGCTCACAAACGCCTTGATGCGCTTTAAGCCTTCCTCGATGGTCTGCATGGAGACCGCATACGACAGCCGGACAAATTCGTCTGCGCCGAAAGCCGAACCGGGCACCACTGCCACCTTCTCGCCTTCCAAAAGCAGACGGGAGAATTCCAGCGACGAGGTGATTTTCTCGCCTTTGTAGCTCTTGCCGAAGGTTTTGGAGATGTTCATCATGATATAGAACGCACCCTGCGGCAAATGGCAGGAAAGACCGTCTACGTCATTAATCAGTGTATACAGGCGTTTTCTGCGCTCGTCGAATGCTTTCTTCATAGTCTCTATCTCCGCACCGTCGGATTTCAAAGCGACCACGCTGGCATACTGTGCCATGGTGTTGGCGTTGGAAGCCATATGCGATTGATAGGCATCCATCGCTTTGGCAATTGTTTCATCGCAGGCCACATAGCCCACGCGCCAACCAGTCATAGAGTAGGATTTGCTGAGACCGTTGACCAGCAGGGTCAGCGCCTTGGTCTCTTCGTCCACCATCGCGATGGAGGAATGGGTTCCTTCATAAACCAGGTCGTAGTAGATTTCGTCCGATACGATAAAAATCTGGTGCTTTTTGCAGACCGCCGCAATCT
>CALMFG010000042.1 GCA_937863465.1 uncultured Clostridia bacterium
TGTCATCAAACAACGCCCCGCCGTTGTCGTATCCAGCCCCGCCGATGCGCTCATGCAGACCGCCTTCGGTCGCGCCGCCGCTGGTCAGGGCATATGGCGGGTCTGTCACAAGGCAGTCCATGCCCGTGATGGTGGGCAGGATTTCCAAGGCATCGCCGTGAAACAAGGTGAAGTGGTCAGTGATTATGTTCACTTTGAATGCTTGTCCATGTAATCAGCCATTGCACGCAGTTCCTGCGAATCAAAAACGCCATCCAGCGTGATGCGATTATCGCCCATCTGGTAATCCACATACTCGTAAGAGGAATGCAGATTTCCGTTTTGCTCAATGATGATTTCAGATTTTTCAAAAAGTGGGGTTCTCATGGTCTTTTGTCCTTTCGTTCCGTAATACATTACAGATTAAGGGGACAAAATAAAAGCCCTTATTGTCGGGATTCCCACGTTTTGTGGATGAAAGACTGGCAGGCAATCAGTTGGAGTCGGTATTGCTCGGCTTCGGCGGCGAAGTCCAGAAGCCAGTCAGCGCGGATGCCATCCTGTCCAGCAGGCTTTCCGGCTCCGGTGCCTGCATCACGTCCGCTGGCGGGGTCGGCAACTGGCGTGCATCGGGGGTTGTCGCGCACCCGTTTAAGGTCAGCAAGCTGGCGGTTAAGAGAACGAATCCTGGTCTGGTAGTCATTGGAAACCCCTTCCGTTAATTTCTGGTCTGACTGGCACGCCGCCAAGGTCGCCTGCGCCGTATCCCGTTCCAGCTTCACGGCGGCAAGGTCGGCGCGAAGGATGCGGATATACAGAAGCCCTATGACAATCAGGGCGGCAAGGGCAATGCCCGATATGATTTTGACGGTCGTCCAGTTCATGCCGTTCATCATGCCTCATTCTTCGATATTTGACCAGATGCGGTCACGATGTTCTGCCGTGCGTTGGTGGTGCCAGGGCTTCGCCGCGCCGCCACAAGCCGTGATTTCTCAATGCGCGACACGCGCACCATGTCGGACTGGTTGCCGCCCAGAACGTGGTAGCAGGTCGCATCCTCCGCCACATAGAACCCAACGTGTCCGCCGCCCGTGCGCTCGAACACCAGAACATCGCCGATGCCAGCCTTGCCGGACACGGGATTGCCCCACTTCGCCCAGTCCCGCGCACGCAGCGCACTGAACCCATCGGGCGGAATGAACCCTGCACGCTTGGCGCAGATTGCCGCAAACAGTCCGCACCATGCCTTGTCATCGCTGTTGTACCAGTTGCCGGCCGCGCCGCCCAGTTCCTTTGCCCATGCCAGAATCACAGGGCTGTTGTCGGCACCTGGCTTTTCGCGCACGCCGTATAGGGCGATTGCCTGCATCAGGATTTCAGGGGACTTGACTGTGGCAAGCCACGCATATTCAGGGGGAAACTGGGGGCTGGGCATCGGTCGTCGGCTCCTTCACGGTGGTCTGCACAATGGTGGTTTCCTCTGTCCGGTTGCCGCCATACCGCATCGCCGCAAACTCCTTCCAGCCTTTCCCCCCAACAAGAATGCCCAGCGTGGTAAAAATCGAGAACGCCACGGCATCAAAGATATTTCCGATAACGGCGGTATCCCGCCCTTGCAGCACTGCCACAATCAGCAGGGTGCCCCAGATATGGGCGATTATCAGGCTTCCAATCATCGCCTTGCGCCCCAAAGACCATGATGCCGCATCAGACATCAAAACACCGCGCTGGCGGCAATCGCCAGCCCTCCGTAGGCGAACACGCCAGTCAGGAATTCACCGATTTCTGTGGCTTCGTCAAAGTCATCAGGCTTTCTGTCATCGCGCCTTGGGTAAACCTTCCAGCCGATGGCATAGCCCAAAGGCTTACCGATTGCCCCGCCAAGGAACACGGCGATGCCATGCAATGGATGGATCCAGCCGATGGCGATGGCTGGTGCTAGTGTGCTGAACGCCCCAATAATGGTCAAAAGCAGAAGGTCATAACGGTACTGGTCAATCCGCCCGTGCAGCCAAAGAATGAGATATTCCAGCTTTTCCGGCGTGCGCCCCGCGCCTGGTTCTTTCACGCTGTGCGCCAAGTCCATCCCGCCGCCGTGCCCGGTGTTCTTGAACACCATGCACCATGCCAGAACGCCCAGCCCGATGCCTGCCACAATCTTCCAGTCCGCATGACCCCAGTGGGCGGCGAACGAAACAAAGGCAAAAAGAATTGACCATAAAAACGCTTTCAGGATTTTCGGGCTTCCGCCGATAAACCCGCCGCCATGCCAGCGCGAAAGCAGACCGCCTATGATTGGCAGTGCGGCGATGACCGCCATGTGAAGGGCGGTGTTATGGCTTAGACTTTCTATCATTCAGGGCGGACTTTATTTCTTTGAGGGTTTCCAAACTGTTTTCCTGCCGTTCTTCGATGCGGGTCAGGGACACTTTCAGGCTGGTCTGGTTGTCGCGCATGGCTTCTATGACAACCTGCTGGTCGGCGGCTTTGACTTCAACGGCGGCAACGCGCATATCCAGCTTCGCGCCCCACATCACCAAGGCGGCGGTCTGAACCAGAAGGGCAATTATGATTGATAATGGAACCTTCTTGTCCAAGTGCCAGCCTTCTTTCATGCTTTCATCATCCCCAGATTTTCTGTCTTGTAGCATTGCGCTATCTCCTTAAAGTAGCACGGATTTTCGCATATTAGAATGGTTATGTGGTTAAAGTAACCATATGATGGTAAATATATTAATCACGCTCTGACTTCCATAACTGTAATCGTGCTGCTGCACCGTGCGAGGGGTGTTGCATCTGTATCGGAATGTGATCTGTTGACATAGACATCACCGCCGTTTGAAGCCGCGATCTGTATCTTGTATGTCACAGATGACGCGGATGCCGGACTGTCCAGATAAGAAATACTGACCGTCTGAATAGCGTTCGTGTTTGATGGCACTGCCGACGCCATACATTCAACCCGGTTAGAACCGTCAGATGCCCCACTTCCTATTTCGGTACTGTCTCGCAAAAGTTTAATGAAACAGGCGTTATCAACGCCAATATTAACCCCGATTGATATTGTTGCGGTCACTAAAACTTTGTTGGTGTTATCTGCTGGCGTGATCGCCTGCGATAGTCCGGTGACATCGGTAAAGGTAGCCGTTCCGTGCGAAAAGGTATCCGTCTTTGTCGTTGAAAGAACCTGTAAAAT
>CALMFG010000043.1 GCA_937863465.1 uncultured Clostridia bacterium
TATATTTCAAAAAAGCATATGCGTTTCCGGATTGCTCAGAATGGAACGTTAAGCTCGTATGAGAAATTATTGCATGAATTCTGATGTATACTATTTGATATATAAATTCCTATGTAATATAATGATTTTAACAAAGAAGCCGTTTATCGTATTAGCATGTAAAATTTGCCGATACGTCAAATGAGAACCTCTAACAAAGGAGTTTATTTATGGAGTATGCAAAAAGCAACGATGCCTTAGGGGTCACCAACCGAGGTAATCCAGCGGAATCGGGTCTGTGCACCTTGTGCCGGGCTGACTGTACGGGGATGTGCGAAACGTTTGTGTCTTGTATGCAGGGCAGGAAGCTGTTGTATCCGAGAGATTTCGGCGCCATTACGGCGGGCAGCAAAAATGTGGATCATGTGGGCGTCAGTTACAACGCGCTGCGCATTGAGGGTTACAACTACGGCGCACTTGGTCTGCCTAAAGGCCTTACAAACAGTGCTGATGACTGTATTTTTCCCAATGTGGACATCACTACCAAGTTCGGTAAAAACACCGTGACTAAAGCACGCGTCCCGATGATGACTGGCGCTTTGGGTTCCACCTTCATTGCGGCCAAGTATTGGGATTCATTCGCTATTGGTGCCGCGTTGGTGGGCTATCCTATCGTTATCGGCGAAAATGTTGTCGGTATCGACCGTGAAGCTGTGATTGAAAACGGAAAAATCCTGAAAGCACCTGAGATGGATCGGCGCATCAACACCTATTTGAAGTACTTTGACGGCGAACATGGTGCCATCATCGTGCAGTTGAATGTTGAGGATACACGTAATGGCGTTGCCGAATACATTATCGAGAAATTCGGTGATCAGGTGATTATCGAGTTGAAGTGGGGCCAGGGCGCCAAAGATATCGGTGGCGAAATTCAGGTGAAGAATCTGGATTATGCGCAGTTCTTGAGCAACCGCGGTTATGTGGTGGACCCGGACCCGAATACGATGGAAGCACAGGAAGCGTTTAAACACGGTGCGCTAAAATCGTTTGCCCGTCATAGTCGCTTGGGTTACACCGATATTTCCAGCGAACCCGAAGTGAAGCAAAATTTTATGGATGCAGTCGCCTACTTGCGTAAAATCGGCTACAAGCGCATCACCTTAAAAACCGGCGCGTATGGTATGGAAGGTTTAGCGATGGCAATCAAATACGCTTCCGAAGCCAAACTTGACCTGTTGACCATCGATGGTGCGGGCGGTGGTACCGGTATGAGTCCTTGGAACATGATGGAAACATGGGGCGTGCCTTCTATTTATCTGCATGCCAAAGCCAGAGAGTACGCAGATATCTTAAGTGCTAAAGGTGTGGATGTGGTGGACATGGCTTTCGCCGGAGGTTTTGCTCGAGAAGACCAGATGTTCAAGGCATTGGCGCTAGGTGCCCCCTATGTAAAACTCATCTGCATGGGCAGAGCGCTGATGATTCCGGGCTTCCTCGGTTCAAATATTGAAGGCGTCCTAAAACCAGAGAGGAAGCAAAAGGTCAATGGGAACTGGGATAAACTGCCCAAATCTGTTTTAGTCAACGGTTCATACGAGGAGGAGATATTCGCCAACTACTACGATGTTCAGACCAGAGTAGGTGCAGACGAGATTAAAAACATCCCGCTCGGTGCCGTTGCGGCTTGGACGCTTTCGGATAAACTGGGCGCAGGCCTGCAGCAGCTGATGGCTGGTGCGCGTAAATTTTCGCTAAGCGCCATTTCTCGCGAAGATGTGATTGCAATGAACCGCGAAACAGCTGCGGTTACCGGTCTTGCGTTTATCACCGAGGCCAATGACGATAAAGCTAAAGCAATATTAAAAGGTTAGTTATTGTCGCCAGATAAGAATTTTTGTTAATCAACCAAAAGACCATTGTATAATGGTCTTTTGATGTATTAAACTTTTTTGTTAAACAAGTAATTTAATTTAAACAGAATAACCGTGAGAAATCAACAATCTAGGGGTATAATATAGTCGTGTAATAAAATTCGAGGAAATACTAATGGAAACTGTTTGCGTTAACTGTAAAAATAATATGTGTGTCAGCAGAGTCCCGATATTCAGCCCGCTGGACTACGAGGATATGGTTGAAATAACAAAAATGATTGCGCACAGAGATTATTCGCGAGGGGAATTTCTATGCAAGGAAGGCGATAAATCCTCCGCACTGTTTATTGTCAATCAGGGCAAGGTGAAGCTATGCAAACACGACAGGGACGGGAGAGAACAAATTCTAAGCATTCTGTCGGATGGAAGCATGTTTGGGGAATACTATCTTTTCAGCGACTACGAGCCGTATAATTTTTCGGCGGTTGCGCTGGACGACGTTAAAATCTGCATGCTCTCCAAGAAGGATATGGACTACCTCTTTTCCAAGCATCCGGATATCAGCCGTAAGGTGATAGCCGAGCTTTCGAACAAACTGGTAAAAGCCGAAAAGCTGGCGCAGAACCTTTCCAGCATCAATACGGACAGCAAAGTGGCTTATGTTCTGACCGAGCTTTCGCAAGCATACGGAAAAGAAGTGCAGGGGCATATCGAGATGAATATCCCCATAACACGGGAGGAGATGGCCAGCTACGCCGGAGTAACACGGGAAACCATGAGCCGAAAGCTGAATGCGTTTGAAAAATCGGGCTGGATTGAAACCCGCGGGAATAAAGTGCTGATTATTAAAAATGCGCAGGCCATTAAGGATATGATTTAAAAAATGTGAGTCAAATCACATTTTTTTATTTGCGCTTAAGTTAGACTATACATGAAATAAAGGGGATGGAGGACGGTGGTGACAGGATGATCAAGATTCAATCGGATGCGTCGGTTTATGATTTGGTCACAGCATATCCTAAGATTCAGGAAATTATGGTTAGCCTTAATTTTAAGGATATCGTAAAACCCGGCATGCTCCAGACCGCCGGGCGTGTGATGACCCTGAAAAAAGGCGCAACGCTGAAGAAAATCAACTGGGAGACAATGAAAGATACGTTTAAGAAAAACGGATTTGAGTTGGAATAGGAGGCAAGAAAAACGATGAGCGAACTGATAAACAACCGGGCGTTTCGCCAGCAGAAACTGAAAGAGCTGATATTGAAACTGCATGACAACGCGGATTTTGATGAAGTTAAAAAAGAGTTTGAAGCGATGACCATGGGCGTCAGCGCATCCGAGATTACCGAGATGGAGCAGGCGCTGGTGGATGAGGGGATGCCTGTTGAAAACATCCAGAGACTTTGCGACGTGCACGCCGCCGTTTTTAAGGGCTCTATCGCGGACATTCACGCGGCCGACGTGAAAAAAGAAGATGTGCCCGGGCATCCGGTGGCGGTCTTTAAGGACGAGAATCGGGCCGTGGAACGCCTTTTGGAAGGTGCATTACAAAAAGCTTTGGATACCTTTCGGGATTTGGACAACCAGGAAAATCGCGCGGCGCTTGAAGCGGCCGTCGGTCAGCTTCTCACCATCGACACGCATTATCGCAGAAAAGAAAACCTGCTGTTCCCGCTGATGGAGAAATACGGCATCACAGCGCCGCCGCAGGTGATGTGGGGTGTGGACGACGAAATCCGCGAGAAAATAAAAGGCGTGTTGGCCGCGTTGAAACAGGAAGAACCCGATGTGGCAGCGATAGCCGAGCAAGCCGCAGCCATGACGAACCAGGTGTCCGAAATGATTTTCAAAGAGGAGCAGATTATGTTCCCCATGACGCTGGAGGCGTTTAATGACGA
>CALMFG010000044.1 GCA_937863465.1 uncultured Clostridia bacterium
TAAACGGGACATGAACGCCAAGCCTGAGTATGTGCACACCTTAAACGGCAGTGGATTGGCTGTAGGCCGGACGTTCGCCGCTCTGCTGGAGAACTTTCAGCAGGCCGACGGGAGCGTCAAAATCCCCGAAGCGCTGATTCCCTACTTTGGGGCGGATGTGATTAAATAAGCAAAAAAACAGGAGCGGGTAACCGCTCCGATATTTTTTTCCTCTAGTTTTCCAATGGATTTTTAATAATCCCCTTACGTGCTTTTAAAACCCAAAACAGCAGCAGCCCGCCGCCGTAGCAGGCGATGGCCTGGCCGATAAAGACCGATGCCGACGCCGTCAGGTACAGCGAACCCGCGATGAGGAAAGGAAAATCCCCCGCCATGCTGGCACCCAGCGCATAGTACAGCACAAAACCGACGACAAACGCGTTGATGACCACTGCCGGCAAAGGAAGAAGCCACCACTTTTTAATCCTGGAAGCCAAAAATGCCGCGGCCAGCGTGGCCAGAGAACCTAAACCCACATCAATTGGCCCTAAATTTGAACCCAAAACGTTTCCGATTAAACATCCGACAAACAGGCCCGGAACCGCCGCCGGCGTAAAGAACGGCAAAACGCACAGGATTTCAGCGATGCGTACCTGCACCGGCCCGAAGGATATCGGCTGAAAAAGCAGTGTTAAAGCGACATACAGCGCCGCGATGATGGCGCTTTGCGTGATATATCTGACATTAATTTTCTTCATTATAACCCCTAAATTGTGATATTTTAAAAAACCGTGGGTTAGTATAACACGTTTAAACACACATTTCATCATTTATTTATATTTTTCCGGTTGTCTCCGTCCAAGGTAAACGGTATAATAAACCGATAAATGCCAGATGGAGAAATATGAACATGAAATCGAACAAAAAGACCAAAAAGAAACTTAACCCGCAAATGGTAAAAAAGAGAATCTTCAGCATCATTGTAATACTAATTATTTTATCCTTTGCCGCATCATTTTTCGCATCGGCCAGCTGGACCAACAGTTCTTCTTCCGCCGCTGCCAGTGCGTCGCCCGCGCCCAGCACCGCCGAACAGACTACAACTGCCGCTCAGGCTTCCGCTACGCCGGATCCCAATTTGATGTCATTCCTAATCTCCATTAAGAATTCCATGGTCGTCAGCGAAGATTCCGTCACCAACGCCTCGCTGATTATCGGCGCAGTCAACGCCTATAACACCCTGTATTCGAACGATATCGTTTCTCTGAACAGCGAAGAGGAGATCGCCGCGGCGATTGAAAAGCTGAAAGGCGCCGATATTTACTTTGATGATATTTCTGCGGATGCGGAGACTCAGGCATGGGAGCTGGTTTTGGTGGACGAAACCGGTTTGGCTTCTTTGAAATAGACGCTTACCTATAGTAAGTATAATACCCTTTGTTTTTAAGCACGCTGGATTTCGGCGTGTTTTTTATAATCAGGAAAAGACCCACCAGATCGCCCGAAGCGAGCAGTGCGTGATACAGCAGTGCCATCATCAGGAGCGGAATGTTCAGATTGAAGAGAATAATCAAAAGCCAAGGAACCATGGTGAACAGGATAAACGGCATCAGCATGGTGACAATCATCCTTCGCTTGGACAGGTCCTCGGTATAAAAAGCAAAAAAAGCGCCGTTTTTGTGAAACCCGAAGCCCACATGGTCTGATCTGAGGCCTTCGGGAAAACAAAGCGCATGAACACCTTCATGCGCAATCACGATAAAAATATTGAATAAAATGAATATGAACAGGAAAGCAGCGATCTCCCAAAGTCCGTGCAGGCCGAACAGCCGGAACTGAAACAGCTGGAGCGAAGCGGGGGTTAGCATCTGCGCCGAAAAGAACAGTACGGCCGCCGCCGCAAACCCGACCGGATACGCGATGAGCAGCAGCGTTTCCATGCTGGGCTCTTTCATCTTGGTGTAGCCTTCTTTTTCAGGCTCAAAATCGGTATTCGGAAAAGTGTTTTTTAAGAACTTCATCGCTATTTATGCCGGGTGATGTAATCGACCAGCTTTCGGATATCCTCGTTTAAACCGACAACAATCATGCTGTCATTTTCTTCAATCGCATCTGTCGCCGACGGGTTGATGTTAATATCACCGTTCGATTTTTTGATTGCGATGATGTTGACATGATAAGACTGTCGAAAGTTAAGGTCGCTTAAAGTCTTACCCACCCATTTTCTCACGGTGTCCACTTCCATCATGCTGTAATCGGGCGACACTTCGATGAAATCGATGATGTTTTCACTGGCCAGATTTAATGCCAGTTTATTACCCATATCGCGTTCAGGGAAAACGATTTTATCCGCGCCGATACGTTCCAGCACCTTGGCGTGGATATCCGACTGCGCTTTGACTACCACTTTAGGCACGCCCAGCTCTTTTAAGAGCATGGTCACCATGATGCTGGCCTGAATATCGCCGCCGATGGCGACGACCGCCACATCAAAATTGGTGATGCCCAGCGCTTTTAATGATTTTTCTTCGGTGGCGTCGGCCTGTACCGCGTGCGTCAGGAAAGGCGCCATGTCCTCCACCAGAGATTCGGATGTATCCACACCCAAAACATCGTTGCCCGCGCTGGCCAAAGCCGTGGCCACGCTGCTTCCAAAACGGCCTAATCCAATGACGATAAATTGCTTTTTCATAGGTTACCTCGTAAAAAATCTCCTATCCAATCATTACGTTTTCTTCGGTATAGTGAATATCCACGTCCGAACGCCGCAGTCTGTTGGCCACCGCATACATCACAGTCAAAAGCCCTACGCGGCCGGTGAACATGGCCAGAATAATCACAACACGGCTGAGCGGCGCCAGAAACGGCGTGATGCCGGTGCTTAAGCCCACCGTACCGAAAGCCGAAATCACTTCAAACATGATATTCTCGGTGATAAACAAACCGCCTTTGCCGTCCTCAATAATCACGAGAATAAATGTAAACGCCAGAATCAGCAAAAGTCCGCCGACAAACAGCGTAATTGCCCGTAAAACTGTTTCACGGCTAATCTGCCGTTTCATCACCGTAATCTCATGCTTGCCCTGTATGACGCTGGCAATCAACAGAAAGACGATAATCGCCGTGGTGGTTTTAATACCGCCGCCCGTGCCGCCCGGCGATGCCCCGACAAACATCAGCGCCATCGTCAGCATCTTGGAACCCGTTGTTAACTTCCCTTGATCAATCGTGTTAAATCCCGCTGTTCTCGGCGTCACCGACTGAAATATATCGGCCAGAACTTTCTCTTTCGGGTTTAGTCCGCCCAAAGTGTTTGGGTTGGCGTTTTCCATCGCAAAGAATCCCACGATTCCAATCAAAATCAAAGCGGCTGTGGTGTACAGCACCAGTTTGGAATGCAGCGTCAGCCGAACGGTTCTGGGTTTTTTCAGCTTGTTGATAAGGTCGAAAATCACAACAAATCCAAGACCACCCAGAATAATCAGAGTCATCAGCGTGAAATTGACCAGTGGATCGCCCACATAGGCAGTGAAGCTTTGAAACCCGCCGTTGATATCAAACCCCGCGTTGCAGAAAGCCGATACCGAATGGAACACTGCGTGATAGATACCGCTGGCCACGCCATACTGCGGGATATACCGAATGCACAGCAATGCCGCGCCCAATAGTTCAATCACAAAGGTAAACTGGAGGATGGTTTTGACCAGCCGGACCACGCTGGATATTTTAAATTCATTTAATGATTCTTTAATCAAAATTCGTTCGCGCAAGGTAATCTGCTTACCGATTAGAAGAAAAATCATGGATGCCATGGCCATAATGCCAAGACCGCCGCACTGGATCAGCAGAAGGATGACCAACTGACCAAACAAAGAAAACTGCGTTCCTGTATCCAGCACCACCAGTCCGGTGACGCAGACCGCAGAAGTCGATGTAAAGAGCGCATCAATCACACCCACGGTGTGATGTGTCGCGCTTGAAATTGGCAGTGTCAATAGCATCGCCCCGACCAGAATCAGCGTGGTGAAACCCAGCACCAGCACCTGGGATGGATGCAGAAGCTTCATTTTTTCAGTCATCAATTTTGTCATTTTCTTTCGATAAATTCTAGACACAAGTATACCATAAACCCGTACCCCCTTCAAACTATGCGTGTAAAATTTGAAATAATGTTTTTTTTAAAGTATAATAATCCGAAAGTTTTTTTCTGGTATTTCAAATGAAAATTAACGCTTTTTTCAAGAAATTTTTATCCAAACACCCGCGTTTGGTCCGAAGCGCCCGCTTTGTCATGCTGGCTTCCCGCTCGTTTTCGGATAACGCCATCAACGGCATGGGCGCCGAACTGGCATATTTTTTTATTGTGGCTTTTTTCACGCTCAGCGTCACACTGGTCTACGCCTCCAGTCTTATCCCCATCATCAAGGAAGGCGCCGCCGAAGCCGCTTCCACGCTCTTCCCCAGCGCCATCACGGTGCTGTTTGATTCTATCGTCGCTCAGGTGTCTATGCCCAATAAGGTCTGGCCGCTCATCACCACCGCCTGCGCCTCTTTCTGGTTTTCCTCGCGCGCCGTCCGTTCCATGATGATCTCTTTTGACACCATCTACAACGCCAAACAGGCCAAAAAAAATTATCAGCGCACTTATCGCTCCATGCTGTTTACGCTGGTTTTCGAGTTTCTTTTGGCCACCATCATGGTCTTCTCCGTTTTGGGAAAAACCATCGCGCTGCAGTTCCTTACGCCGCTGGATATGTCTCAGCACTTTATGACGGTCTGGACATGGCTCCGTCTGGTCTTCCCGGTGGTCTTTATGCTGATGACCTTCTGGTTTTTCTATTTCTACCTGACCAACGTAAAAATCCGGTTTATCCATGCGCTGCCCGGCGCCTTATTTACCACCGTGCTCTGGCTGGTCATCACCAACTTCTTTTCCCTCTATTTCACGCGCATCTCGCTGTTCCCGTCGCTCCTGGGTTCGGTCGGGTCCATCTTTCTCTTCTTTGTCTGGATATTCTGGTGTTCCATCATCGTTCTGGTCGGCGCCGTTTTGAATTATCAGTTCTATCGCTGGCGCCAATATACCGACGCCGAGAAAGCGATGCTTGAATCTCCCGCCGATAAAGCTTAAATATCCCAGAATTTTTCTGCCGTTTTCGCACAAAAAAACCGCACCCAACGTGCGGTTTTTTTTATGCGCTTCTTTTTGTTTATTCGTATACGTTCATCATCTCGGCGAGTTTTTCATCCAGCAGGCAGGGCGTGTTCTGGCCCATGCACTTCAAGCGGAAGTTCATGGCCGCCACTTCGATGATAATGGCAAGATTCCGGCCCGGGCGGACCGGGATAACAATCTCCGGCACCTTCACGTTCAAGAGATTGGTGTAACGCTGGGTCATGCCCAGCCGGTCAATATCTTTAAAATCGCCGGGTTCCAGATGGATGGCCAGCTCAATGGTCTTTTCGGTCATGACCGCACCCACGCCGTACAGCTCTCTTACGTCGATGATGCCCATGCCGCGAATCTCCATCATATGGCGGATGATTTCGGGGCTTTTGCCCAAAAGCTCGGTCTCGGAGATTTTCTTGATGTCCACCACGTCGTCGGCCACCAGTCGATGTCCGCGCTTGACCAGCTCCAGGGCGGTCTCGGATTTGCCCACGCCGCTTTCGCCGGTAATCATGATGCCGATGCCGTAGACGTCCATCAGTCCCGCATGGCGCGAGATGGACGGCGCTAAGAACATATCGAGATATTCGGTGGTTTTGTGCCCCAGTTTGGTGGTGGTCAGCCCGCTCATATACATGGGCACGTCGTATTTCTTGGTGGCTTCAATCATCTCGGGCGGGGGGTTTAAGTTACGTCCGATCAGTACCATCGGAATATTCGAGCTGAAATACTCCTCCATCCGCTCGCGCAACACGTCCTTCGGCAGGCTCTCAAGGTAAGTCATCTCCACCATGCCGAACAACTGGATTCGATTGATAGCGAAATACTCAAAGAAGCCGGACATCTGCAGACCCGGACGGTTGAGGTCGGAAGTATTGACCTCAATCTCTTCCCGCATGGCCTTATATACCGGCGTCAGTTTCAGCGATTTCGCAAAACTTTCAATATTCAGTGACTTTTTCATTTCTCGTTACCATCTCCCGCAAAAAGTAGAACGGTTTCCCGTCAGAAGCAGAATTTTTCAATGGCTTTGGCCACGCCCGACTCCAGAACGTCATCGGTCACATAGTCGGCAACCGCTTTAATATGCTCGGACGAATTGCCCATCGCCACTCCGATACCAGCATATTCTATCATAGATATGTCAATTTCGCTATCGCCGATTGCCATCATCTCTTCCTGTTTGATGCCGAGCATTTCACCCAAAGCTTTTAAGGCCGAACCCTTGCCGCAGTCTTCGTGGTTAATCTCGAGATAATGCGGGAAGGACCTTAAAGCCTTGATGTGCGAAAACCGGCTTTCCACGATGGGTATCAGCGCCTCAATTCGTTCGGGTGTGTCGATGAACAGAATTTTGGCCGTTTCAATGGTTTCCCGTTCGGGCAATGTTTCGTCCAGAACACCGGGCACACCGGTGGCTTCCTCATAGAGCGCCGATTCCTTCCCTTCGCGATAGAAGCAAAAATCGTCGTTATAGTATACTTGCGCGTAGTATCCGCCCGTATAGGCAAAGCGGATGATCTCGGCCGCGGTTTTGGGCTCCACAAACTTGGTGTACAGCCGTTTGTTGTTCTTGTCGGATATAATCGCGCCGCCGGTGGATATGCTGTAGGTGTCCATGTTCAGGCGGTCCAGAAAAACCTTCAGCGAACGGTACGCGCGCCCCGACGCCAGACAGACGTATATTCCTGCGTCTCTTGCTTTTTCAATCGCCGCCAAATCCGCCTTGGAAAAGTCGGTAGTTTTGGTAACCAGCGTGTTGTCCAAATCCAGTGCAATCAATTTGATGCTCATGTTATCTCCTGTTTTCCCCTTGTCCTGCTTTTTTTCATGACCTCTATTATAGCCCATCACGCGCAAAAAAGCGAAAACTGTTTATAAGGAAATGATGAACTTTTTTTGCTTTCGACCGGGAAACAGGCGTAAAAATAAGGATTCTTCAAGTTCAAGAATAATTCATAAATAGAGGTTGACTATTCGGGATAGATGGGTTAAGATATTACTTGCCGTTTTCAGCGGGTTTTTTTATGACGCGGGGTAGAGCAGTTTGGCAGCTCGTCGGGCTCATAACCCGGAGGTCAAGGGTTCAAATCCCTTCCCCGCAACCATTTTGGCGGCGTGGCTCAGCTGGCTAGAGCATTCGGTTCATACCCGGAGGGTCACTGGTTCGACTCCAGTCGCCGCTACCAGTAAAAAGCATTCCATTATTGGGTGCTTTTTTTATTTTTAATAACTTATAGATATTGCACACCCGTCTGTCATGCTGGAGATAGAATATTTCCATTATAGCCAAATCCTTCACACAGGTGTTAGAATTAATTCAGAAAATCAATGAGCAAACTATATGGAGCGAATAATGAATTATGAGATTTTGCCTTATGAAGGTACAACAACATTAAAACTGGGTATGTCAAGCCGAGAAATACAGGAAGTAATAGGCTGTGAGCTAAAAAGGAAGTTTAAGAAATTTGAGGATGATAAGTACGATACAGAAAGGTATGAGGATTTTTTTGTTTATTATAAAGACCCTGGTGCTTGTGAAGCTTTTGAGTTTTTTCATCCTGCAAAGGTTTTCTTTATGCAAAAAGATTTGTTAGATATACCGTTTGAAGAAGCAAAGGCGCTTTTTGTAGCATTGGATAACGATATAAAATACAATGGTGTGGGACTGATTTCACTTAAATGCGGTATTGCGATTTATGCGCCTGATGCAGCCGAAAACCCTGAAAAAAAATCTGAAGGAGTTCTTGTTTTTGAGAAGGGTTATTATGGCGAACTCTATAAGTGAAAATACAAGAAAATAAGAACCTGCCACAGCCCCAGGCACGCCTCGGCGTGTTTGGGGCTGCTAAAAAAGCGCTATTCATAGCGCTTTTGATGATGTTGGAATTTTATTTTGGCAGGCAATACAAGGAGATGAAATAAACAAAACCAGCAAGGTACTTAAATAGAAAAAGGGAGAATAGAGATGATAAAAGAAAGAGTTGATAATAGCGAAGAAGTATTAAGATTACTTAAAAAGATTATTTATAAGACTGTCAATAAAAAACTATCAAGAGAGGAAGTAGCGGAAGGCTACCTTGATAAGCTCATGGTAGTATGGGACCATAATGTCGATTATGAGTTTATGATTTCAGATTGCTATTATGGATTAATGCATATATTTGAAGAAAAATACGAAACATCCTATGCAGAAATCATGTATTTTTACGAGTAGGTTTTTTGAGGGTAGAAAGTATAATCTTGAAGATAAAATAGCGTACACTATTGAAAACAGTGAAAAAATGAAGCGGCCCGGGTGGGAGTATTAATGCACTAAAAAAAGATGCCGCTTTATCGCAGCATCTTGATTCACGCTATATTGTTCAGTTCGGGTCGATATGCCCGATATTTCCGTCTTTACGCATATACAACACGTTGATGTTGTCGCTGGTCGCGTCGCGGTAGACAAAGAAGCTGTGTCCCAAAAGCTCCATCTGCAAAGCCGCTTCCTCCATGCTCATCGGTTTTAAATCAAAGCGCTTGGTTTTAACCACCTTCTTCGGTTCGTCCGGTTCGCCGGATTCCTGATATACGAGTTCGCCGGTGTTGTAGGCATCCTGATGCAGCTTTTTTTCCAGCTTGGTTCTGTGCTTCATAATCTGGCGTTCAATCTTTAAAAGCGCACCATCGATGGCCGCGTACATATCGGTCGCGGCTTCTTCTCCGCGCATGACGATGCCGTCAAACGGGATGGTCACTTCCGCAATGTGGCGGCTCTTTTCAATATTCAGCGTCACCTGTGCGGCCGTATCGGGCTTAAAATACTTTTTCAGCTTACCCACTTTCTTGTCGACGAGTTCTTTTAGATAATCGGATACTTCCATGTTTTTGCCTGTAATCGTAATGTCCATGTTTTTAAGCCTCCTTGTCCTCAAAAGCTTAAGTTCGTCTCTCCCGCTTATGAGGTTTATATCATCCTTCGGGATGTCCCAAAGGAAGCTGTTCAGAATCATTGATTCGCTTTGGATGTGGCGAACACCGCCGGAATCACCTTGGCATAGCCCGCGCTTTTCAGCGCTTCGGTTGCGGCCGACATGGTCGCCCCGGTGGTATACACATCATCTAACAGTATTATAACAGATTCTTTCGAAACTTTTGTATTCTTGTCACACACAAACGCATTTTTAACATTTTGTTTTCTATTTTCGGCCGTCAGCTTGGCCTGCGTTCGGGTGCGCTTCACGCGTTTCAGCGTCCGTGCGGCCGGCAAACCCATCTCGGCCGCCACAGCCTCGGCCACCTTCTGCATCTGGTCAAACCCGCGCTTTTTGCGCTTGGTTCTGTGCAGGGGTACAAAGGACACCACGTCGGCTTTCACCTTCTGGCTTTTCAGCATTTCGGCGATGCGCTCGGCCATAAAATCCGCCAAATCCTCGATGCGCGAGTACTTATACTCCCAAATCGCTTTTTTCACGACACCGTCGTAATAAAAGCAGGCGTACGGTTTCTTTTGCTTTCCTTTGACTTTCAGCGTTGCCCATTCATCCCGGCAAGCCTCGCATTCGCTTTCCGCCGTCTCCTTGCGCGCGCCGCAGAATCGGCAGACCGGCAGGGGCGGAAACAGGAAGTCATACACGGCCCCGAAGAACCAGCCTAGTCTACTCATCGGCGTCCTCCCCGGGGTGCTTGATGCGATCGAAGACATCTGCGAGTTCACGAATTTCGTTATTTAAGACAGTATACCGCCGCGTGATGCGGTTGTTGCTGACCATATGCTGAATGGTCTTGTTTAGGCCAATCAGCACCACCTTTTTCCGTGCGCGCGTCACCGCCGTATACAGCAGGTTCTTGGTCAAAAACGGCGACGCTCCGTAGAACAGCGGCAGGATGACCGTATCGAACTCAGACCCTTGCGCCTTATGCACGGTGATGGCGTAGGCGTGCTCCAGCTGTTCCAGCTCGGTCTGGCTGTACTCGGCCAGCCGATCGTCGAACAGAATGCGTGCAACCTTGGCGTCCCGGTCAATTTCGGTGATTTCCCCGATATCTCCGTTAAACACGCCAAACCCCTGCTGATAGTACACATCGGGGCGTAAGTAGAACCACTCTTTGTTGTAGTTGTTGGTGGTCTGAATCACCTTGTCGCCCTGACGGTAGGTGGTTTCGCCTTTTTTCAGTTCGGGTACGCTGACCAGATAGGGGTTCTTCTGCTCGCGCACCTTCTCGTTGATATTATATACCCCGATTATGCCTTTCTTAAGCGGACAAAGCACCTGCGCATCGGCATAAGTTTCGTCCTCCAGAAGCTTTAACAGCGTACTTAACGTGCTCTCGTGGTCGGGCGCGGGCATAAACACAAAGTCGCCGGTCTGGTACATGCTGGGCATGACGCCCATGTTGATCTTGTGGGCGTTGGCGATGATGTTGCCGCCTTCCTCCTGACGATAGAACTTGGTCAGCCGGAAAACCGGCAGAAATTCGGATTTGATGATGTCACGTAAGAAGTTTCCCGCCCCCACGCTGGGCAGCTGGTCGGCGTCCCCTACAAAAATCAGGCGCGTTCCGGGTTTCATCGCTTTTAGCAGAGAATTGGCCAGAAAGATATCCACCATGGACACCTCGTCCACAATGACCGCGTCGGCGTCCAGCGGGTTCTCGTCGTTGCGCATAAATTTATTATACGTGCTTTGCTCAATCCCTTCGCCGAAGTCATAGCCGTATTCCAGCAGCCGGTGGATGGTTTTGGCGGCCTTGCCCGTGCTCTCCTCCATGCGCTTGGCCGCCCGTCCGGTGGGCGCGCAAAGCGCCGTCATGATGCCGTTGGCTTCCATGATTTTTAAAAGCACTTTGATGATGGTGGTCTTGCCGGTGCCCGGCCCGCCTGTGATGACCGAGACGCTGTTTTTCAGCGCACTCTGCACCGCCGCCTGCTG
>CALMFG010000045.1 GCA_937863465.1 uncultured Clostridia bacterium
GTCGGATAGGTTGGCTTCTCTTATATCCATCGGTATGGGGCTCCTTACATAGGGATATCGGGTTTAAGCCCGATGTCATATTGTAACATTGATGGTCGGGGTTTTCTATATGTGGTTTATTTGATAAGAGTAAGTCTGGCGAGAAAGATGGGGAATCTTCTGGCCTGTGGGATTATCAGTAAAATTATGCATATGAGTTATATATTGCACATTGATTTAACTTTGTTATAATGAGAGTGTGAAAAAGTAAAACTATGAGAACATATGTATTAGAGGGCCATGTTTTTAATCATCTTGTCGAATTCGGTGAAGATAGAGTTTTGATTTGAATACACCCAGACAGTGACTATAAGTGGTCTGCCCCTATAGCCCCTATAGCATTGAACAAATTGAAAGTTGGGTTTTTCAACAGATAAAACACGAAGCTTAAAAAAGGGGGGGCTTGGCACCCTCTTGAAGCGTATTTTCGGAGAAAACAATATGGATAAATCGACAAAACTTTTCTTATTACTGACGGTGGCTTGTCTGCAACTGCTTTTGACTTCATGTCAGCAGTCGGCAGATTTTGGAGTGACGAATCCAGAAAGCATACCTTCCAATCCGATAGGAACGCCAGAGGCGACGCCAACCCCGTCGGCGCAGGTTTACGAAGATGACTTTGATTTTCAGCTTGAAATCCTTCAAGTTGATTCCGATGCCTATATCACGACGCCGGATTTATATGGTGAATATGTGGTCTATGCCAACTGGAATGATGTCACCAATGAAACACGAAAGATTCATATGCTGAACATCAATACAAAAGAGGATCAGATCATCTATTCGTTACCGCATCAAGATTATGATTCGATGATTGATGATGTTTGTATAGGGGACGGCTGGATATTCTGGGTGGAAGGGCACTGGACAACCGAGGATTTGCCTACAGATTGGGCCATCAAGTCTTACAATATACAAACAAAGGAAACCCGCACTATTCGAGAATCGAGTGAGCTGGGTGGTACAATTACATTGGCGCCCAGGCTGGATAATGAGGACAATACGATTGTTTGGATGGAAGGCTATGGGAATTCGGAAGGCGAGTATTTCCATACGGTTTATACCTATAACGCCGATACCGATGACATGCTTCTGGTAACGGATGTTTCCAGCGTATTTAATCCATTTTCCAGAATTAGAATAAGGAATCATACCATATCATTCTATGATACCGTTGATAACGCTGATGGCATACGCGTTATTGATTTGGCTGATTATACCGAGATGTTTGTAGAAACAGGCTGTCTGCCCTACTCCGTTTGCAGCAACGGGGAATATGCCGCGTGGAAGAAGGAAGCAGGCGCGTTGTATGTCTATTGTCTGGCTGACGGCAAAACGACCCAAGTGTCGGATTCCCCATTTTTGTGTGACATGTACGGCGATAATTTATACTATTCCGAGATTGATCCGCATCACCTGTATCGGTATAGCTTGAAAACCGGAAAAACGACCTGTCTCACTACCAGCTTTACGCGGGAATATGAGCGCGTTTGGGTGGATTATCCCAGCGTATATGGAAATACGATGGTCTGTGATATGCGCTGTGATAGAGCAAACGAAGAGGACGATATTAAAAAAGGCAGATGTGAACTGCTGGTTATTAGATGGGAGTAAAAAAATGAAAAAAGTATCGGCATTATCAGTTGTGATTCAACATATCCTTTGGTTTGTAGCTGTGGCAGCAATTCTGCTCGGTATAAACTATGGTTATCAAATTGTGATAGGTAATGAAAATGCAAATTTACCGGGATACATTCTTCCATCGTTTGTCCCACTGGCAAACGCTTTGCTGTCCGGTATTACGGCTGTGGCCGCAAGCTTCGTCTATTTAAAAATGGCCGCAAGAATTCAGCGTGACAAACAGAAGCTGAGCTGTATTCTGAGCGGCATCTGTTTGATTGCCATTGTCATATTGTACAATATTTTTTACTATCTATTTGTTTCCTTTGCGGCAGTTGGTTTGCCCAGTTCGTATGCTCTGGCAACAACAGGGCTTATAAACATCGCGTTAGGTATCAACATACCAAGCGGTCGTGACGCGGCTTAACGCCGCTGGAGGCCGGAATATTCAGGAGAAATCACGATGAAAAAATGGGTTCTTGTTTTAACAATTGCTGTGCTAATCTGTCTGCAATTGCTTTTGACTTCCTGCCAGGCACCATCAGATGCCGAAACGTTGGATCAAGGCAGCGTGGCATCCGATTTGGAAGTGCACCAGGAGCCTAAAAGCATGGCGGCGGACATGACTGAGAAAACAGAAGATGGCGAAATAGAAAGTTTACCCATGAAAATTGATGTCAAACCCGCTGAATATTCTCTTGATATGGATATGGGCGCGGTACCGTTCGAATTAATCTATGCATCCGATGAAAAAATTATTTTTTGGGGATGTATCGGGTTGTTTGAATATGATTTAAAAGAAGAGGCATTCTCGCGTACGCTTGATCTAAGCGATATAGATTGTAACCAGACACAAGGCGACATTCATTCAGAAATAAAAGTAAGTCAAGACGGGAACACGGTCTATATCATGAGGTATGGCCAGTCGGGCGAGATAGAAGTCATGTACAGCTACGATTTAATCAATGATATTTTAACAAAAATTCAACCAACAGCGATTAGTGATTGCTTTGACAGCTTTGCTGATATCAATTTATTAGGGCTTTTTAAGAGCGCAAGCGATGACTTTACCGGAATGGAAGCCGTGGATTTAGGCAATGGCAGGTATGGATACATGCGCTTTTATGGGTGGCTGCTTT
>CALMFG010000046.1 GCA_937863465.1 uncultured Clostridia bacterium
AATAAACCATCTTATGAGCTTTTCCTTGGAATTCACCCCATCTTCGATCGCTTTAGATTGGCTTGCCATCCTTTTAAAGCCCAGCGAGATGCCTATTCCAATAAGCAGAAGCAACGCCGCGAGATAATACGCGCCGGTATATTGCAGGGTGCTGTCATAGATTGTCCCCGCCGCCAGGGGGCCGATGATTGCGCCCGTCCCCCAGCCAGTAAACATGATGCCGTTATTGACTCCAAGATTTTTAACGCCAAAGAGGTCGGATGTTACGGCAGGAAAAACAGCAACGCCGGCGCCATAGCACAGTCCACAAAGCGAAACGCCGATGGCCAGCATGGCTGGTGACTCATAAAATCTGAACAGAAGCATATTAGCCATCTGGATTAAAAACGCAATTCTCATCACGCGAATTCTCCCAAACCGGTCGGATAAGGATCCGCCAAAAAACCTGCCCATCGTGTTAAAAATCGCTAATATCGCAACCAAAAGGAATCCGCTTCCCCATCCTGCCTGCCGATTCGCTATGTTCACAATATGGCTGATAATCATGAGCCCCGCAGTGGATGATATGATAAACATCGACCAGACAAGATAGAAATTCTTTTCCCGAATCATGCCTTTCCAATCCATTTCGTTTGGCATCGTCTTATTTGGCGCTTTTTCGTCTGCGTAAATAGAATTATCCGCCGGCGCAACGATCAGCTGTGCCATAGTGATGCCGACAGCAGCAGAGAAGATGCTCAACACCAGAAAACTGCCCGATATACCCAGCACATCAGCAGACGATAACCAATTGATCAGGGGTGCGTACAAAACCGGCGCCAGCCCAACCCCGCCAACCAGAATCCCGATAATCATGCCTCTTTTGGACGGCGGAAACCACTTGATTACCGTTGGCATAACGCCCGCGCCGATCATACCTGTTCCGGTGCCAAAAATAATACTGTATGTGATAATCATAAGCACCGGCGTCTTGACCGCCGCCGAAAGCAACAGCCCCAAACTCATGAGCACCGCGCCACTGATTGCCGTAAATTTCGGCCCCTTTTTATCATGCAGTTTCCCGCAAAATATCATAGCAACCGCAAAGATAATGCTCTGCAGCGTATAGGGCAAAGTCGCCTGTGTGCTGGTCCATCCATATTGCGTCATCAGCTCTTTGCTGATAACACTCCATATATATATGATCCCCGAAAGAATATGCAGAGGGATTGCCGCACCTAATACGACCTTTGCATTTGTTTTTTTGGTGTGTTCCATTAAAAAGCCCTCTCCTCAGTTATGCAAAATTGCCAGCCCTATCACATGGACGGCAAAAGCTGATTTAATTGTGATGACAGCCGCTTACAAAAGGTGTTTGATCAATAATTCGGGCTTTTCATTATGCCTTCTTTTTAAATCACATCCTTTTAAACTCTGTGGTTATGCTTCCATCAACATCTCGTCTGCCATTTTTTCTATTTTTCTGGCTAGCAGAAAGTAGAGTATACATCCAACGATGACTGGCACAGCCATAAACGCAAACATGTGACTGTAGCCGAATCGCGTTGCTATCGAACCCGACAGAAGCCCGCCAGTTCCCATTCCAGCGTCAAAGGCGATGAAGAAAGTGGCATTCGCTGCGCCACGCCGATGGAACGATGTGTTGACCACACTCATTGTTTGAAGCGTAGTTTGTATTGTTGCATACGATGCGCCAATAAGAAAACCTGATAGAAGGAGCATCGCCAAATTCGATGAAATCGATAGTAATGCCATGGAAACGGCAAGCAGTATCATTGACGGAAATGCCACGATGTTGAACCCATATTGATCTACCAATCGGCCGACAAACGGCCGTGTCAGCAGCATAGACGCAGCAAACACGGAAAAGAAAAATGTCACATCAATGCCCTGATTTTCCCCATATAGAGGGATAAACACAAATACCGATCCTACGGCCGTACCCACAAAAGCCATGACCAGCGCCGGCCGCATTGCCTTTTTTTCCAATGGGATAAACTTTTGCTTTATCGCTTTTTCGTTTTCCTTTGGGTAGTTTAGTAATAACGCGGGTATCACCGCCAACGCCAGTATTGCCGCCGCAATATATGTCATCGTCCCGTACCCAAGCCGCTTCATGATTAAAAGGCCAATCACCGGAGATATCGCAAGTGTCAGGCTCTGAGCCAGTGTGAAATACGCAAGCCCTTCTGCGTACCGGCCCCGGTTGATAATATCTGACGCAATAGTCGTGCTTGATGTGGTTGATATCCCCCAAAACAGTCCATGAATGAACCGGATTGCGACAAGAACTCCAATCAGCGGAACCCAACTGTATGTCACCATAATCAGCGGAGATACGATTAACCCGGTCATCAGCATGCCTCGGCGGCCATAGCGGTCCAGAGCAAAGCCTGTGAACAGCCGCGCCATAATGGCCGCGGCACTATAGCCCGCCGAACAAATACCCACCATGATATCCTTATGGCTGATTTCCTTAACATAAAGGGAAAACGTGCTCAGCTGCATCTGCATGGCCAGAAAAATCAGACCATTCGTGATTGTGATAAAAATAAATTGTTCTGTCCATAACCGAGCCGTTTTGTTCCCCATATTCCCAGTTCTTTCTGCACGCCGTTGTGTTTCACAATCTGCTAAGCTGGTTTGTTTTTCAGCCGCTGCCCCTGTTTACTTATTCTAAAGTCGCGGCAATCGCTTTTAGATTTTTAAGTCCCTCTGTTGCCAGCTCTTCACCCGTCTCAGCCAGCTTGCGCCATATCGCGCAGTTTCCCGCCAGCTCTTCAAAGCTTGGGTCAAAAGACTCGATAACCAGCGGGCCATTATACCCCACGGCTTTAACTGCCGTAAAAAACTCTTTAAACGGAACAAGTCCGGTACCCGGAATACCCCGGTCGTTTTCGTTAACATGGATATATCCCAAGTATTCTTTACCGCAGGTTTCAACTGCGCCGGAAAAGCTTTTTTCCTCACGGATCATGTGGAAGCAGTCAAGATGCACTTTCACAT
>CALMFG010000047.1 GCA_937863465.1 uncultured Clostridia bacterium
TCTGCCGTAAGGTCTCGCCGCATTTTTTGCGCATGGCGTGCAGTTCCTCATGCGGGAGTTCGGGAATGCTGTAGAAAGGCGTGCCCTCCACCGGTATCAGCGGCATGATGTTGGTGATGTACGCGCCGCAGTCTTTGGCGGTTTTCACCACCTCTTCGATATGGTGGTCGTTGATGCCTTTAATCATCACGATGTTCACCTTGACCACTGCACCCGCATTGGCCACCAGCCGAATGCCTTTCAGCTGATTTTCCAGAAGCACTGCCGCGCCGCTTCCGTTTTTGTAGCGTTTACCGTGGTAATTGATATCGCGGTATATCTTTTCACCGATTTTCGGATCCACCGCGTTCATGGTCACCGTGATATGCCGAATACCCATATCCAGCAGTTCCTCCGCGTAATCGGGTAAAAGCAGTCCGTTGGTGGAAAGGCAGATGGTGATATCCGGGTCATACTCCCGAATGCGCTGTACCGCCGCCTTGGTTTTTTCAAATTCGGCCAGCGCGTCCCCCGGCCCCGCAATGCCCACCACCCGCAGGTTGGGCAGCTTGTCCTTGACGGCGATAAACCGTTCCAGCGCCTCTTCGGCATTCAGCACATCGCTGGTCACGCCCGGGCGGCTTTCGTTCATGCAGTCAAACTTGCGGTTGCAGTAGTTGCACTGGATATTGCACGCCGGCGCCACCGGCATATGCATTCTGGCGTACTGGTGCGCCGCCGGATTATAGCACGGATGCTCCGCGATGCTCCGTAATCGATTCTGTTCCAGTATGCTGTCTCTGTCTATTTTCATCGCATTATTCCTCGCTTCACTCGTCTGTCAAAATCGCCTGTATCTCTGTGACAGGGTCACTCCCCGTAGTCACCACCGGAATGATACCCGCGCGCTGCAATTTTTCCTGCATCGAAATACCGATGGTTCCCGATATCACCGCCTCGCAGTCCGATATAAACGAAAAATCGTGGCTGGTCAGGGTGTCGGGTGCGTTTCGGGTTTCGGTCAGGTCGATACCCTCGTCGCTCACCGTATAGATGTTCATACGCTCACTTTTACCGAAATGCGGCGATATTTTGCCGTCTGTTCCCACGCTGACTGCTATCTTCATCGCGTTTAGCCCTCCTTTGCCTGTCCATACTCGGTAAACAGATGCTTTCGGAAATGATCGTGTTTTTCGGCCAAAACCGTATTGGTCATCTCGTCCAAAAGCTGCATGGAGCCGAAATATCCGATCATGATTTTGCGCTGAGCCCCGATGCGGTCGTGCACGGGAAATCCCGTGCGTATCAGCGGGATGCCGTATTTCTCGGTCATAAACGCGCCGTCCGAGGAGCCCACCAGAAGGTCGGTTCCGGTCTCAGTCACGTGCCCTGCGATGGTCTCAAAGTCGGTGTCCTCCAGCTTGATGAATACGGTTCCGTATTCGGTCTCCAGCGCTTTTAACGCCGGTATCAGTTTTTCGCTTGCGGGCCCCGAACCCGCCACACACATCTTAAATCCGTTTTCCAGCCCCAGCGCCGTGATGGCGTAGACGCTCTCGGGGTCTCCGAAAACGCTCAAATGCCCCTCGGCGCTGTATTTGTGCGAATCGATCATCGCGTCCAAAAACCGCGCCCGCTCTTTTTCCAGCTTCTCAGGCATATCGCGCCCGGACAGAATAGTCAGGGTCTCCATCAGCTGGTCGGTGTGTTCAATACCCACCGGCAAAGGCAGGCGGTACAGCGGTACGCCGAACGCGGCTTTCAGGTACTCGCCCGGCGAATCGGCTTCGCTGACCATGGCCCCGAATTCAATCGTGGCTCTGGCCTTGCCCATGGCTTTCAGCTCGGCCACCGGGGTGCCGCCTTCGGGCAGCCGGTCATATTCGCGGTGGTATCCGCCGTCCAGCGTTTCGGATATGTCGGGGAACAGCGTGTATTCCAGCTCATATAAGTCCAGTATTTCTTTTAAGTGCCGGATATCCCCCGGCGACATGCATCCCACGATGACGTTGATTTTGTCCGACTTCCCGCCGGTTTTGGCGAAATGCTCCAGCACTTTTCGCGCGGTATAGTAGTGCCCGCGGTAGTGCGAACCGCCGTAGCCCGGCGACGACACAGCCACGCATTCCACCCCGACGATTTTTTCTTCCAGAAAGAATTCGTCGATGATGCGGCGGATGTCCTCGCCGATGGTTTCGGCCAGACACGTGGTGGTCACACCGATCACCTTGGGGCCGTAGAGTTTAATCACGTTCTTCAGTGCTTTTTTCAGGTTCTCGCTCCCGCCGTATACCGTGCCCTTCTCGTTCAGCGAGGAGGAGGCGATGTCGATGGGTTCGTTATAGTGCGTCGCGATATGGCGTCGGATGTAAGTGGAACAGCCTTGCGATCCGTGCATCAGCACCATCGTGCCTTCGATGCCCTTAAAGACGCCGGCCGCGCCCATCGGCATACACATGTTGCAGGGGTTAACATTCAAGTTGACAAAGTTTTTCATCGGTTTCCCCCCTGTCTTTTTTCACGTGTCGCCATACCGGACTTAGCAGACTCAGATCCGCTTCCTCCGCAAAATTCAGTGCGCCCACGAATCCGCCCAGCGGATGCTTTCTTTCGTGGTTATGGTCTAAAAACGCAACGCCCAGCTTATACGCCAGCGGCCGTTCCTTGACGCCGCCGACCAGAATGTCTGCTTTTTTTTCTTTGATAAACGCTTCCAGCTCAAACGGGTTGCTGTCGTCCAATATAATCGTGCCTTCATCGGTCAGGCTTTTGATGGTCTCGTATTCCTCTTCCCTGCCGGTCTGGGTGCCCACCACCACGGTCTTGATTCCGAGGTCGTTAAACTGCTTAATCAGCGAGATGGCCTTGAACCCGCCGCCCACATAGATGGCTGCGTGTTTGCCCGAAAGGCGTTTTCGGTAGGGGGCAATCAGCCGCTCGGCTTCCTCGGCTTTTTCGGTGATAAACGCTTCGGTCTTGGCGATGGTTTCGCTGTCGCCCACCAACTTTGCGATGGTGCGTAACGAAGCCGAGGTATCCTCCACGCCGCAGAAACTGACGCTGATGAACGGGATACCGAATTTCTCCTCCATCAGGCGCGCCAAATAGTGCATCGAACCCGCGCACTGAACGATGTTCAGCTCGGCGCCGGGTGCGCGCTTCAGCGATTCATAAGATGAGTCGCCCGTAATCGCTGTGTTGATGGTGATCCCGATTTGTGTGAGATAGCTTTTGACGATCCACATCTCGCCCGCCAGATTGAAATCCCCCAGAAAGTTGATGCCCGAGGGCTTTTCGGGGCGTTCGGCGTCGCCAATGAGGTCCATGATGGCGTCACATGCCGCGCGGTAGCCGCTGGCCTTGTTGCCCGCAAAGCCGGTGGAACGCACGGGGATGACCCGCACGCCGGTGCGTTCTTCGGCGCTTTTGCAGACCGCGTCGATGTCGTCGCCGATGATGCCGACCACACAGGTGGAGTAGACAAAGATCACTTTCGGCGAATAGGTTTCGGCAATCTCGTCAATCGCCGCCGCCAGCTTCTTCTCGCCGCCAAAGATGATGTCCTTCTCCCGCAGGTCGGTGGAAAAGCTGTTGCGGTACACTTCCGAACCGCTGGAAAGACTGCCCCGGATATCCCATGTATAGGCCGAACAGCCGATGGGTCCGTGGACGATATGATATGCATCTGTAATTGGGTTTAGCACCACACGCGCCCCGCAGTATACGCATGCGCGCTGGCTGACCGAACCCGCGGCGCTGTTCTTGCCGCATTCGATGTGACGCGCGTCGTCCCTGGCGTTGCACATCACAGAGTTCTTGCGTTCTTCCAAAAGGTTGATGTTCAATACCTTGCTCATTCGATTTCACCCCGTATTCTTTTTTCGGTTTCTCTTTGCGGTACAAGGCCGCTTTCCGCCGTTTGGGTCAATCGATCTTAAGCTTTTCTGTCTAAATTGCTTCCCCGCAATACCTCTCTCATCGTCGTATTTCCCTTCAAAAATTTATTAAAAGCGGATGCCGCTTTTTTTACTCTTAAAAAAAACAAAAGGCCTTTTTTCGCAAGTGGAAGTATCACTTGGAATAAAAGACCGCGCTGGCTGATAAACAAAAACGCTTTATAAGCGGCCGATTTTCGGCTGGCATATAAAGCGACGATGCTGTTTGTTTTAGATTATGCAGGTTCGATTGTCCCGAACCGTTTTATGATTCAGGATGATACCATAGTTATTTCCCGAGCACAAGCTTTTTTTTGAAAGATTTTTAAAATTCATATTTCGGCGATTATTTTGCCGAGGTCGCTTAAATCATAGAGCTTCATGTCTTCCAGCGCATTTCGGAACTCTTTTGATTTGATCACCTCGACGGCCAGCCGGTACATGGGCTGGTTTAAATCCTCTTTTTTGATGACCAGATCATAGCTTTCCTGCTGCAGCGGAACAAAGTCGATTCCCTGAATCATCTTGGCCCCCACCTGCGTGCCGATGCCCACATCCGCGCCGCCGCGCGCCACCACGCCCGCCACGCTTAAGTGCGAAAAGCATTCGCGGTTGTAGCCTTCAATCGCGGCTGCGTCGATTTTCGCCAGACGCAGTTTGCCGTCCAATAGCACGCGCGTCCCGCTGCCCTTCTCGCGGTTGACCATCACAATGCCCTTTTTCCCAAGGTCCTCCCACGTCTGAATGCGTTTGGGGTTGCGGCTGGCCACGTAGAACCCTTGCGTCCGCTTAAACAGGTGGATGACCACAACCGGTACACCGGGGAGCAGATGCCGCAGGAACGGGACATTGTAGGTGTTGGTGTCCGCATCCCAAAGATGACTGGACGCGATGCTGGCCTGTCCCTTGTAGAGCATGGTAAGGCCGTTGTAACTGCCGATATATGATCGCAGAATCGGCATGCCGCCCGAAAAATTCTGCATCTGGTTGGCGAGGGTATCGAGTGCGGCGTCCTGACCGCAGATGATGAAACCGCTGGTTCTTTGGACAGGTTCATCCAGCACTGCCGGAATGGAGAACTCGTCATCACATACCGCGGCGCTGGGCATGGCTGATACGCCCCCTTGGCTGGTTCGCGATCGGTTCATGTAGTTTTTCAGTTCGGCGTCGCTCACCCGCATCTTGTTGCCGATAAGGTAGGCGGAAAGTTCACCCCGTTTAATCATGTTGTAGACGGTGTTCTTCTTGATTTTCAGTATATCCGCGACTTCCTGAGCCGAATAGACGATTTCATCGGGCATATGGCGACCACCTCATATCGTTTTGTTTATTTTTGTTTATAATTCATTCTACAGAATCGGTGTTTTTCTGTCAAGAAATTCAGTTTTTCTGCCCTGTTTCTTTAAAAACCTACATTATATATGCGTATTTCGTCATTTTGATACGAAAAAAACGCTTGATTTGTGGTGATTTTTCGCTTATAATGCAACAAAACATAACAATACTAAACATTATTACATATATTATAACGTTTCAGATGTTATTATGATATTCCGTTGAATTCGAAGCCGAGTTTACTGCATGAATCCTGTGCAAAGACCTCGGCTTTTTCTGTTGAAAAGCTTTGAACCGTATCCTTCACGCCAAAAGCGTGTTTAATAAGAAAGAAGGTTTATATTATGAAGAAAACACTGTATCTCATCATGGCGCTCCTGTTGGTCATCCTGCCCGTTGCTGGCTGTACCAGCGCCGCCGACACCGCAGCGGAACCCTCAGCGGTTGTAGAAGCCACCCCGGTTGCAACGCCCACGCCGGTTCCGGTTGAACCCTATGAGCTGGTCATTGCGGCCGCGGCCAGCCTGACCGACGTCACCGCCGAGATTAAAACACTGTATGAGGCCGAGAACCCGGGGGTCACCCTCACGTTCACCTATGGTGCTTCCGGCGCACTGCAGACCCAGATTGAAGAGGGCGCGCCCGTGGATGTCTTTATCTCAGCCGCGCAGAAACAGATGGACGCGCTGGCGGATGAAAGCCTCATTGTTCCCGAAACCCGCGTCAACCTTTTGGAAAACAAGGTGGTACTCATCGTACCCGCTGGTTCGGAAAGCGCCATCACCAGCTTTGACGACCTGGCTTTAGACACCGTCACCACCGTGGCCATGGGCGACCCGGCCAGCGTACCCGCCGGACAGTATGCCGAAGAAGTGCTGACCTCGCTGAACATCAAGGACACCGTGGAAGCCAAGGCCAACTTTGGCACCGACGTGCGTCAGGTGCTGACATGGGTTGAAAACGGCGAAGTGGACTGCGGCATCGTCTATGCCACCGACGCCGCCACCACCGACAAGGTGACCATCATCTGTGAAGCTCCCGCCGAAAGCGTCAAAGCCATCATCTATCCGGCCGCCGTTTTGGCCGCCAGCACCTATCCGGACGAATCCGCGGCGTTTATCGCGTTCTTAAGCTCGGATGAATGCGCCGCCCTGTTTGCCGAATACGGCTTTGCAATGGCGAAATAGGAACCATCAATTTTAGTCGAACGGAGGCCGCGTTGCCATGGATGTCTCACCATTACTACTGTCTCTAAAGGTTGCCTTTCTATCAACGATATTCACGTTTGTTTTGGGCATCCTGGCGGCCCGGCTGACCGTGACCATGCGAAAGGGCAAAGGCTTTGTGGACGGATTGTTCACATTGCCTTTGGTTCTTCCGCCCACCATGGTCGGGTTTTTCCTGCTGGTCATCTTCGGCAAGAACGGCCTGCTCGGCGGCTTTCTAAAAGCGGTCGGCGTTTCGGTGGTGTTCACCTGGGTCGGCGCGGTCATCGCGTCCACGGTGGTCGCCTTCCCGCTGATGTATCGCACAGCCCGAGGCGCATTTGAACAGCTGGACGAAAACCTGCTGCACGCCGGAAGAACGCTGGGCATGACCGAGCCCGCTTTATTTCTTCGCGTCATCCTGCCAAACTCCATCCCCAGCATCATGGCCGGGGCGGTTTTGGCTTTTGCCCGGGCGCTGGGCGAATTCGGCGCCACCATCATGCTGGCCGGCAACATCCCCGGCCGTACTCAGACAGTATCGGTAGCCATCTACACGGCCGTGCAGGCCGGAAACTGGGAACTGGCATACAAATGGATGCTGATCATCTTCACCATCTCGTTTATCACCATCATTGCGATGAACGCCTGGACCCGCCGTGCATCCAGCTTTGGCAAAGGAGGAAGCCGCGCATGGCGCTGATTGTGGATATTGAAAAAAAGCTGGGTGACTTCACACTGACCAGCCGTTTTGAAGCCGGAGAGGAAACACTCGCCATTCTGGGCGCTTCAGGATGCGGCAAGAGTATGACACTTAAGTGTATCGCGGGCATTGAAACACCCGACAGAGGATATATCGCACTGGACGGGCAGGTGCTGTACGACAGCGCAAGCAAGGTGAATCTGGCCGTGCGCAAACGCGGCATCGGCTATCTGTTTCAGGACTACGCCCTGTTCCCCAACATGACTGTGGCACAGAACATCGCGTGCGGCATCCAAAACAAAGATTCGCGCGCAGAAATCGTCGATGAACTGATAGGCGCTTTTTTCCTGAACGGTTTGGAAAAGCAATTTCCCGCCCAACTTTCGGGCGGACAGAAACAGCGCGTCGCGCTGGCGCGTATGCTGGCCAGCCGCCCCGACCTACTGATGCTGGATGAGCCCTTCTCGGCACTGGACAGCTTCTTAAAGTGGCAGCTGGAACAGGAGATTTTAAAACTGCGCGACCGATTTTCCGGCACCATTCTGTTTGTCTCGCATAATCGCGACGAGGTCTACCGCCTCTGCGACCGCATCGCGGTGATGGAGGATGGCGCCACCCAGTCTGTTTTAAGCAAAACCGAGCTGTATCACAACCCCCAGACGCTGTCCGCGGCACTGCTTTCGGGGTGCAAGAACATTTCCCCGGCGAAGCGAACCGGCGACCACTCCCTGTTTGCCGAGAGCTGGAACGTGCATTTAGCGACACAGCAAACCATTCCCTACGGCCTGAAATATGTGGGCTTTCGCGCGCATCAGTTTGAGTTAGCCAATGGTGACTCAACAAACATCCTCCCCTGCCGTGTGGTTCGGTTGATTGACGATATGTTTTCGGTCATTCTGCTCTGCATGCCTTTGGATGTGCCGCCAAGTGACGACGCCCTGCTCCGTTTCGAGATGCCCAAATCTGTCTGGGAAACGCTGAAAGAAAAGGACACCCTGTATTTCAGGATGCCCGAAGATCAGTTGATTTTAATGCGCTAAAGCCGGATTATTTCTCCGCCGCCCCTCGCCTTTGTTTTTCCTTCATCTCATATAGCCGTTTATCCGCCAGCGCCAGCACCTCTTCCGTGGATGCACATTCCGAACGCGCGGCATATCCAAAGCTGGCCTCTATTTTAATCTCCATATCACAGGAAATGCCCATCGCATCATTGACGCGGTCGATAAACGCACGTAAGCTGCTTCCTGTGGCCGCCGTCAGAACAACCAGAAACTCGTCGCCGCCGTAACGCACGATAAAGTCGGATTCACGAATTTTCTTGGTCAGGCACTGCGCCACATTGCGCAGAATAATATCGCCGTACATATGACCATGCTCATCGTTCATCTCTTTGAATTTATCCACATCAAACATGACCAGAATGTAATCGCTTTTTTCCTTCTTGTAGAGCGTTTCCTCGTAATGCAGAATCATATCCAGCAGTTTTCGGTTGTAAACTTGCGTTAAATCATCCTTGATAGAACTCTTTAAGAACTGATCGTTTAACTCCTCAAAGCGCTTGATGGTTGAAAGGATATAGGTGGATGTCAGCCCCAGCGCCATTAGATATCCGGCGAGAATATAGATGAGGCTCGTCGGATCCGCCTGCTTCGGAATTTCGGTAATCGCCGAAATGACGGTGAGATATATCAAAAGCGGCAGATAGGTGAACAGCATCGCGCGCAGCCGCCATTTGGAGAACATGGAGAGCACGGAAACCAAAATCGCCAGCGAGATATACGGCGCACCGCCCTGTACGCCTGTGAAATTCCAAAGTACCGGCACCAGCACAAAACAAGCGAAAATCATATAGATGAAACTGCCGGTATTCAGCCGCGACGCCTTAAGGCCTGAGAACAAGAGCACCAGACTCCCCAACACCACCGACCCAATCAGAAAATAGAGATGGAGCGCATCATAAAAGAAGATGGACATAATCATTGCGCCCAGCGCACTGCCGCCAACGCTTAAAATCATGATAATCTTCTGCATGCGATATTGGGATTCATCGTAATGCTGCTGTTTAAACATGTTTAAGAGAATTTGTTCCCCGTCCATACCAAACCTCCAAGTTGATATATTAAGCTTTTTATAAATGGATGATACATGATATAATTAGTAGTGCTAATAATTATATCCTTATATATTTTTAACCGAATTTCAAGTCAGTGAAACGAAAATTTACCAGCTGTTCAATCTTTTTTATGCGGCCCAATCGCCCAGGAGGAAACCCTTTGAGAAAACTTGTTTTCACCATCTACCAGCAGATTCTTCGGCTTTACGTCGCGACACTGCGCATTAAATCCACTGAAATAATACACCAAATCGGTGCTTCTGGCAATGTTGGCGAAGTCCTGAAAACCAGGGGTTTTAGCCGAGTCCTCATCATCACCGATTCGGTGCCCATCGGCCTTGGTATACTCGCCGATATGCTGAAAGGTCTTAAAAAAAGCGGCATCGACTATGCCATTTACGACGGCGTCGTGCCCAACCCGACCATACTCAATATTGAGGAAGCCAAGGCGCTGTACCTGAAAAACCGCTGTCAGGCCATCGTGGCGTTCGGCGGCGGGTCGGTGATTGACTGCGCCAAGATGACCGGCGTGGTGGCGCTGACCGGAAAGCGCGTCAAACGCTACGATATGATGATTCCGATGATTCCGAAAATGGCGCCGCTGGTCGCTGTGCCCACCACGGCGGGAACGGGTTCGGAAGTTACCATCTCGGCCGTGATTACCGACGAAGCCCGCCGCAAAAAGATGGCGATTACCGACGCCAGACTCGCGCCCGACGTGGCGGTTCTGGACGCCGCGTTGATGACCGGTCTGCCCAAAGCCATCACGGCGGCCACGGGCATCGATGCGCTGACCCATGCTGTGGAAGCCTATGTCGGCAACTGGAAGTTCAAATCGACCGACGCCTACGCGGTAAAAGCGGTCATCCAGATATTTAAGTATCTGGAACGCGCCTATATAGACGGCGGCGACATGGAGGCGCGGCACGAGATGGCTATCGGCGCGACGTACGGCGGATATGCTTTTCGCACCGCGGGCGTCGGGTATGTGCACGGCATCGCGCACCGCTTAAGCGAGCTGTACGGCGTTCCGCACGGGCTGGCCAACGCCATCGTCCTGCCGCATATCTTAAAGAAGTCCTTCCCGGCGATATATAAAAAGCTGGCCGACTTAAGCAAAAAAGCCGGCCTGGCCGGCGCCGGAAAAACCGACTGGCAAATCGCCGAAGATTTTGTTGGTATGATTGTGGCCTTGAACGATAGGCTGGGCATCCCGAAATACGCGGATATGATTCTGCGGGAGGACATTCCGCGCATCGCTGCCCGCGCCATCGGCGAAGCCAACAAGACCTATCCGGTGCCCGACGTGATGAACAAAAAGGAAATGGCGGCGTTTGTCGCCACTCTGATGCCGCCAATCAATTAATCTATAATAAAGCAAAAGATACTCTGAATGTTCAGCGTATCTTTTCTTCTATTTCCCCTGATATTCGTATCACAGCCATGCTGCAATCTTCTTTTTGACCGCAGTGCGGGAGAGGATGGCCCATCGAATGCCGGCCGGTCGGTTCCTCTCCGCACATGCGTTTATGCCCGATTATAAGGTCGGTGACCCCATCGGCAACATAGAAAGCTTATGTTTCGTTTTGGATGGTCAACGCGGGAAAAAGTCTTTTTCTTTCCGCGTTCTGCATGTCGTTCGTTTTTTGGTATTGCTTTTAAGCGTTCAACTGACCAAACGACTTTTTGTTGTTGTTATATAGGTGCTTAAACACGGTGAACCCGCGGCTGTACGTCTGTTGGTTGGATGCGGTCGGCATATAGGTTCTTTCCACCGCGATCATGCTGCCCGCCGCTTCGATGCTGGGCACTAAACCCAACCCGACGGCCGATACCACCGCCGCGCCCATGGCGCCCGCGTTCTGCGGATTGTGCGTCACTTCCACCGGCAGATTGATGATGTCCGAGAGTATCTGACAGGTTTTCTCGGCCAATGCGCCGCCGCCCGCCAAACGGACCTTCTTGCCTGGCACCACTTTCTTGCGGATGCATTCCAGCTGCCAGCCCAGGTGGTAGCAAACGCCCTCGATGACCGCATGAATCAGCTCACTCTTTTTGGTCTCGATGCCGATATTGAAGAACATTCCCCGTGCACGCGTATCCTCAAACGGACAGCGGTTGCCGTGCAGCCAGGGCGTAAACATCACGTTGTGGCTGCCCGCAGGCACATCGCTGATGGCGTCCATCATGTAATCGTACAGGTCCACCGCCACATCCTCATAGTCACCGTGGATTCGGGCCTGTTTCATTCTGGCCAGCGTCTCCTCATAGGCCAGATGACTTTTGACCCATTCGATGCACTTGCCCGCCGTTTCCAGCTCGGCAAAGTAGTTATATGTTTTTTCATTGGCGCCTACGATGCCCGCAATCTTGCAGTCGATATCCAGTAGCGGTTTCTCGGTGACTGTGGAAACCCATCCCGAAGTGCCGATGTAGATATGCGTGTCGCCGGGTTTCACCGCGCCCGCGCCGATGCCAATCAGTGAGGCATCTCCGCCGCCGCCGAATACCGACGTGTTTTCAGCCAGCCCCATCTCTTTGGCGGCTTTTGCGGTCACGCCGCCCACGCGGTCGGTGCTTTTCACAATCTTCGGCAGATGGGCCATGGAGACGCCCAGCATCTTGCAGACCGCCGGACTAAACTGACGCCGATTCCGGCGGATGTCCAACAGCATGGTCGCGTATGCGCTGTCTTCGGTCATGATGAATTCGCCGGTGAGCTTGTGGATGAGGTATTCCTTCACATCCAGCCATTTGTAGATGCGGGCGAAATTCTTGGGCTCGTTTTCCTTCACCCAGTTATATTTCCAGACCGGATCCTTCACACTGCTGGCCACCACACCGGTAATCTGAACGCTTTTTAAAAGCTTGGTGATATTGAGCCCGTCCAGCTTGATCCCGCGCTTCAAGGTTTTTTTCAGCTGTGCACCGGCACGGTTATCCATATAGCTCATCGCCGGACGCACCGAATTGCCTTCGCGGTCAACGAGGACCAGTCCCTGCATCTGGGCACAGAACGAAATACCCTGAATGTCTTCGGGCTTTGTGCCGCTTTTCTTCAGCACTTTCTTGGTGGTGGTGCACATCGCTTCCCACCAATCCTCCGGGTTCTGCTCGGCGCCGCCATTTTCCATGATGGAAAGCGCATAGCCTTCGCTCTCGTCGGCAACCAGCTCAATTTTTTTGCCCACCTTGAACAGGCAGGTTTTCAGCGCGGTAGTCCCCACGTCATATGTCACGACAAAATCAGCCAAGCGGAAGTCCTCCTAATGGAATAGATTTATTTATTGATCTGCTTTGAGTACTTCATTTTGTAAACGGTCCGCATCAGCCGGCTTTCAAATCGGTTAATGGGTTTCACCTTGCCGTGCAGGCTGGCACCGATATAGGCCATGCAGTTCTTTTCCAGAATCATGCTGACTGCTTTGGCGTCATCCTGTGTGGGCCCGGCACAAATCGCGCCCACGCCTTTGACAAATACGGCGCCCGCGTGTTTCAAAATACGGGTTCTTCTGTCCACAGAATCACCGCCGTCCTTCATCTTCGTGCCGACAATCTGCGCAAAGTCATCCACCATGGGTCGGAGCGGTTTTTTTAAATAGGACAGTGCCACTACCTCAAGCTCGGTATTGATGACGGCGTTTTCGCGCTTGTTGCTGTTTAGCTCAATCCCGCGCGTTTCCAGTTGTTCAACCAGAATGCCGTTCAGTGCCAGCGCAAATTTGGCCATCGCCGTGGGGTCGGCGTATTTCTCGCCGGAGACCTGTTTAAATTTTTCTTCAATATACACTTTGCATGCGTCTTCCAGCTGTTTGGCCGCTTCAAAGGTTTCTTCAAAGCTGCTGCCAAAGCAGAGTGCGCCGTGATGCTTCATGATGACCGCATGACCGTTTGTTTGGGCCAGCGCTATTTCAATGTTCTCGTTCAGCTTCTTGGTGCCGGGCAGTCCATAGCCCGCCGCAATCACGCGTCCGCCGAGCAGGTTGAATTTCTTGTCCGTCTCAAAGCTGTCGATTCCGCAGGCGCTGACCACCGATGCGTACAACTGGTGGGTATGGATGACAAACTGCGCGTTTTTAATGCGGTAGCAGCTGGCGTGAACCGCTTTTTCAGAAGAGGGTTTCACTTCCCCGCTGTATTCCAGCGTAGCGATATCCACCGGCACAATCACCGCTGGGGTCAAAGAAAGATAATCCCTGCCGCTGGGCGTGATGAGCATGGTTTTCTCGTCCAGCCGCTGGCTGACGTTGCCCCATGTTCGGGCGATGAGCCCGCGGGCAACCAGCTCTTTTCCGGCTTTGATAACGATATCTTTGGCTTGATTGATATCCATATCCTATCTCCTTAAAAAGACTATTCTTCCATCTGTACGACGTTGGCGAATACGCGGTCGAACCGGCTTAAAATATCTTCCAGCATATCGTCGGTGAAAGCCGCCGAGGTGTACATCCGGCTGCCCGCCAGTGTGATGATGCCTTCGGCGGTGTATGCCGCGCCGATATGCTCCATTTCCTTTTTGCGTTTGGACGTTGCTTTCAGCACAGCCGGAATGGTCCAGGGCTTTTTCCAGTTGATGAAATAATGCATGGTGCCCACTGTTTCCAGATGGCAGATGGAACCCTGATTGAACGCCACAAAGGGCAGGTCGTACTTCTTAATGAGTTCCTTAAGACCCGCCACCAGCTTATCGGCAAACGCGCCCGCCTTGGCCGCCGCTTCGGTTCTCTCCATCTCGCAGATGGTATAGTATCCGCCCGCACAGCTTAGGGGGTTGGCCGCCATGGTGCCGCCGACCAGCGCTTTTTTGTGCTTGGGTCCGCCCGCAATACCTGCCGACAGATACTGCATATATTCCGATTTGCCGCCGAGTCCGCCCGCCGATGGATATCCGCCGGCCACTGCCTTGCCGAATACCGTAAGATCGGGCGATACGCCGAAGTAGCCTTGCGCGCCCGCTGTGCCCAGCCGGAACCCGGTGACCACCTCGTCAAAGATAAACAGCGCGCCGTATTTTTTGCAGAGCGCTTCAACGCCCTTGTTGAAATCCTTGTCCAGCGGACGGGTGCCGCTTTCGGGGCCAACCGGTTCAATCAGAACACCGGCTGTACCGCCGCGTAAGCGGTTGCGTTTCAGCACGCGCTCCAGATCTTTCAAATCGTTCGGGAAAAATTCCTGTGTATGTTTAAAGACAAACCGCGGCACGCCGTGCGCCTGTAAGGACCGTGTGCCTGGGATGCGGATGCCGTAAGCCAGCTGGTCTGACCAGCCGTGGTAGGCTCCGCCCATTTTGACGATATTTTTCTTTTTAGTCGCCAGTCTGGCCACGCGGATGGCCGCCATGCAGCCTTCGGTGCCCGAACCCAGCATACGGAACATATCCACCGAAGGATAGCTCTCGGTAATCTTCTTGGCCAGTTTCATCTCATATTCGTGGAAAAGTCCGGTGGAAGGGCCGCAGGTGTCAATCAGCGCCATGGTCTTTTCTTTCACCGCTTTCGGGTTGCTGCCCAGCACAGTCGGGCCGCCCGCCTGCAGAAAATCATAGTAGCGGTTGCCGTCAATGTCATACAGGTATGCGCCTTCGGCTTTTTCGATGACCAGCGGGAACGGATGGTTGAATGCCAGATTGTGCTGAACACCGCCTGGAATGTAATGCATCGCTTCCGAAATCATCGCTTTGGATTTGGCGCATTTCTTTTCAAAATAATTTTCTTCGTATTCTTTCAGCTTGTCTTTGCTGATGGAATAAATCGGTTTTTGGATCAACGCATCCAGCGCCGCATTGATGGCTTTAACGTCTGGATACTGACTGATTGAACTTAAGTTGGACATTTGGCTACCCCTCATGATATAATGATGTGAGTTGATAAGTGAGTGCTCACTCACTTAATGTGATTATATCAGTTTAAATTGATAAATTCAAGAATATCCTTTGATAAAAATGCAATTTTTTTTGAAAATCGGCTGAAAATTGTCCCTTTAAAGCCGATTTTTTCGAAATAATGTGATAGAATATGAGGTAAATCAAGTTGATGACGGGGTCAATGATGGAATTAAAATCGAGCAACGGTATTTTTAACCGTTTGGATGACAAGAAGAAAGAGAACATCCTCTCTGTTTCCATGAAGGAATTTTCGGACAACGGGTTTAAAAGCGCCAATATCAACATCATCGCCGAAAAGGCCAGGGTCAGCGTGGGCGCCATGTATAAATACTTCGACAGCAAACGCGCGCTGTACTTGGCGTGTCTGGAGTGGTCGCTGATTCGTTTAAGCAGTAAAATCGGCGGCGTCATCGATTCTGAGACCGACCTTTTTATCATCATCGAACGTATCATCCAGGTGATTCAGGACTCCCGAATCGAAAATGAGCAATTCAACAAGCTGTACTACGAGATGGCGACCGAAAGCAACGCCGAGTTTGCCATGCTGATTTCCGGGCAGATTGAAGGCGTCACGTCCAACCTGTATGCCGCATACCTCAAAGAAGCGCAAAACAGCGGCCTCATCCGTCAGGATCTCGACCCGCGTTTCTTCGCATTCTTTATCGACAACCTGTTTATGATGCTCCAATTCTCGTACAGCTGTGAGTACTACAAAGACCGCATGCAGCTGTATACATATAGTGACGTGTTTTCAGATGACATCCGTTTGCGCGACCAGGCTATGCGGTTCATCAAAGGCGCGCTGCTGTATACCCCAAACGAAAACTAAAAACTCGATATAACGACACATTCACAAGGAGAGAAAAATGAGTATATCCAGCATTGTCCAAGAGCAGCGGCGCTTTTTTGACGCCGGTTCAACCCGCTCCTATAATTTCCGTAAAACTGCTCTGCTTAGCCTTCGAAAATCCATCTTAGCCAATGGCGCGCTGATTGAAGACGCGTTAAAAAAAGACCTGGGCAAAGCCGCCACGGAGATATATATGACCGAGACGGGCATGGTATTGGAGGAGATCAGTTTTCACCTAAAGCATTTGAAGCATTGGATGAAAGACAAAACCGTGCCAACGCCCCTTTCTCAGTTTCACGGCAAGAGCATCATCTCCCCCGAACCGCACGGCGTTGCCCTCATTATGTCCCCATGGAATTATCCGCTTCAGTTGTGTCTTGCTCCGGTTGTGGGCGCCATCTCGGGCGGAAACTGTGTTGTCGTCAAGCCATCGGCCTATGCCGCCAACACCAGCCATGCCATTGCGAAAATACTCGGCGATGCTTTTAATCCTGAGCATATCGCGGTAATCGAAGGCGGGCGGTCCGAGAACAGTGCGCTTTTAGATGAGAAATTTGACTATATCTTCTTCACCGGCAGTGTATCGGTTGGGAAAATCGTCATGGCCGCGGCCTCCAAAAACTTAACACCGGTCACGTTGGAACTCGGCGGCAAGAGCCCTTGTATTATCGACGAAACCGCAAACATAAAACTGGCGGCGCGTCGTGCCGCCTTTGGCAAAGTGCTGAACGGCGGACAGACCTGTGTGGCTCCCGATTACCTGTTCGTTCACAAAAGTGTCAAGTCCGCATTCATTGACGCGTTTAAAGCCGCGCTGGACGAATTCTTCCCGAACGGCGACCTCACTGAGATGCCCTCCATCATCAACGACAAGCATTTCGAGCGTGTCTCAGGGTTGATGAAAGGCGAAAAAGTGGTATGCGGCGGCAGAACTGACCCAACAAAGCGGTTGATTGAAGCGACGCTGTTGGATGATGTGAGCCCTGATGCCCCCGTCATGCAGGAGGAGATTTTTGGCCCGGTTTTCCCCATCATGCCCTTCTCCGACATCAGCAAATGTATCGATTATATTAAAAAGAACCCAAAACCTCTCGCATTGTATCTTTTCACGAATAGCAAAAAAACCGAACAGCAAGTGCTGAATAACTGTTCATTTGGCGGTGGCTGCATCAACGATACCATCATCCATCTGGCCTCGTCACAACTCAGTTTTGGCGGCGTGGGCGATTCGGGGATGGGCGAATATCACGGTAAAGCCAGTTTTGACACCTTTTCGCACAAACGCAGCATCATCAAGAAATTTAACTGGATCGATTTGCCTATGCGGTATCACCCTTACTCCAAAATCAAGCTGAACTTGATTCGGATGTTTCTGAAATAATACAAAAAAAAGATTTTTAAGGCATGACGCCTGTTAACGCGTCGTGCCTTTTTTTCGTATTACCGCTTGACAAATGGATTCCGCTAATGTATATTGTGCATATCCTTTATATACAATATCACACGGAGAATTTTTATGAATCTACTTAAAGTCACCAATTTGAATAAGCGCTATGCGCAATTCCAACTGCGCGATGTCTCATTTCAGCTGGATGAAGGCTACATCATGGGTTTTATCGGCGCTAACGGAGCCGGCAAAACAACAACCTTGAAGTGCCTGCTGAACTTGACCCACCCGGACAGCGGAAAGATTGAGATGTTTGAACAGGATTTCGGGCGCAACGAGCTGGCCCTTAAACAGCATATCGGCTTTATGTTTGGCGGCGTCGATTACTACGCGGCCCATACCCTCGCCAGCATCCTCGACGTGGTCAAGCGATTTTATACCGACTGGGACGACGAAACCTGCCGCTATTACATGAATCACTTTTCGCTGAATGGCGATAAGAAACTGAAGGAGCTTTCGGATGGGATGCGCGTGAAGTTTTCGCTGGTACTCGCCTTGTCGCATCAGGCCCGCTTATTGCTTTTGGATGAACCGACCAGCGGCCTGGACCCTGTGGCACGGGACGACCTTTTGGAAGTGTTTCAGGAACTGGTGGAAGACGGAAAGAAAAGCATTCTATTTTCGACCCATATCACCAGCGATCTTGAAAAATGCGCGGATTATATCACCTTTATCCATAACGGGCGCATCATAGAGAGCCGGTCAAAAGATGACCTCATCGATGCTTACCGCCTGATTAAAGGGACTTTGGATCAGTTAAGTGTGCTGGAAGGAAAACTGGTTTCTTACAAGACCCATGCATTTGGTTTCACTGGGCTCATCAAGTCCGCCGATATCACCCATCCTGAGAAGTTTGCGCTGGATGTCCCGAGCCTGGATGATATCATGATTTACCACGTTAAAAAGGAGAACCACGATGAAAAATCTGATCTTTAAAGAATTCCGCCTGTCCATCCACCCGCTGTTCTATCTGGTGTCGCTGTTTGGCATATTGATTCTCATCCCAAACTGGGTGTACTTTGTGGCGATCGCCTATATTCTGTTCATCACCGTACCCAACGTTTTCACCACGAACAAAGCGCAGAACGATATCACATTTTCAATCCTCCTGCCGGTTCGGAAACAGGATGTCGTCAAAGCGCGTATTTTTTCAATCGTGTGGCTGGAGGCAGTGCAGCTGGTCGTTGCCGCGATATTTGGTTACCTAAACCATATCATCTATGCGAAGAACAATTTTCTGATGGATCCGAACGCCGCCTTCATCGGTTTTGGGCTGGTGATGTACGGCGTATTCAATCTTGTCTTCTTCCCCATGCACTACAAGACGGCCTACAAAATCGGCATCCCCACCATCATCGCCACCTTTGCCGCCGTTGTTTTTGCTACGGGCGTTGAATTATTTGTTTACTTTGTTCCTTTCGCCAATTTGGCTTTTGACGCATCGGACCCGGCAATGGTAATATGGAAAGCAGGCGCTTTCATCGTCGGCCTCATCATCTTCCTGGTGATGACAACCTCGGCGTACAGGATTTCTGCCCGGCGTTTTGAACGCATCGATCTATAGATGAATATCAACATTTTAAATACATCTGAAAAACCAATCTACCAGCAGATTTTCGATCAAATCAGCGCGCAGATTATTAAAGGGGAGCTCAAGCCCGGGTTCTGCCTGCCGCCCATCCGAACGGCGGCGCTCGAGCTTCGGGTCAGCATTATCACGGTCAAAAAAGCGTGGGAGGACCTGGAACGGCAGGGCTTCATCTACACCATGGTCGGACGGGGGTGCTTTGTGGCCGACCTTTCCAAAATCGATGTGCTCAGCAAGCGCGACCAAATGATTGAGGTAAAATTGGCCAAGGATATCGAATACTATAAGTCTCTTGGGTTTTCTCTGGACGAACTGATACGTAAAATAGAAAAATACTATTAACAAAAAAAACGGCTGTCCGCCGTTCTTTTGTTTTATATTCTGTTTATTAGTTGGTGTAGTAAATCATACCCAGCGCGCCGGGGCCCACATGTGCGCCGAT
>CALMFG010000048.1 GCA_937863465.1 uncultured Clostridia bacterium
TGTAAAAACCGGCTGCAGTGTCTTTCCGGCGTGGATGTCGTCCGCGCCAGTCTGATTCCGCGGGGCAGCAGCAATGCGCAGCTTTTTTTATATTATCTGTCCTTCGCGTTTTTCGGAACGATTCGGGCATTTTTTTTGAAAAAGGATTTCGATGCCATTCTGGTCATCCAGTCCTCCCCGGTTTCCATGGCTTTGCCCGGCATGCTTTTAAAACGCTTAACCAAAAAGCCGCTCTATATCTACACCTTTGATCTGTGGCCCGAAAGTCTGGCCGCGGGCGGCGTTAAGCCAGAGTCTTGGCTCTATAAACGCATCGGGAAGTTTTCGCGGTGGGTATACGCTTCGGCGGACAAAATCTTTGTTTCCTCGGACGGTTTCCGGGAATACTTCCGTGACATGCACGGCATCCGCGACAACGTGTTCTATCTGCCCTTCTTTGAAGCGGACATGGTTCTGCCCAAGGCGGAAAAACCGATGGGCAAGACGCATCTGGTCTTTGCGGGGAACATCGGGCACTTACAGTCGGTGGAGACGCTGGTGAAAGCGGCCAAACTGCTGGAAGACACAGATGTGACCATCTCGGTGGCTGGCGACGGCTCGGCCAAAGAATCCTGCGAAAAGCTGGCCGAGGCGCTGGCCGTGACCAACCTCACCTTTCTCGGGAAAAAACCGTTCTCCGAGATGCCCGCGCTGTATGCGTCGGCCGACGCGATGGTGCTGACGCTGGCAAAAAACGATCTCATCGCGCATACCCTGCCAAACAAGCTTATGGGCTATATGGCGGCGGGAAAACCGATTATCGCCTCGGCGGATAAAGAATCGGCCCGCGTGGTGGCCGAAGCAAAATGCGGGTTCACCGCTCCGGCCGAGGACGAAAGGGCGCTGGCTCAGGCGATTCGTGATTTTATCCAAAGCAAAGATAAAGCCGCGCTGGGCAAAAACGCCCGAAAATACTACGAACAACATTTTACCACCGATATATTTTTAAAAACGCTGAAAAGCCTTTTGGCTGAACAGCGGCCCTAGGAGGACAACCATGTTTAACGGAAAAACCCTGCTGATTACCGGCGGCACCGGATCGTTCGGAAACGCCGTACTCAACCGATTCTTGAACACCGGCGTCAAGGAAATTCGCATCTTTTCGCGCGACGAGAAAAAGCAGCACGATATGCGGAAAGCCTACAGCAACGATAAAATTAAGTTCTACATCGGCGACGTACGCGACCGCCAGAGCATTCAGGACGCCATGGTCGGCGTGGACTATGTTTTCCACGCGGCGGCGTTAAAGCAGGTGCCGTCCTGCGAATTCTTCCCGATTGAAGCCGTGAAGACCAATGTCCTCGGTACCGAAAACGTATTGAACGCGGCCATCTCAAACGGCGTTAAAAAAGTCATCTGCCTTTCCACCGATAAAGCCGCCTACCCCATCAACGCCATGGGCATCTCCAAAGCGATGATGGAAAAGGTGTTCGTCGCCAAGTCCAAGACCGTGGACCCCAACAAGATGGTCATCTGCGGTACGCGCTACGGCAACGTCATGGCCTCCCGCGGCTCGGTGATTCCGCTGTTCATCGACCAGATTAAGGGCGGAAAGCCCATCACCATCACCAACCCGAACATGACACGTTTCCTTATGAGTCTGGATGAAGCGGTGGAACTGGTCATCTTCGCGTTTGAACACGCCGAATGCGGCGACATCATGGTGCAAAAAGCGCCGGCCTGCACCATCGGTGTTCTGGCCGAAGCCGTCCTCGACATCTTCGGTTCCAAGAGCGAAATCAAGGTCATCGGCACCCGCCATGGTGAAAAGCAGTATGAGACCCTGCTGACGCGCGAGGAGCATCTGGTCGCCGAGGATATGGGCGGATTCTTCCGCATCCCGTCGGACAAGCGCGACCTAAACTACGACAAGTATTTTGAAGAAGGCGAAACCAGCATGGATTCGGTGGACGATTACAATTCGCAAAACACCGAGCTTTTAAGTGTCGCCGAGGTCAAAGCAATCTTACTCAAGCTGGACTATATCCAGCAGGAACTTAAGAACTGGGATAAATAAGATGAAAGTATTAATCACCGGCGCAAACGGGTTTGTAGGCAAAAATCTGGTCTGGGAACTGAGGAATCAGGGTTTTGCCGATGCCGACCTTCTGCTCTATGATATCGACACCGACCCGGCCCTGTTGGACGAATACACCAAATCAGCCGAATTCGTGTTCCATCTGGCCGGCGTCAACCGTCCCAAGGACGACACCGAGTTCATGGCGGGCAACTTCGGTTTCACCACCACCCTTTTGGATGCGCTGATTAAAAACAACAATAAAGCGCCTGTGCTCATCACCTCCTCCATCCACGCGGCCGGAGACACCCCTTACGGGATTTCCAAACGCGCGGGCGAGGACGCGATATTCGCTTACGGCAAGGCGCAGGGCGTCAAGGTTCTGGTCTATCGCTTACAGAACCTCTTTGGCAAGTGGTGCCGCCCCAACTACAATTCGGCGGTGTCCACCTTCTGCTACAACATCGCGCACGGGCTGGATATCACGGTCAACGACCGCGCCACCGTCGTGCCGCTGGTCTATATCGACGACCTTTTAGCCGAGTTCATGCGCGCGCTTTCGGGCAAAGAAACCCGTCAGGGCGAATTCTGCGTGGTGGAAACGTATTACGCGGAATCTTTGGGCGATATCGCCGACCTGCTCTATGGGTTCAAGGCTTCGCGCCAGACGCTGGATGTGCCCAACGTGGGCGACGCGTTTGCCAAGAAGCTTTACAGCACTTATCTGAGCTACCTGGAGCCGGACGACTTCACCTACCCCTTGAACACCCACGAAGACCCGCGCGGCTTTTTTGCCGAGGCGTTTAAGTCCGCCGCCAGTGGTCAGGTCTCGGTCAATGTCTCTCGGCCTGGCGTCACCAAGGGCAATCACTGGCACCATACCAAGATTGAGAAATTCCTGGTGGTCAGCGGCGAAGGTGTTATCCGTTTCCGAAAAATCGACAGCGACGAGATTACCGAATGCCAGGTTTCTGACCGTATGCTGATGGTCGTGGATGTGCCCCCGGGCTATACGCACAGCATCGTCAATACCGGCACCGAAAACATGGTCACCATCATCTGGGCCAGCGAAATTTTCGACCCCGGAAGACCGGATACCTACTATTTGGAGGTTTAAACCTTGAAAAAACTTAAACTGATGACCATCATCGGTACACGCCCCGAGATCATCCGGCTGGCCGCTACCATCAAAAAATGTGACGAATACTTCGACCATGTGCTGGTGCATACCGGTCAGAACTGGGACTACTCCTTAAATCAGGTGTTCTTTGAGGACCTTGGTCTTCGAGAGCCCGACCACTATCTGAATGCAGTCGGGGCGACCTTAGGCGAGACCATGGGCAACATCATCGCGAAATCCTATGAAATCCTGACAAAAGAAAAACCCGACGCACTGTTGATTTTGGGCGACACCAATTCGGCGCTTTGCGCCATCTCGGCCAAACGCCTGAAGGTGCCTATCTTCCACATGGAAGCCGGAAACCGGTGCTTTGACCAGAATGTGCCCGAGGAAATCAACCGCAAAATTGTAGACCACATTTCGGACATCAATCTGCCCTACACCGAGCATTCCAGACGCTATCTTTTAAGCGAGGGTTTTCGCAAAGAGCATATCTTTGTCACCGGCTCGCCCATGCAGGAAGTGCTCACAGGCCATATGGCCAGGATTGACGCCTCGGACGTTCTAGAGAAACTTCACCTTGAGAAAGGCAAGTATATTCTGGTCTCGGCGCACCGTGAGGAAAACATCGACAACGAAGAGAACTTTCTCTCGTTGATGAATGCCATCAACACGATCGCCGAAACCTATGACATGCCGGTCATCTATTCCACGCACCCCCGAAGCAAAAAATTCATCGAAGCGCGGAATTTCAAGTTCCACAAAAACGTACAGAATTTAACCCCATTCGGGTTTATCGACTATAACCACTTACAGAAGAATTCCTTCTGCGTGCTTTCCGATTCGGGGACGCTTTCGGAAGAATCGGCCATGCTGGGCTTTGCGGGCGTCCTGCTCCGCACCAGCACCGAACGCCCTGAGGTGCTGGACAAGGGCACCGTGGTCATCGGCGGCATCACAGGCGAGGATGTCTTGCCGGCCATTGATCTGGCGGTCACGATGCAGAAAAATTCCGAGCCCACGGTTCTGGCGCCCGACTACACCGACACCAACGTATCGGTCAAGGTGGTCAAGATCATCCAGTCCTACACCAAAATCATCAATCAGTATGTCTGGAGGAAATAGATGCGCGTTGCCTTTATCAATTCGGTCTGCGGCTACGGCTCCACCGGCAGAATCGTTGTTGACCAATACAACAGTCTCATCCAAAACGGGCATGCCGCGTTTGTCGCATATGGCAGAAAAGAAGGTGGCGCAGATATCAATTCCTGGCGCATCGGCTCGCGTCTATCCACCATTATCTCGATTGCCCAGACCCGCTTTTTTGATACCCACGGGCTGAATAACCGGCGGAATACAAAAAAGCTGTTAAAGCAGCTGGACTCCTTTCGGCCGGATGTTATCCACTTGCATAACATCCACGGGTATTATGTCAATTATCGCTTACTGTTTAAGTACATCAGCGAGAAGCATATTCCTGTGGTCTGGAATTTCCACGATTGCTGGGCCATGACGGGGCACTGCTCACACTTCGAATATGTCGGCTGTGATAAATGGCTGACGCAATGTTCGCGATGCCCTCAGAAAGGGGAATACCCCGCCAGTTTTTTGCTTGACAGAAGCCGGAAGAACTATATACTTAAAAAAGCGGCGTTTACTTCGCCGGAAAAAATGACGCTGATTGCGCCGTCAGCCTGGCTGGCTTCCGTGGCCGCACGCTCCTATTTGTCCAAATACCCCAGGGTGGAAATCCCCACGGGTATCAATCTTGAAATATTTACCCCCACAAAAAGCGATTTGAAAGAAAAGCTGGGGATAACGGATGAATATATTCTGCTCGGCGCCGCCAGCACCCTTTCGGATCGGAAAGGTTATTACGACTTCATCTGGCTTGCTGAACATCTGCCCGAAGGGTATAAACTGGTTTTAGTCGGGCTTGAAACCCATCGGCTGAATTCGCTGCCCAAAAGCATTATCGGTCTTTCCCGTGTCGGCTCAGCAAGTGAGATGGCCGAGCTTTACAGTATGGCCGACGTATTCATCAACCCCACCAAGGAAGACACTTTCCCCACCGTCAATCTCGAGGCGCTGGCCTGCGGCACGCCGGTCATCACCTATGACAGCGGCGGAAGCAAAGACAGCCTAACGCCCGCTTGCGGTGTTGTGGTGACGCGGGATGATAAAGAAGGCCTGCTAAACGCCGTGACGGCGATGAGAGCACATCCTCTGGCGGCGGCCGACTGCCGAGCGCAGGCGATGAATTATGACCGGCAAGTACAGGTCAAAAAATACTTGGATATCTATGAAAAATATATAAATAATTTTTGAGGAGAGATAAAAAATGAACAAAATCGACAATCTGGCGATCAATACCATTCGGCTTCTGTCCGTGGAAGCTGTACAGAAAGCCAATTCGGGCCATCCGGGTCTACCTATGGGCAGTGCGCCGATGGCCTACACCCTCTGGAGCCGACACTTAAAACACAACCCTGCTAATCCGGAATGGCTGGACCGCGACCGCTTTGTCTTAAGCGCTGGTCATGGTTCCATGCTGGTCTATTCTCTGCTGCACCTGTTTGGCTACGGCCTCACTTTGGACGATCTAAAGCAGTTCCGTCAATGGGGTTCACAGACTCCGGGACACCCTGAATTCGGTCACACCAAGGGCGTAGAGACCACCACCGGCCCATTAGGTCAGGGCGTTTCCAACGCGGTGGGCATGGCATTGGCCGAAGCGCATCTGGCCGCCAAGTTTAACACCGAAAAATATAAGGTCGTAGACCACTACACCTATGCTCTGGTCGGCGACGGCTGTCTGATGGAAGGCATCTCTTCCGAAGCTTCCTCTCTGGCGGGTCACTTAGGCCTCGGCAAGCTGATTGTCCTTTATGACAAAAACAATATCTCCATCGAAGGGGATACCGATATCGCGTTCACCGAAGACGTCGGCAAGCGCTATGAAGCCTACGGCTGGCAGGTGCTGTACGTTGGCGACGGCAACACGGACGTGGACAGCATCGACAAGGCGCTTTCCGAAGCCAAAGCGGACGAAAAACGTCCATCCATCATCATCGTTAAAACCCTGATTGGATACGGATGCCCGCCCATGCAGGGCAACCACAACTGCCACGGCGCACCGCTGGGACAGGCCAACATCGACGCGATGAAGGAATTTTTGGGCTGGGAACATGCGGAAGCATTCTTTGTGCCCGACGAAGTGAAGGCCGAAATTACACGCCTGAACGCCGAAAACGCCAAGAAAGAAACGGCGTGGAATGCGCTGTTTGACGCATACAAAAAAGAGAATCCCGAACTGGCCGCCGAATTTGACCGCTACTTCAGCAAAAAGATTATGGTCGATCTGGCCGCAGACCAGGAGTTTTGGGCCTTTGAAGATAAGCCCATGGCTTCGCGTATCTCTTCGGAAGTCTTAATCAACCGTCTGGCCGACCGATTCCCCAACCTCATCGGCGGTTCGGCCGACCTTGGCCCCTCCAACAAGTCGGTCATGAAAAAACGTGAGTACCTAAGCCCGCAGAACTACGGCGGTTCCAATATCCATTACGGCGTACGTGAATTCGCCATGGCCGCCATCGCCAACGGCATCGCACTGCACGGCGGCCTCATCACCTATGTGGCTACCTTCTTCGTGTTCAGCGACTACCTGAAAGCATCGCTCCGTCTGGCCGCCATCATGGGTCTGCCGGTCATCTATGTCCTGACGCACGATTCCATCGGCGTCGGCGAAGACGGTCCCACCCATGAGCCGATTGAACAGCTGGCCACCATCCGCTCCATCCCCAACGCCTATATGTGGCGTCCGTGCGACGGCAAGGAAGCGGCCGCGGCCTATACCTTCGCCATCAATGCCAAAGCGCCTTCCGTTTTGGCGCTGACCCGCCAGAACATGGCTCTGCAGGCCGAAAGCGGCCCCATCGCCCTGAAAGGCGCGTACGTCATGAAGGACAGCGACAAGGTGGACGTCATCCTCATCGGCACGGGCTCGGAAGTCGATCTCTGCGTAAAAGCTTATGACATCCTAAAATCCAAAGGCATCGGCGCCCGTGTGGTCTCCATGCCCTGCATGGACTTGTTTGAAGACCAGTCTGCCGAATACAAGGAATCGGTTCTGCCTTCCGGCGTCACCAAGCGTCTGGTCTGCGAAGCCGGAAGCTCGTTCGGCTGGGGCAAGTATGTGGGTCTCAACGGCGCTTACGTCACCATCGACCACTACGGCGCTGCCGCACCCGCCGAAATCCTGTTTGAAAAATTCGGCTTCACGGTGGAGAACATCGTGGCCAAGGCCGAAGCTCTGCTGAAATAACCGCAAAGAAAACCAAAGCCTTTAGGGGAATCCTTAAAGGCTTTTTGTTTGCTTAAAAAAAGAACAGGTGATTAGCCTGTCCTTTATATTTTATATTATCTTGAATTATTCAAAATCGTCGAATTCATTGAGCTCGCCATCCTCGGCCAGCTCTTTTTCCAGCATGGCCAGGTAAGCTTCGGCTTCGGCCTGTTTGGCGGCGCGTTTGGCCAGCCGTTTGGCTTTGCCCTTGCTCATGCCTTCGGGAACCACCAGCTCGTCGTCAGCTTCTTTCTCGGCCTTCTTCGGCTTGGGCTGGGCAGCGGCTTTGACGGGTTTCGCGGGCTTTTCTTTCTTGGCCGCCGGCTCTTCGTCCAGAAGTTCTTCCATCAGCTCAATGTCTTCCATCTTGGCATCGATGCCCCGAATCGGCTTTTCGTCCGCTTTCTTCTTGGGCGCCGGTTCGGCCTTCTTGGCGGGCTTGCCGCTCTTGGACAAAAGCTCGGGCTTTAAAAGCTTGCAGACTTCCACTTTAAACGCGTCGATATCCTCGTCCATCGCGTCCAGAATGTTTTCGTAGTTAAAGAAATCGAGGAACTGCACACCCGCCAGTTCGGGCGCCGCCATCACTTCCACCGGTGTATTCTTCAGTTTTTCGGCAATCAGCGCGCCGGTGAGAATCTGGTAGCACTGGGACAGGTCGTTGGCTGTCGAAGCCACCGAAATCTCCAAATCGGTTGCGGCCTTACCGCTGACATCCACCGCCAAAAGCACATCCACCTCGTCACGAATGACATCGATGGGTAGCGGGTTGATACTGCCGCCGTCGATGAAAATCTCCTCCTCCACCTCGATGGGCGAGAAGATGCCGGGCACCGATACGCTGGCGCGCACGGCCGGTACCAGCTTGCCTTTATCAAACACATGCTGTTTGCGGGTTTCATAATTGGCGGCCACAATTTTAAGCGGCGTATACAGCCGGTCAAAAATCTTGATGGGCAGAACCAGCTCCAGATATTCCTCCAGACCGATGGCGTCCAAAACGCCGAATTTGCTGTCCTTAAAGCTGTAATTATTGAGCCCCTTGGTGCGCCGGTAATCGAGCTCCTCTAAGATGCCGACCATCTCATCGGGAGAAATTCCCGCGGAATACAGCGCGCCGACCAGCGCGCCGATGCCCGAGCCGACAATCACATCCGGCTTTATGTCAAGTTCGTCCAGTGCATTCAGGTAAGCGATATGCGCGATGCCTCTGGCTCCGCCGCCGCCCAATACCAGGCCCACTTTTTTGTCCATTACTGTCAATCCTCCAAAATTATTTTAAAATGTGATGAATGTCTTCGGCAAAACGTTCAGCGTATCTTTGCCCTGTGGCGTACGCCTCACGAAACTTGAAAAAATCAAGCGTCCCTATATTATCAAATAATACCTTATAAAACAAGTCTGTTTGCGCTTCTTCCATCTTATACGCCATCAGCGCTCTCGCTCCGGCCATCATCATGGCGCTGCGCGCATTCTTCAAGGTAGGTTTGGTGCCCGGGGCCGTCGGACGAACCTTGCTGACATCGATGGCCGCCAGCACATCGCACTCATCACGGATGAGTGTGGCCGGCACACTGTTCACCGCCCCGCCGTCGATATAGAATCGGTCGCCGATCTGGTAAGGGTACACCCCCGGCGGCAGTGCGGCCGAAGCCATCACCGCATCCAGCAGCGAACCCGATGTAAACACCTTTTCCTCCAGCGTGTAGAAATCCACCGCCGAAACCTTGAACGGGATTTTCAGCTCCTCAAAGGTCTTCACGGGCAGCAGACTGTCGATGAATCGTTTCATGAATTCGCCGCGATAGGCCGGTGTGCCGGTGGTGAGGCGCAGGAATAAACCGCCTTTTTTCCGGCGGGACGCTTTCTCATCCATGCGTTCTAAAACCGCCATCATATCGCCGGCCTTCATGCCCGAGCAATAGACCGCGCCCACGATGGCGCCCATCGATGTGCCCGCAATAACGCTGGGCGTAATGCCCATCTCATCCAGCTTTTCCAGAAAAGCGATATGCGCGATGCCCTTGGCGCCGCCGCCGCCCAACGCTAAACCCAGTCTCTTCAAAATCCGGCTCCTTAACGTCAAATCCTCGTAAAAACCATACCCCATATTATATATCAATTTTTGCCTGCTGTTCAAGCGTCGTCCCTCTTTTTAACAGTTTATTCAATAACATTTTTTGTGTGCGCATCGCTTTTCATGTATAATGAATTAACCAAATACACGACAAAGGAAAATCATAGTGATTCAGAAAAACGACGAATTAACCGTATCGGTTTCGGATATCAGCGTGGACGGCCTCGGCATCGCCAAAAAGGACGGCGCTGTGCTCTTCTGCCAGGGCCTTTTGCCCGGAGAGACCGCGCGCATCAAGGTCATCAAGGAAACCAAGAAATTCTTCATCGCAAGGCCGGAGGAAATCATCCAGAAATCGCCCGACCGCGTTGCGCCCCCCTGCCCGGTCTTTAAGCGCTGCGGCGGATGCACCATCCAGCACCTGTCCGGCGAAGGACAGCTGGCTTTTAAAACCCGGCGCGTGCAGGACGCCCTTCAGCGCATCGGCGGGCTGGGCTTCACCGTCAGCGATTGCATGGCCTCCCCCAAACCCTACGATTACCGCAACAAGGCGGTGTTCCCCGTCTCCGAGAAGGACGGGCAAATCCAGATTGGCTTTTTCGCCAAGGGCAGTCACGACGTGGTGGATATTGAATCCTGCGCCATCCAGCATCCGGCCATCAACCGCGCGATGGGCATCATCCGCGCATGGCTTACCGACAACCAGATTTCGGTCTACGACGAAGCGACGCACCGCGGACTCATCCGCCAGATTTTTGCGCGCGTGACCACCGACGATGCGCTGATGGTGGGGCTGGTTTCCACCAGCAAAAACATTGCGCACACCGAAAAGTTGATTAAAGCGCTGAAAGAGATTGAAACCCTAAAGAGCGTGATGATCAACGTCAATACCGTTCGGGGCAACACCCTGCTGGGCGCCGAAAACTTTCCGCTCTTCGGCGAGGATGCGCTTACCTACACCATCGGCGGGCTATCCTTCCGTGTGGGGCTTACGGCCTTTTTGCAGGTGAACACCGAACAGACCGAGAACATGTACCGCGCGGCCATCGATCTGGCCGATATCGGCGAAAACGACGTGGTCTGCGACCTGTTCTGCGGTATCGGTACGCTTTCGCTTCTTGCGGCCAAAAAGGCCAAGAAGGTTTACGGCATCGAATATGTAAAGGCCGCCACCGACAACGCCGAGGAAAACGCTAGGGCCAACGGCCTTGCCAACGCCGAATTCGTCTGCGGCGACTGCACCGAGAAATTCGCCGACACTGCCAAAAAAGCGGGCGGATTTGATGTGCTCATCGCCGACCCGCCGAGAAAAGGGTTGGACGAAGCGCTGATTAACCAAATACTGAAAGCCGCACCCAAACGCCTGGTGTACGTCTCGTGCGACCCGGGCACGCTGGCGCGCGACCTAAAACTGCTCAGCGAAAAATACACGGTGGAAAAAGCCGTGCCGTTTGATATGTTCCCCCAGACCACGCATGTGGAGACGGTGGTATTACTAAGAGGAGTGTAAAAATATGTCGTCTTGGTGGTCAGTATATATCAAGCAATTTCTATTTGTTCCTGCCATAGCGATATTTGGCGGATGGTTTACGCAAAAACACTACCCAAAGAAAATCACGATTTGGGCCGGCTACCATACGCTGCTTTCCATGCGGAACATGGATACATGGCGCTTTGCGCACGAATATATTGGACGCCTGTGGTGGAAAATCGGATGGCTGATGCTGATCCCCAATGTACTCCTTCCGATTCTTCTTTTGCACCAAGCTAAAGACACCTTGGACAACGTTTCTTTGGCATTGTCCTTCATTCAAGTTCTACTCATATTGGCGTCGGTCTTTCTCACCGAACGTGCTTTGAGAAAAACATTCGATGCGGACGGAATCCGACGGTAGAGTTTGGTTTTAGGTTATTCCATAAGGAGCGTGTGTAAAGACGGTGGTCTCTATCAGTGAGGTGTAAAGAATGAGTCTTTGGTGGATTATGTTTTTTAGTGTGCTATTGATACCCGTCGTCACCATCCTTGCCGGATGGATGATGTGGAAGCACACCCCGAAGAAAATCAATTATTTCATGGGATATCGTACGCCGCGTTCCATGATGAACATGGATACCTGGCAGTTCGCGCACGAGTTCTGCGGGCGGCTGTGGTGGAAGCGCGGATGGCTGATGCTGATTCCCTCCGCGGTTATTTTAATTCTGCTGATGGGCCACAGCGAAAGCACGATTGGCGGCTTCGGTGCAGGGTTGTCCATCGCCCAGTGCGTGGTTCTGGTCGCATCAATCTTCCCCATCGAACGCGCCTTAAAAGAGACATTCGACGAGAACGGGATGCGAAGGTAGATCGTCTCAAAAATACTTCGTTTCATCATCAATGGCATCATTATTCTCTGGTTTGAGAGGTATCTTATTTGGATATTCAGATTATCAAAGGAAATCTTACACATGTGTCCGATTGCGAGGCGGCACTTACCCATTCGTCCTTGGGCGCGCACTATTTCGAAAAAGAAGGCAGTGCGCGAAAAGCCATTGAGGAAGGTTTATCTTCCGGCGAGCTGTATGTCGCCATGGTACAGGGTCGCTGTGCCGGGTTTATATTTTTTCTCCCAGAAGGCGCTTTTCACAGCTTTCCCTATCTTCACGTAGTCGCCGTAAAAGCAGAATATCGAAGTCTTGGCATCGGGAAGAAGCTGGTCGATTTTTTCGAGAATGCCGTCCCGCGGGACAAGTATTTTCTCGTCGTCGCAGACTTCAACCCTGATGCAAAACGCTTCTATGAGCGCATCGGCTATAAGCAGGTTGGCGCCATTCCCGGGTTATATCGCGAAGGCATCACCGAATACCTTATGATGAAAGAAAAGAGCCGTTGACCGGCTGGATGATGCTGTCCGTCTGTGCATAAGAAGCATTAATGAAAGAAGGCTCTCATGGAACCCATTACCGAATGCGCCAATCATATCCGAAACGCCAATAAAATCCTCTGCCTTACCGGCGCGGGCATGTCCACCGAATCGGGCGTGCCGGATTTTCGGTCGGATACCGGCCTGTATTCCAAAGCCTTTGAGGGGTTAAATCCCGAGACCATCCTCTCTCGCAGTTTCTTTTTTGCCCACCCCGATTTATTCTGGAAATACATTGCCCTAAACATGAACTACACCGATATCCAGCCCAACATCGGGCACCGGGTTCTGGCCGAATGGGAGAAGAAAAAAGACCTCACCATCGTCACCCAGAACATTGACGAACTGCACACCGCCGCGGGGTCGAAAAACGTCATCGAAATCCACGGTTCGCTCCAAACCTGCACCTGTCAGGAATGCGGCAAAAAGCACCCGACGCGCGATGTTTTGGAAAACGGCTTTCTCTGTGCGTGCGGCGGTCTCGTTAAGCCGGACGTAGTGTTGTACGAGGAGAGCGTAGACCGCATGAGCGAGGTGTACCCGCTGATTGACGCGTGCGACCTGCTTTTGGTGCTGGGCACATCCCTCACCGTCTATCCCGTGGCCATCATCCCCCAGCTGTTTTTGCAGAGCGGGAACAAACCCGTCATCATCATCAACCAGACTCCGACGCCCTGCCACAGCGCGTCCGGCTGTATCGAGATTCACGCGGGCATTGGCGAAACGCTGAAAGCCATCAATGCGCTGATGTAGGCGCAAACTCGATTTCTATTTTCAGGAGAAAAAAATGAATATCCATATCCGAAACGAAGAACCCAAAGACTATGCTCGCGTGGAAGACATCACGCGAAAAGCTTTTTGGAACCTGTATATCCCGGGGTGCAACGAGCACTACCTCGTCCATATCATGCGCTCCCATCCGGATTTTATCCCTGAGCTGGATTTTGTGATTGAAGCGGACGGTGAAATCGTCGGGAACATCATGTACACGCGCGCCAGACTGGTGGATGAGGCTGGAGAGGAAAAGCAAATCCTCACATTCGGGCCGGTCTGTATCCTGCCGGAATATCAGCGAAAAGGCCTTGGCAAACAGTTGATGGAATATTCCTTCGAGAAGGCGGCGGCTTTGGGGTATGATGTCATCGTGATTTTCGGGAACCCGGGCAATTACGTCGGCCGCGGGTTTAAGAGCTGCAGGAAGTTTAACGTGTGTCTGGAAGGCGGAGCATTCCCTTCGGCCATGATGGTGAAAGAACTTAAACCCGACGCTTTGGACGGTAGAAGGTGGTTTTATCACCAGAGCCTCGTGATGGATATCGACGAAGCGGAAGCCGAACGTTTTGACGAAGGTTTTGAAAGTCTCGAGAAGAAAGTTCTGCCCTGTCAGGAGGAATTCTATATTCACAGCCATTCCGTCATATTTGGCGATATGATTTCGCAGAGTGCTGAGCCTTCCAAATAAGCTCTGATTCGTTTTCCCTTTTTTCTGCTACAGATTTTTGTATTTTCGGTGGTTAAATTCCCCCGATTCTGTTTAGATATACATACAAGTTTTAAGCTACAGCGCGAATACAAGGGGGAAGTATCCGTGAGTATGATTTTGTTTTCCAGTGTGCCCGATAAGCCGAGGCCCAGCGACGCATTAGTGGAAGAGATAAAAAGCGAATACCGGCGCATTGATGACAACTGGCTGCGTCTGCATTTTCGCGTGTTTGCCGGTCTGGTCATCTTTGCCCTGATTGTGGAATGCATTATGGCTGAGGTGCTGATGAACACCGAAGTGGTCACGACCACAGAATTGCGATATATTCTGAAATTCATTATCGCGCCCAGCGGTATCAACTTTCTCCTTCTGCTGGCCGGTTTTCTCATCACCCGCTCAAAAAGTTTTACGCAAACCTTTAAAATCTATACCGTGTCCATGATTTTTGTGCTGACCTCCACGGTGTTGTTTACGGCGCACAGCGCGTTTGTCGCGTCCTATCTGTTCTTCATCTTCAGCATCATGCTGACCACTATCTATGTCGATCCGCTTCTGACCACGCTGACTTCGCTCTCCAGCATTACGCTGATGTCCGTTTCCGAGCTCTTCATCGTTTGGGATTTAGACAAGCCAAGTGTTTTCACCAGCAGCCAGCGATTGGGTGAATTTCTCATCGCCGTGTTCATTCTGCTCGCGGTTTTCGCCGTCAGTCTGGTCGAAATCCGTTTCAGCAAAAAAAAGAACGACGCCAGCATCCAAAAGGAACTGGACCGTCTGATGCTGAAGCAGAAACTGGAAATCGATGAACTGACCGGCGTGTTCAGCCGAAAAGCCCTGCATGACGCCATGCGCGACCTCGCTTTGCGAAAATCCGAAAACACGTATATTTTTGCGATTGCGGATATTGACCATTTTAAAACCATCAATGACCAGTACGGGCATCAGGCCGGAGACGCCTATCTCGTCAGCTTTTCCAGTATATTAAAGAATCTTAGCACCGCATGCTCTGTTTTTCGTTACGGCGGCGATGAGTTCTGTCTGCTGTTTAAGGGCCTTTCGATGAAACAGGCCATCGATTTTTGCAGAGAAACTCAGAATCGGCTGAAAAAGCTGGTGATTGACGGCTACCCCGAAATTAAGCGCACCGCGTCATTTGGTCTGGCCAATTTTTCCGATCGTATGACTACCGCCGAACTCTTTATGAACGCCGATCAGGCACTGTATACAGCTAAAGAAAAACGCAACGACATTCATGTCTATTAGACAAACCCGTTCACACCGCCGGCAAGCATGACGCTATCCGGCTCTTTTTATGTTATAATGATTTTGATGAATGAGATGAAAAAAGCTAACCGCATGAAGAATCCAACAGAAGATACCCCTATCGGCAATCTGTCCGAAATAGAAATTGAAGGCAATACGGTACTGCGCAATTTAAGGCCATACAGCCCCTCCGTTCATCGCCTGCTTTTACACCTTAACACCAAGGGTATCGATTTTGTACCCCGATTTTTAGGCGTATCCGGCGATTGTGAGAGGATCAGCTTTATGCCGGGCCAAGTCGCCGCAGATTATCCGCTCTCCCGCACGCCGAGCCAGCAGGAAATCGCCATACGCGCCGCGGCAAAAATGCTGCGTGCCCTGCACGACGCCTCGGCGGATTTTAAAGAGAGCGCCAACGATGTATGGTTTCTTTCCTATCCCGGCGATTTACCAAGGGAAGTCATATGTCACAACGATTTTGCGCCCTATAACATCACGTTTAAAAACAAAATGCCGGTCGGGCTCATAGACTTTGATACCGCCTGCCCCGCACCCCGAATCTGGGACATCGCTTATGCGGTCTATCGTTTTATCCCGCTGGGTCGGGAGACCTTTGACCCCGGCGCAAACCGATACCGCCCCTATGATTCCAAGGATGCTGCCATACGGAAGCGACTGCTTTATGCCTTTGTGGACGCGTACGGCGGAGTGGATGCCGCGGCCGTGTTGCAGCAAGTTCCTCTGCGGCTGCAAGCTTTGGTCGATCTGTTTGATGTTCAGTGTCAAAAAGGTGACCCCGCCTTCATCCGAATGAAGCAGGAAGGCCATCAGCTACTGTATCGCGACGAAATCGCTTTTGTTCGGGCTCATGCGAATGAGTGGATATAGGAACCATCGCGCGCTGTCTGGGCAACCGCGCGTTCGTACACGGACGGCAAAATCCAGCACAATTACTCTGATATTTCTACAAAAAGTATGTTAAAATAAATAGTGAAACAGGCACGTTCAGCGCCCCGCTTATGTGAAAGGAAACTCTCATGAAACATCATGTTATCGAAGCCCCCATCCCTGTGGATGTCTATCGCCAGCTTCGGGTGGGCAGCGGTCTTTCTGCCAAATCAGCCGAGGCGGCCGAAGCCGGCCTTAAAAACACGCTGTATTCGGTTCTGGTCAAATCCCACGAAACCCCCATCGGTATGGGCCGGCTGGTCGGCGACGGCGGAACTGCCTGTCAGGTGGTCGATGTCTGTGTGCTGCCCGAATTTCAGGGGCAGGGCGTCGGCAAAATGATTCTAAGCCATATCATGCACTATGTCACACACAGTCTGCCCGAAACATGCTACGTCAGCCTCATCGCCGACGGGGACGCCAAATACCTGTATGAGAAATTTGGATTCCAGCTGACCGAGCCGAAATCCGCCGGCATGTATTATGAAGTAAACCACGAAGAATCTATCGGGAAGGAACTCCTATGAAGAGAATCGGTATGATCGGCGGGCTTTCGTTTGAATCCACCGCCATTTATTATGACATCATCAATCGCGAAATGCAGAAAAGGCTGGGCGGCACCGCCTCGGCTGAAATTCTGATGTATTCGTTCAACTTCGCCGAGGTGGAAGCCCTGCAGGCCGCCGGACGTTGGGATGACCTCGCCGATATCATGGTGGGCTGGGCGCGCACATTAAAGAAAGCCGGCGCGGACTTCATCGTCATCTGCGCCAACACCATGCACCGTATGGCGCCGGCCATCGAATCCCGCGCGGATATCGATGTGCTGCATATCGCCGATGTCACGGGAAAGGCTGTGAAAAAGCAGGGCCTTTCAAAGGTGATTCTCCTCGGTACCCGCTATGTGATGGAGGGCGATTTCTACACCAAGATTTTAGCCGGTTCATACGGTCTTGATGTGATGATTCCAAGTGCCGAAGAACGCGACATCATCCACGGCGTCATCTATGGCGAGCTCATCAAGGGCGTCGTCTCGGATGATTCGCGGAAGAAGTACCAGCAGATAATCAACCGCCTAATCGGCGAAGGCGCCGAGGGCGTTATTCTGGGATGCACCGAAATCCCCATGCTGATTGGTCAAAAGGATGTTTCGGTTCCCGTGTTTAACACCACCGATATCCACGCGCTGGCCGCTGTGGATGCCGCGCTGGAAGAACGCGAAAACTGATTTTCCCCATGAATCACGATATTTGAACACATCATAAACAATGCTTGAATAAGCCGTAAATCCTGACAAAACCACTTGGTTTTGTCTTTTTTTAGGCGTATACTGAATTTAATACTTAATGAAATGTTGGTGATAAAACCATGAAACTATCTGATATAAAAGGCGTTTTCAATACGCATGCGCTGCGTGTCAAGTCGGCCGAGCAATTGGCCGAAGGGTTTATCAAAGTGGAGCTGGAAAGCGGCGGGCTGGAATGGCTGCCGGGCGAACACGGCATATTCACACTGCCCGGCAAAACGTTTGCGGGCAGAAAATGGCGGGCGTTCTCCATCGCCAGTGTCCCGGACGAGGGCGTGGTCCGCATCGGGACCAGGGCTGGCAATCCGCTATCCGGTTTTAAACAGACTTTGGCCCAGATGAAACCGGGCGACACCGTCACTCTGCGCGGGCCCTTTGGGTGGTACAAACTGCCGGATGATTCTTCTCCTGTCGTTCTCATCGCGGGCGGTACCGGCATCACCGCGGCGCGGGCTGTGCTGACACAGGCGCTGAAGCAGGAAAGCCGGATGATTCATCTGGTGCACGCGGCATCCGCTTCGCATCTATACAAGGACGAGCTCTCCAAATGGAGAAATAAAAAGCTGGATATGCACTTCACCCATGAATCCGAAGTGACCGAATCCATCCTCGATGATCTGGCGCGCGAATACGGTAACAAGGCGTATTACTTTGTTTCCGGCCCGCCTAAAATGAACAGCGCTTATATTAAGCGGCTGAAAAGTAAAGGCATTGCCAAAAAGCACATCATCGTGGATCCCTATTTCGGATACTAAACCAATAAACAAAAAGACACATTATTTATACACAATGTGTCTTTTTTTATTTGATCACCTGGTCGATGATGCCCCCGCCCAAACACACTTCGCCGTGGTACAGCACGGCGTACTGCCCCGGCGTCACCGCACGCTGCGGCTCGGCAAAGTCGATATGCACGCCGGATTCATTCGGCGTCACGCGTACAGCCTGGTCGGACTGGCGGTATCGGAATTTGGCGGTGCAGTCGAAGGGCTCTGCGGGCGGCCTGCCGGATATCCAGTTGAACCCTGCCGTATTCAGCGCCTTGGAATACAATGGCGTTTGGTCGCCCTGAACCACGACCAGTATGTTGTTCTTTACGTCCTTGTCCACGACAAACCATCGCTCCCCCGTACCCCGGCCGCCGATATCCAGCCCGCGGCGCTGGCCCAGCGTGTAGTACATCAGACCGTCATGCTGTCCGATATATTCGCCCGAAAGGCTTCGGATTTCTCCGGGCATGGCGGGCAGATACTGCATAAGGAATTGCTTGAATTTCCGCTCTCCGATAAAGCAAATGCCCGTGCTGTCCTTTTTGTCGGCCACCGACAGATTGAGCTTTGCGGCAATCTCGCGCACCTCGGATTTCACCATGTCCCCCACGGGAAATAGAACATCCTTCAGCTGATTTTGTGTCAGCATACAGAGAAAGTAGGATTGATCCTTCCCCGCATCCTTACCTTTTAAAAGCCTGATGCCGTCGGACTTGTCCAGCCGCGCGTAATGACCGGTGGCGATGCCCGAAGCGCCGGTTTTGTAGGCAAAGGAAAGAAACGCATCAAATTTAATCTCAGAGTTGCACATCACATCCGGATTAGGTGTGCGGCCGTTCTGATATTCATTTAAGAAATAGGTGAATACGCGGTCGTAATACTCCTGCTGGAAATTGACCGTGTAGTAGGGGATATCGATGGCATCACAAACCGAGCGAACATCCCGAAAGTCGGCTGTCGCCGTGCACTCTCCGCTGTCCAGCGTTTCATCCCAGTTTTTCATAAACACGCCGACCACGTCATATCCGGCTTGTTTCAGCCGAACCGCCGCCACTGCCGAATCCACGCCGCCGCTCATGCCTACGACGACACGATTTTTTAAATCCTGATTCATCATTTCCCTTTTCCTCGTTACAGCTTCAATTACTATACTATAAAACGGCAAAATAAAAAAGTGTGAATCGTGAACTGAACCCCTAAAAATGGACATTGAGAAAAAAGAGCCTCCTGATGTAGGA
>CALMFG010000049.1 GCA_937863465.1 uncultured Clostridia bacterium
GAAGAAGCCCGCTTGGGTGTTTAGCCGTAGCGGGCTTTTAGTTTTGTTAAAGCTTCTCTTTCAGCGCGGCCACCGTGTGCTCCAGAGCCATACCATGCGAGGCCTTGACCAGCACCGCGTCGCCTTCGCGTACCAGGTCGGGCAAAGCGGCTATCAGTGCGCCTTGCGTTTCAAAGTACACCGCCCTTTCGTCCATGGTCTTTTTGGCGCCCGCGAACGTATACTCCGAAAGCGGCCCCACGCAGACCAGCAGGTCGGGGTGCTTTGCGGCGGCATCTTCGCCCATTTTGGTATGGATTTCCGCGGCGAATTCGTCCAGCTCAAACACGTCGCCGAGGATGGCGACCTTGCGGCCTTTGGCCAGATTCAGCACATCCAGCCCCGCCATAATCGATTCGGGGCAGGCGTTATATACGTCATTCAAGATGATGATTTTCCCGGTCTGGATAATATCCAGCCGTTCGCCCGAAGGCGTAAAAGCCTTTACGCCCGCGCGGATTGCCTCAGGTGTCATACCGAGGTCGTACCCAATCGCCATCGCCGCCAATGTGGCGGGAATCAAATGCGCCCCCGGATAGGGGATTTCGATATCAAAGGTTTGGCCTTTGTATTCGGCTTTAAAGCGCGACCCTGTGATGTCCGCACCTAAAACCTCGGTCACCCGCGCATGGTTATTCGCACCCCGCCCGAACAGCACGGGCGAAAGCGCCGGTGTGTTGAGCTTCTTAAGGTACGGGTCATCGCCATTCAGGTAAGCTTTGCCGTTCGGCTTCATATAGTCAAAAATCTCGGACTTGGCTTTGAGGATGCCATCCTGACTGCCAAGACGCCCGATATGCGAAACGCCGATGTTTAGAATCATGCAGATATCCGGCCGGACAACCTTGCTAAGCCGCGAGATTTCGCCGAAGTTATTCATGCCCATCTCAAACACGGCCGCCGTGTGGTCTTTCGTCAGCCCGAATACCGCCTGCGGCAGTCCGAACTCGTTGTTGAAGTTGCCCGGCGTTTTGTGCACGTTGAACTTCTGCCCCAGCACCGCCGCCATCATATCCTTGGCTGTGGTCTTGCCCACGCTGCCGGTCAGCGCCACCACGGGAATATCAAACAAACTGCGGTAATGTTCCGCGATGTCCTTTAAAGCCGCAAAAGTGGATGTAACGCGGATATGCGGCCGCGTCTCATCCCGCTCGGTTAGGGTACAGACCGCCCCGTTTTTAAACGCGCCGTCGATAAACGCGTGCCCGTCATTGGTTTCGCCGATAACCGGAATATAAAGACTGCCGGATTTTGCTTTCCGGCTGTCGATCACGATGCTGTCAATTTTCTGGTTTTCAAGGCTTAGGTCGCTTAAAACCCCGCCTGCGGCCCTAGCGATTTCGCCGAGTGTCATCGGTTCCATATGTTTTTCTCTATTCGTATTTCTTTAAGCTCTCATTGATGATGAGCTCGCATAAATCCTCATAAGCCACGCCCTTGGCGGCGGCTTCCTGCGGCAGGAGTGATGTGGGGGTCATGCCCGGCAGGGTATTGGCCTCCAGACAGTACATATCGCCCTTGTCATCCATCATGAAATCCACACGCGAGTAGACGCCCACACCGAGTGCCTTGTGTGCCGCCACGGCAATTTTCTGCATTTTGGCCGTCTGCGCGGGGTTGAGGGACGGTGCGGGGCAGACCTCTCGGGTCGCGCCCGGCTGATATTTGGCGTGGTAATCGTAGAAACCCTCTTTGGGGGTAATCTCCACCACCGGCAGACCTTCGCCCGCCAGCACGCCGCAGGTGTATTCCTGACCCTTGATGTAGTCTTCAACCACCAGCGTATCGTCCAGCTTAAACGCCGCATCCATGCAGGGTTTAAGCTCGGCACGGTCGTGGATGACGTACACCCCGATGCTGGAGCCGCCCGCGTTCACCTTGACCACGCAAGGCACGTCGATGCCGTCCGCGGTTTTATCCGTATAGTCTTCCTTGGCAATCATCCGATACTTGCGCGACAGAATACCCTTCTCAGCAAACACCATCTTGGTCAGGCGTTTGCTCATGGCCACCGCCGAACCCAAATATCCGCTGCCCGTGTATTTCACATCCATCAAATCCAGCGCGGCCTGAATGCGTCCGTCCTCGCCCGCGTCGCCGTGCAGGGCCATAAACACAATATCCGCCGCCATGCAGAGCGCCAGCACGTTTTGCCCGAACATGCCCCGGCCTTTGGCCAGCACCTGTTTTTTTAAGGTCTCAATATCCGGCGCGATTTTCGGCACCGAATAGACTTTCTGTTCCCGCGCGCGGCAGGATGCGATATATTCCAGTGCGGATTTGCCGCCAAGATCGATATCCTCAATGACGTCGGCCAAAACCGCGTTGTGTCCTTTGCTGATCAGCGCTTTGGTGATGAGCGAGCCGGTGCAGAGCGATACATCCCGCTCATTGCTCAGCCCCCCGCACAGAACCACGATATTCATGCTTTCGATTCTCCTATGGTTTTTATGTCGTATTTCCTGATGCTTTAAACTAGATTATACCCACAAAGGTTTAAAAAGTCAAAGCCGCGCTGGGTGTATTCCCGTTGGCTATTTACCTATTCCTATGCTATAATGGTCTAAATTTTTCGGAGGAACCCTTTGGAACACTTAAACCGTAAACACCGCTTTTTAATCGGGATGAAGGATGCTTTGCCTATCGTGCTGGGCTACCTGCCCATCGGCCTGACGCTCGGCGTCGCCGCGGGTAAGGTGGGCTTTCTGTTCCGCGATATGTTCGCCATGTCGGCCATCGTCTTTGCCGGCAGTGCGCAGTTCATCGGCGTCGATATGCTGGGTCAGGGCATCGCGGCCGCCACCATCATCACCACCACGTTTTTTGTCAACTTCCGGCATTTTATGATGAGCAGTGCCTACGCGCCTTACTTACACGGCAAAAAGCTGTGGGCGCTGGCGCTGGTCTCCTTCGGCATCACCGACGAAAGCTTTGCCGTGGGCATCACCAAGGCCAAGGCGGGCGAAGAGACCTTCGGCATCGCCTATCTTTTGGGGCTGGAGTTCACCGCGTGGTTCGCCTGGCTGTCGGCCACCTCACTCGGCGTGCTCGTGGGCGGGCTTATCCCCAACTATCAGCAGTTTGGGCTGGATTTCGCTCTGGCGGGCATGTTTATCGGGCTTATCGCCATCATGGCCAAAACCAAGGTGCATCTTGCCGTGTGCCTCGCCAGCGGCGCTCTGTCGCTTGCTCTCTATATGATCGGCATGACCAATTTCAATGTGATTATCGCGGCCATCGTGGTTTCTGTCGCCGCAGTGGGGGTGGGCTATGCCGTCCAGCGCTAATTTACTCACCATCTTCATCGGCATGTTCGCCGTCACCTACCTACCCCGCGTTCTGCCGCTCACCATCCTCTCGCGCATGAAACTGCCGAAATTCGTCATCGATGTGTTGGAATACATCCCCATCGCTATCTTGGGCGCGCTTTTGGTGCCCACGCTCCTTTTGGTGGATGGGCGAATCGATATCTCGCTGGATAACTACCTGCTGCTTGCGGCGGTTCTCACCGGCATCATCTCGGTTTTCACCAAAAAGATTTTCGTCATCGTGCTCTCGGGCATCGCCATTATGGCCCTGCTGGTGAATCTGTTTTAGAGCAAAAAAATAGCCCATTAAGGGCTATATTTTTTATCTTTCATCTAAACATCCAGTTCTAAAGAAACTGGGCAATGGTCGCTGCCCATAATATCTTCTAAAATCTCGGCTTCTTTAATGGCACTCTTCAGCTTCTCCGAAACGATAAAGTAGTCAATCCGCCACCCGATGTTCCGCTCCCGCGCCATGCTCATGTAGGACCACCAGGAATACCGTTCGGCTTCGTCGGGGTACAGGTGCCGGAAGGTATCGATATACCCTTCGCCCAGCAGAATGCTCATGCGGTCCCGCTCCTCGTCGGTGAATCCGGCGTTTTTGCGGTTGGTCGATGGGTTTTTCAGGTCAATCTCCTTGTGTGCCACGTTTAGGTCCCCGCAGAGCACCAGCGGCTTTTTGGCGTTCAGCGCGTTGATGTACTCCAAAAACGCTTTCTCCCATTCCAAGCGGTAGGAAAGGCGCGCCAGCTCCCTTTGCGAGTTGGGCGTGTAGCAGGTGATAAAATAGTGACTCGCGAATTCCAGCGTAATCACGCGGCCCTCGTTATCGTGCTCGGGCGAACCGATGCCGTAGGCCACGCTGATGGGTTCGGTTTTGGTGAACACGGCTGTGCCTGAGTAGCCCTTCTTCTCGGCGGCGTTCCAGTACTGATGGTACCCGGGCGTATCGATTTCCACCTGCCCCACCTGACACTTGGTTTCCTGCAGGGCCAGAATGTCGAACTCATGGCTTCGGAAAAAATCCATAAATCCTTTGTCCAGCGCCGCGCGGATGCCGTTGACGTTCCATGAAATGTATTTCATATTTCTAGCTCCTCCAAGTCTACTTATTTCCTGCCATCGCTTCTTTAATCTTCAGCTGTAAAAACAGAACCTCGTTCACCGGCGTGGGGATGCCGAGTTCTTTGCCCATCCTGATGAGCTGCCCCGCCAGCATATCCACCTCGGTTTTGCGTCCGGCCGTCACGTCCTGAAGCATGGAGGTCATGCCGTCTTTGGCCAGCCGCCCGACGATCTCAAACACCCCGGGAATCATATCATCGCCGATGTCGATGCCTTTGGTTTTGGCGACTAAAATCGCCTCGTGCATGGCCTTGCCCGCCAGCTCGCGAATCTCGGCGTTTTCGTGGAACACGCCGTACGGCGCGCCCATCACGGCCGAAACCTGATTCATGCCGATATTCAAAATGTATTTCCACCACTGTTCTTTTAAGATGTCGTCTTCAATCCTGTACGCGATGCCGATGGCCGAAAAGAGTTCGGCGATGTCCTTAAGGCGTTCTGTCTTGCGCTTGTCCGCTTCGCCGAAAGAGATGACGCCCGAGGACGCGTAAGCCAGCCGATTCCCCGCCTTGGTCGCGTCGGTCTGCACGATAAACGCGGGAATCACCTTTTCCTGCCCCACCACGCCGCCAATCATCGCTTCGCTGTCGATGCCGTTTAAGAGCGACATCACCATCGTATGGTCGTCAATGATTTTGTTCAGTCCCGCAATCGCGCTTTTTAAGTCATACTGCTTGGTGGCCGCAATAATGAAATCCGGGGGTGTTTTCACGTCGCTTAGGGTCACATAGTTAAACGCGTACGGCTTGCCGTTGATGATAAACCCGTCCTTTTCGTACCGCGCTTTTCGTTCCCCGTCGCAGAGAATTTCCACCGCGTATCCGGCGTCGGCCAGAAGTCCGGCCATCATGGCGCCAATCGCCCCCGCACCTAAAATCATGATGTTATTTATTTTTGTCATTCTGTCTTCCACTTTCCGTTTCTCGTTACCACAAATCATACTTCTCTTTGTGAGTGATGGCGGTAATCATCCCTTCTTTGGCCTTGGGGTTGTTCTTTAGGATGGTTTTCACCAGCTCTTCCGCCTCCTGCCGCTTGGTTTCGCCGTCCATCCGGCAGCACGAAGCCGCCACCGGCAGATTGTATTTCTTCACGGCGGCCTTAATTTCCTTTTCGTCCAGATAGATCATCGGACGAATCTGGGTGATGTCCACGCGGCTCATATAGGTTTTGGGCTTCAGGGCAAACAGCCGCCCCTCATACACAAAGCTTAATAGGAAAGTCTCCAGCAAATCATCCCGATGATGCCCCAGCGCCACCTTGGTCGCGCCCCGTTTTTTGGCTTCCTCCATCAGCGCGCCTTTGCGCATCTTGGCGCACAGTGAGCACGGGCTGGATTCTTTACGCACATCAAACACAATCTCGGCGATATCGGTCTTCACGACATACAACGGCACTCCCATCGTTTCGGCCAGCTTTTGTATCTCGCTGATATCAAACCCTTTGTTGCCCAAATCCACGCACACACCAAAGTAGGTGAAAGGCACCGATGAATAGTGCTGGTATGCCGAAAGCGCATAGAAAAGCGCCACGCTGTCCTTGCCGCCCGAAACCCCGACGGCCACGACATCACCCGCTTCGATGAGTCCAAATTCATCGCACGCCTTTCGGATGGCGCCCAGTACCTTCTTCAAAGTTTGTCTCCCTTTTGTTCATGGTTTGTTTATTCATTATAGCAAATTGCGTATTGCGAACATAGCAAAACTTCGATAGAATAATTGCGAGTGTAATTTTGGAAAGCGGGTATCGTTACTTTGTCCAGCCTTTGGCCTTATATCGTCTCTTTTGCAATCTCCATGGTGCCTGTCATCGAGCTTCGGGGAGCCATCCCCATTGCCATGGCTTTAAACACCACGCCCGAACCACAGCTGATCCCGGTATTCATCGCGGCGGTCTTCGGCGCATTTTTGCCCAGCGCGTTTATCATCCTCGGCATCCGAAAACTGGTGCACTATCTGGAAAGAAGCAATATCAAACTGTTCCAGCGCTATGGCGCATGGCTCCGCAAAAAAAGCGAAAAAGGCGGCGCCAAGATTAACAAAGCCGACCAGACCGAAAGGGTCGCAGGTCTTCGTGCCACCGGCCGCGAACGCGACCAGAAAAAAGCGGATCGGATTGAACGGCGAAGCAGTCAGGAGCGCGGGAAATTCGGCTTCTGGTCGTTTATCGCCCTGCTGGTCTTTGTGGCCGTTCCCTTGCCCGGCACCGGCGTCTGGACAGGTTCCATGGCCGCGGGCATGCTGGATATGCGGCTGAAATACGCCCTGCCCGCCATCTTCATCGGCAACCTCATCGCCGGCATCATCGTCACCTTCTTAACCCACGGTGTGAGCTCGCTTCTTTAAAGAAAAAGCAAAACCGCCATCAAGGCGGTCTTTTTTTTATATCGTTTCGTGATCGATCGGTCCGCACTCGCCTTCGGCCGCGTCGGCGTACGCGTTAAACAGTTTATCCGCGATGGGGTGATTCGGCCCCAGCACCACATCATCCACCTGCGTCACCGGCAGAACCAGCTTGGTGCAGGAGGTTAAAAACACCTCATCCGCATCGTAGAAATCTTGAAGGCTGGAATGCTGTTCAACGATTTTGACGCCCGCTTTCGGCGCAATCTCATTGATGATGCGCGTCCGTGAGATGCCCCGCAAGATGAGCGGACTTAACGGTTCGGTATACACCACGCCGTCCTTCACGCGCCATACGTTGCTGGCCGTGCATTCGGCCGCGTTGCCGTCCCGCACCAGCAGGGCTTCAGCGCATCCGGCTTCCTGCGCTTTTCGGGCCGCCAGAATATTCGGCAGCAGGTTGATGGTCTTAATGTCGCAACGCCGCCAGCGGTCGTCGGGCAGCGAGATAATTTTACATCCGTTTTTGCGTTCATCCGCATAGCTGTGCTTCTCGCGCACCACCAGATAGAAGTTGCCGGTCATGCCGTCTGCGTAGGCGTGCGCGCGCGGCGCCGCGCCGCGCGTGGTCTGGAAATAGATGATGGCCTGTTTATAGCTGGTCTTTGCCAGCGCCTCATTGATAATTCCTTTGACTTCCTCTTGGGTATAGGGCGAATGGATGTCGATGGCTTCCATCGAAGCGAAAAAACGGTCGATATGCGCGTCCAGATTCAGCGCCTTGCCGTTAAAGCAGGAAATGGCGTCATAAACACCGTCGCCGAAGGTATTCCCGCGGTCCTCAACCGAAGTCACCGCTTCCGCGCTGTCCAAAAATTTCCCGTTATAAAAGACGATCTCTCCCATTCTCTGCTCACCTCGTCCGCTCAGTTTCTTACGATTATACCACACTCGCCAAAAATGAAAAGCCCCCGCGTAAAAACGCGGAGGCTCACCGGCTTAAAAGCTGGCTTTGCTGTTGGGGTTGTTTAGCACCCCAAAGCCCACCAGTAATGTGAGCCCGGCGCTGATCATCTGATTCGCCAGGTCACTGTCAAAGGAAAGGCCCAGTACATCGCCCAGAAAAGCGATGACCAGTGCGGCAAAGCTGGCCCAAACCACGGGCGACTGCCATTTTTTCTGATCCATCTTTCTTTCTACCTCGCTTTCTTTCGTCGGACGGGCAATTCTTCCAGCCCGTCTATTCTGTGATGCGCCGATCTGACCGACTGCTCGGTCACGGTGATGCGCTCGGCAAAGCTGGCGAACGCGTCCATCTTCTTTTCAAGATAGCCGACTTTCGTCAGCACCGTGCCGGTGGCAACGCCGGTCGTCAGCGCATAAATCACCATCTGAATCCAAAACGCCGGGGTCATCTGGCACGCCCCCAGTCTTCCCATGTTTTGCTCTGGTACCACCAGACCACCGGCTTTTCGGGGTTCTTCACGGTTCGGATATCCACATGCACGTTCTTGACCGATCCTAAGCCGATGCCGCCGAAGAGCGTCTTTAAGGACGTATCTTCCATAATGAGCCGCCCCAGCTCACACGCGGTCATCGCATAGTTTTTCACGAAAATATCCGCCGCCTTGGCGAACAGGTGCTGGGATGCACCTGCGCCGCCCACCGCGCGGTTGAACCGCGGCGAACGGTAACCCGACCGGATGACCAGTTCCTGACCATCCAGCCTATCACGTAACCTTTCCAGCCGCTCCATCAGCGTCTGCAGGTTGTCAAAGTATGGGTATGGAATCCCGTTCTCTTCGGCGTCCGCGTCAGCCGCGCTGATAAAATCCCGAAGCTTGAAATGCGCGGACTCGGGCTTCTGGATGGTCCCCAGCGCCAGAAGAATCTGCGCCGTGGTGCCCGCCCCCACGATGCCGTCCGGCGTTATGCCCTTCTGTTTTTGAAAATTCCGCACAGCCAGAAGCGTGGTATAGCCGAAAACCCCGTCTTCGGTCAGCCTGTACCCCAGCCGATTCAGCTGGCTCTGTAAGGTTTTTACCGTCTCGCCCTTGTGCCCAATTTTTATGCTCATGGTACACACTCCCGCCCTTCATGATATGTCACCCATCCTAGCCAGCCATACTTTCAAGCCGCTTTCATACTCAGTTTTTGACACAAAAAAAAGAGCATGCATCCATGCTCTTAAAGGTTTTCCTGTTATGTGCCTCTGCGCCTTTTAAAGGATCAGCAGTGCCGTTTCCTTGTCGCGTTCTTCCTCATCGCCGTATACCTGAATATACTCGGGGATGAGAAACTCGGCGATGACCGCCGTCGGGTCGTCCGCCAGCCGAAAGCCCGCTTTTTCATACGCGCGAATCGCCCGCTTGTTCTCGGCCTTGGGACGGATGATAAACCGGCTGACGCCCAGCTCGTTTTTTAAGTACTCAATCATCAGCGCAATCGCCTGCGCGCCGTATCCGTGGTTGCAGTACTTAACGTCTCTCAGCCAGATATCCAGCTCGGCCGCGCCTTTTTTCAGGTGGAAACACGTGTAGCAAACACAGCCGATTTCCTCCCCGGCTTCTTCAATAATCATCACGCCGCCTTTTCTGCGGCCGTTTTCCATATAGAAAAAATCCTCAAAATCCGCGCTGAACTCGGCATAGCTCTGCTTGGGCCCTTCGGGCCACCCGCTGCACTTGTCCTCCGAAACGATGTTCAGCGACCACTCATAGGTCTTGCGCCGTTCTTCCAAACTCGCTCGCCGTAATTCCATCCTGCATCACTCCCCTTTTTCGTTCCCGAATATTATAACATAATCCGTAGAAATGCGGGTTATTTCGTGGTAAACTATTAGACAAAATAAGTTTACATGTTTTATTGGAGGATAAATATGAGTCCAATTGCCGATAGAATTAAAGAATTAAAGGAAAAACACAATGTTCTGATTCTGGCGCATTACTACCAGCCGGGCGATGTTCAGGATATCGCGGATATGGTGGGCGATTCCTACGGCCTTGCCAAGGCGAGCGCCGGAACCGGCGCCGCGTATATTATGTTCTGCGGCGTCAAGTTTATGGCCGAAAGCGCCAAGATATTGAGCCCCGAAAAAACGGTCATCCTGCCCGCCATGGATGCGGGATGCCCCATGGCCGACATGATTGACGCGGCGCGCGTGAAAGCCCTTCGGGAGCAGTACCCCGACGCGGCTTTTGTGGGGTATGTCAACACGTCAGCCGAGGTGAAGGCCGAAATCGACGTGTGCTGCACCTCCTCCAACGCCGTCAAGGTGGTTCAAAGCCTGCCCGAAAAGCAGATTGTCTTTCTTCCCGACGCGAACCTCGCCAGCTTTGTGGCAAGGCAGGTGGATAAGGAGATCATCGCCTACAACGGCTACTGCATCGTCCACAAACGGGTGTCTTCCGAGCACATTCTCGCCGTTAAAAACGAGCACCCCGGTGTCCCCTTCCTCGTGCATCCCGAATGCACCAAGGACGTGGTGGCGCTGGCCGACTTCGTGGGCAGTACGGCGCAGATCATCAAATATGCCACCGAATCACCCGAGAAAAAGTTCATCATCGGCACCGAGGAAGGCATTCTGCATCAGCTTAAGAAAGACAATCCGGACAAGGAATTCATCATCGCGTCCAACCAGTTTGTCTGCGTCAACATGAAGAAAAACTCAATCGAGCAGGTTCTGGCCGCGCTGGAAGCCATCGACGCCGGACAGCCCATCAACACCATCACGCTTTCGGACGAGATGATTGCCAAAGCCAGACGCTCGCTGGACCGCATGCTGGAAATCGGCGGCTGAGCCCGTCAATCATATTTAGGAAAATGAGACAATGAGACGATACCTTTTCGATGAAAACATCGAGAATTTTGAAACGCATGAGATTGACGTGGCCATCATCGGCAGCGGCATCGCGGGTCTTTACGCGGCCTACAACCTGAACTCAGCCATGTCCTGCGTCATCTTCACCAAGGAAAACGCAGATACTTCAGCTTCTGCGCTGGCGCAAGGCGGCATCGCCGTGGTCAGCGAGAGCGACGACACCTTTGAATACCACTTCAAGGACACCATCCGCGCGGGCGCGGGTCTCTGCGACGAGGACGCCGTACATACCATCGTGGAAGAAGGCCCGTGGGACATCAATAAGCTTATCGAGCTGGGATGCAACTTTGACAAAGACGCGTCCGGCCGCTTAAAAGTGACCATGGAAGGCGGGCACGGCAGACGCCGCATCATCCACAGCGGCGGCGATGCCACCGGATTTGAGATTGTGCGCACCTTAAAAGAACTGGTGCACGGATGCCCCAACGTCTCCCTCTTAGAAAACTACTTTATCGCTGACATCGTGACCAACAACGGTTCTGTGGCCGGCATTGCGGCCTACAACAACGGCTGGCACTTCTTTAAAACCAGCCATGTCATCATCGCGGCGGGCGGCATCGGGCAGGTTTACCGCTACACCACCAATCCGCTGGTCGCCACCGGGGACGGCATCGCCATGGCGCTTCGCGCCGGGGCCGCGCTCAAGGACATGGAGTTTGTCCAGTTCCATCCCACCGGCTTCTATTCGGAAACCAGCCGCAACCGGCAGTGCTTTTTAATCTCTGAAGCCGTGCGCGGCGAAGGCGGCATTCTGCTCAACGAAAAGGGCGAGCGGTATATGGTAGGCCGGCACGAGCTGGCCGAGCTGGCGCCGCGGGACATCGTGGCGCGCGAAAACTACCGCGAGATCGAGAACCAGTCCCTGCCGTATGTGCTTTTGGATATCACAAGCAAGCCGGAAAGCTTCCTAACGGAGCGTTTCCCGACCATCTATCAGAACTGCCTGAAAAGCGGCATCAATATCGCGCACCAGCCCATTCCGGTGGGCCCGGTACAGCACTACATGATGGGCGGCATCAAGACCGACCTGTGGGGTGCCACCAACATCCGCGGCCTGTATGCAGCCGGTGAAGCGGCCTGCACGGGTGTGCACGGTGCCAACCGTCTGGCCTCCAACTCCACGCTGGAATGTCTGGTGTTTGGGCGCCGATGCGCCACCAGCGTGAACAATCTGATGGATGAACCCAAAATCGAGCCGCCTAAAATTGCGGCCAGCAAATTTGATTCCATTGATATCGATATCGTCAAAGAAAAAAACAACATCAAAGGCATCATGGTCAAGCACTGCGGCATCGTCCGCAACGGCAAAAGTATGGCCGATGGGCTGGAAAAACTTATCGAGATCATCGAAAAAATCGAACCGGCCGCCTATACGTCGATTCCCATGATGGAGCTCTATAACATGGCTTTGGTCTCCAAAAGCATCATGACCGCCGCCATCGCGCGCAAGGAATCGGTGGGCGCGCATTATCGGGAGGACTAAATGAAGATTGATCAGGATATCTTAAAAAGCTTTATCCGGCGCGCCTTTGCCGAGGACGTGGGCACGGGTGATATCACCACCCAGGCCACAGTCCCCGAAGGCACCAATATTTCGGGTAAATTCATCGCCAAAGAGAGCGGCATTCTCTGCGGTGTCGGCGTCGCCAAAGCCGTATTCAGCTATGCCGACCCGAACATCACCTTTAAGCCCAACTTCCATGACGGCGATGCCGTACAAAAAGGCGACATCATCGCCGCCGTCAGCGGCGACGCGGCCGCCATCCTCACCGGCGAGCGGCTGGCGCTCAACCTGATGCAGCGGATGTCGGGCATCGCCACCAATACGCATGCCGCCGTTTTGCAGGTGGCCGGAACCAAAGCCAAAATTGTGGACACGCGAAAAACCACACCCGGCTTGCGTGTGTTTGAAAAATACGCGGTGCATACCGGCGGCGGAACCAACCATCGCTTCAATCTGGCCGACGGGGTTTTAATCAAGGATAACCATATCAAAGCCGCAGGCGGCATCACCCAAGCCGTCACGGCGGCCAAAGCCGTGGCCCCGCATACTTTAAAAATCGAAGTGGAAGTGGAGACGCTGGAGCAACTGGAAGAAGCGATTAAGGCCGGCGCGGATATCGTGATGCTGGACAACATGGACAACGAGACCATGAAAAAAGCCGTGACCCAGACCGCAGGGCGCGCCATTCTGGAAGCCAGCGGCAACATGGGCGAAAAGAACCTGGCCGATGTGGCCGCCACCGGCGTGGATATCATCTCCATCGGCGCGCTGACCCACAGCGTCAAGGCAATGGATATCAGCTTGAAATTCGATTAAAGGAGCCTGCCGATGTTTGAGAAAGTCTATACCCTGACCCAGGGCGAAGAAAAAGTCATCGAACGCGTGATTATCGATGAACACATCAACTATAACCACATGATTCTCCCAAAAGGCGACCGCCTGCCGCATCACAGTTCCAACTCCAACGTTTATATGACGGTGGTTCGGGGCACGGTGAGTCTGGGCATCAACGGACAAAAGCCGAACATATACGAAGCCGGTACCATTCTCGCAATCCCCGAAGGGGTGCAGATGGATGTTCTGAACGGCGGGGAGGATACGCTGGAGCTCTTTGTGGTGAAAGCCCCCGCGCCAAAAGGTTAATCGCATGACAGCGCTGAAGGATTCACTTCCCCAGCGCTTTTTTTACCGAGAATTTACAGATTGTTAATTCCGACAAATTTAATATGAATTGACACACCGCTCTAATCACGCTATAATTTTTTTAAGGAACAATCAGGAAATTGAATTGTAACTACCCTTAAAGGAGGCAGATCGAATGACGAAGAAAATGGAAGTGTATAAATGCGAGGTATGCGGCAATATCGTCGAAGTGCTGAACGGAGATGGTGCGCCTATGGTATGCTGCGGCCAGAATATGACCAAGCAGGAAGAAAAAACAGCGGACAGCAGTCAGGAAAAGCATGTCCCGTTTATCTCGGCCGTTGAAGGCGGATACCTTGTCAAGGTCGGCGAAAATCAGGACCATCCGATGACCGAAGAGCACTATATCCAGTGGATTGAGCTCATCGTGGACGGCGCGGTTTTGCGCAAAGAACTGAAACCCGGTGACAAACCGGAAGCCACCTTCTGCGTCTGCGAAGGCAAAGAAATCTCGGCCAGAGAATACTGCAACGTGCACGGTCTGTGGAAGGGTGCGCTGTAAACCCCGCATAATAAAACTTTCAAAGCTTAAAAAGGATTCGGTTTCGCCGGATTCTTTTTTTATTTCACTATTGACACACGCGCAGTATAGGTCTATAATCACTATTGTTCCACGAATAATAGTGAAGGAGGAATACTACTTTGGATATTCAATTCAAAAAAGGCGTTTTGGAACTCTGCGTCCTGTCGCTTTTGGACGGTCAGGACCGCTACGGATACGAGCTGGCCAGCCTGTTAAGCGAGAAAGTGAACATTTCCTCCGGTACCGTCTATCCGGTTCTTCGCCGGTTAAAAACCGACGGGTTTGTCGATACATACCTGGAGGAATCGTCGGGCGGTCCGGCGCGCAAATATTTCAAGCTGACCATCAGCGGTGACGAACTGCGTTTGGCGCTTCGAAAAGAATGGCTCACTTTAAAAAACAATATCTCATCAATAGTTAAAGAAGGAGGCGATGAGAAATGAACAAAAAAGAGTTTATGCAAAAATTAAAGCAGCTGCTCCCCGAACAGGACAAACGGGACATCCTTTTGGACTATGAAGAGCACTTCCTTTCGGGCCTGACCGACGGTAAAACCGAAGAGGAAATCGTCAAAGAACTCGGCAGCCCCGAAGAGGTGGCCAAGGAATTCGGATATACCGGAAAATCGCCGGTTCGCACATCGGTGTGGGCGGCAATCGGCCTGGTCACTTTCGATATTTTCTTCGGCATCTCGATTCTGGCTACGCTTTTCTCAATCTGGGCGGGACTGTGGTGCGTGCCCATCGCCTGCTTCTTTGCGGGTATCGGTCTCATCATCGGTTCGCTGTTCACCGGCATTCTCACCCTGTTCCCCTGGTATATCCTGCTGACCGGCGGCATCGCGTCGCTGGCCTTCGGAATACTGGCGGGCGTCGGCATGGTCTACGTCACCAAGGCGTTCTATCTTGGCGTCAAATGGTTTGTCATGCTGCATGTTAAAATTTTCAGCGGCAAGTAAGGAGGCAGTTTATGAAAAAGAAAACCGTTTTACTCATCGTATTAATCTGTTTTGGCGTTTTTGTTCTTTTTGGTGTCGCATCCTGTTTCTTCGTGTCTTCCTACATTAAGAACAACGGCTCTCCCGATTTCAGCTATAGCAGCAAAGGCATCGAAGAAACGCAAAACCAGTCTGTTTCGCTCGAAGGTGTCGATACCATCGTCATCACGGGCGTCTCCGACGAAATTACCCTGACCGCCTCGGCAGGCGACATGCTGACTTCCGAGCTGAATACCACACAGTTCTGGAAAGCGTCCAAGCTGACGCTGGACTCCCATGTGTCGGGCACCACAGCCTATGTGGAAGTGGTCTACCCCACAACCAGCATGCACATGATTGAATCCGAGCTGAATGTGGGCATTCCAACTGATTTCTCCGGCAGTGTGAAGATTATCGACACGGCGGGCAGTGTATCAGGCGATATCAGCAACAGCCTTTCTTCCCTTTCCATGTTCACCACGTCGGGCCGGCTTCAGCTTTCCTTAAACCGTGTCGGCGATGTGCATCTGGAATCGGTCTCGGGCGGCATTGATTTTAAAGCCAGCGTTGACGGCGCTCTGACAGCCAAAACAGTCAGCGGCGAGGTGGATATCAACGGCCCTGCCAGCTCAAGCGCTTCGGTCTCTGTCGAAACCATATCGGGCAGTGTGGACGTCACCTATTTTAAAGCCTGTCCGACAAAGATCAGCACCACCAGCGGTGCCGTCAATATCAAGCTCATCGAAGATGTGCCCATCCATCTGGCTTTCTCCAGCACGGCCGGCAGCATTCGCGGTGAAACCGCCACCGATCCGGACGGCGTTGAGTTCAAAATTACAACCATTTCGAGTGACCTGTCATTCGAATAGTATAAACTCATTTTAAGATCAGCCTGTCTGGTCAAAAAGAAACGGGAAGGCATCTAACGCCTTCCCGTTTTTTATGGCTCGAATATCTCCTGTTTCAGCCGCCTGCCCGTGGGCGTTGCGGCCACACCGCCCTCGGCGGTCTCCCGTAAAGAAACCGGAATGGTCCGCCCCACCTTACTCATGGCCATCACCACTTCATCGAACGGGATGACCGAAACAATGCCGGACAGCGCCATGTCCGCCGAAACCAGCGCGATGGCCGAACCCGTGCTGTTGCGTTTGGCGCACGGCACCTCCACCAATCCCGCCACCGGATCGCAGACCAGCCCCATCATGGACTTCAGCGCAATGGCCGCCGCGTCGAAAGACTGCTTGGGCGTCCCGCCCGCCATCTCGGTCACCGCCGCGGCACCCATGGCCGCGGCCGAACCGATCTCGGCCTGGCATCCGCCCTCGGCGCCCGAAAGCGACGCGTTTTTCCCGATGATGACCCCGACCAGTCCTGCGGTCAGCAGTGCCTGGACCCCTTCAGCTTCCCCTTTGCTTAAGGTCTCCATGCTGGCCGAAATCACCGCCGGCAGAACGCCGCACGACCCCGCCGTGGGCGCGGCCACGATGCGGCCCATCGAACAGTTAATCTCCATCACCGCCAAAGCGTACGCCGCGGCCTTGGTCATGGTTTGTCCGCTCAGAGTCATCTTCTTCTCGCGGTAAGCCATCAGCCGCTTGGCGTCGTCCCGGAACATCTTGCAGGCGCCTTCCTCGGTGCCCACAAGGCCCGCTTTAATCGATTCCTGCATGGCCGAAAAATGCCGTCCCATTCTGGTCAGGATATCTTCGCGGCTCTCGGTGCCCTTGGCCAGTTCATAGGCCAGCGCGGTTTCGTGCAGCCGCCATCCGTTTTTCTCGCAGATTGCCATCGCATCGCCCGCGTTTCTTATCGTTAAGCTCATCGTCTCTTCAGCCCTCCAGCGCCCGAATCATTTTGGCCGATTGAATCCCTTCAATCTGCGCAATCTCTTTTAACACGTCGCTTCCGGGAAAAGCATCCACCTGCACAATCAGGCTGGCCGTGTCGCCCTTGTTCTGCCGAAACACCTTCATAAAGGCGATGTTGATGCGGTGCTGGGCCAGAATGGTGCTGACCTTGGCGATCATGCCGGGTTTGTCGATATGCGTGGTGATCAGCGTGCAGTAATCTCCATCCACCTCCACGTCGGTGTCCCCGATCTGCGTAATCAGGATTTTTGCCGCGCCGATGGAGGACCCCACCACCGTCTCAACGTGTCCATCCTTGCCTGTCATCACAATCTTCACCGTGTTGGGGTGCACTTCGCCTAAATCCGCTTCAAAAAAACGGTATTGGATACCGCGCGCGTCGGCGATGTTAAACGCGTCCTTGATGCGCACGTCGTCGGGCTCCATCTTCATGATGCCCGCCAGCAGCGCTTTGTCGGTGCCGTGGCCCTTCACGGTCTTATAAAACGAGCCGTGCAGGTAAAATTCTACGGCGGCGATTTCGCCCTCAAACACCTGCGCCGCCATATGGCCGATTTTGCTGGCGCCCGCCGTATGCGAGCTGCTGGGCCCGATCATCACCGGCCCGATAATATCAAAAAGCGAATAATCCTGCATATTTCCTCCGAAAGTTCGAGCTGTTCGGCTCCATATCCCTCATTATAATGACTCGTATCCATAAAAACAAATAAACGAAAAAAAGGCTGAAGAAACATTAGCGCCCGCGATATTTTTCTTTTGTTCCTTCATCGAAATCTCCCGTTCCTGCGGCGCACAGAAAAAAGACGCTCCCAAACGGAAGCGCCTGTGTCTTTTGTTTATGAAATCAGCTTTTCTTCTTGTGCTTCACTGCCCCGCCGACCGCAAACGGCACCCACAGCGCCGTATAGACGATGACGGCCACGATGATGAGCCCGATGATGTAATACGGCGATGGGCCGAAAATTTTGACCAGAAGGTCAATCAGCGAGCCGCCGGTGGGCGGATAGGACAGAAACATATAGTTGCCGGGCTCAAACGGCGGCAGAAGCACCGCCAGCCGATCCAGTCCATAGATGGCCGCCACCATGATGGTGCTAAGGCCGATCGCCGTCGGCATTTTCTTTAAGCTGGGCCGCAAGCCGTCCACGAATATCGCCATTAGCACGCCGATGACAATCATGCCGTGTTTGATAAAGAAGTTGAAGTAATACAGGCTGGGGAACGCATAGCCGCCCATCTCGGGCGTCAGCAGGGCCATGGCCGCGCCGCCCAGTCCCCAGATGAACATCAGGTTAAACAGCGCCACCCGCGATTTTCCGTCCTTCATGAACAGCAGAACGGGCAGAAGAAAGCCCGATATGTCGCACATATGCAGGATAAGGTCGTAACTGGCGCGCAAAAGCCCCTTGCTCAGCATCCAGCTTTTTAAAGAAACGTCGCACCCCATCACCAGAAGGCTGATGATGATAAACAGCGTCACCCGTGTTTTCTCGGAAGGTTTCTTTCGGTACAGCCACAGCATCAGGAAAAAGACGGCGACCAGCACGCCTAAGGGGATAAGGTGCATGGGCGAGAACATTTTGAAAACCACCGCCGAGGCCCCTTGCTTCACGTCAAACGCCAGTGCGTCCAGTGTAAAGGTTTCCCCCGTTTCGGTCGTGATATTGACCTGCATATCGGTCGGCCCTTCGCCCGATAGCGCCACTTCGTTTTTAAACGTGGACAGCGTCAGCAGCGTTTTCCCGTGATAGGTTATCGTCTCGCGCGCAATCGGGAAAGTCTCGCCCGAGGGAAGAAACACCATCTCGGCCGAAGTAATGCCGTCTCTGGCGTAGACCGAGCCATTCACGGTGAAATCCTGACCCATCTCGCTGTTCGCCGCCGGATAATAAATGGTCACCCCGCGATTAAAGTCGTTTTGGCCGTGCGGCAGCACCACCGACAGCGTGCACAGCAACACCATCACGAAAATATACAAAAAGTAAATCCATTTTGCCGCCTGCTTCTTTTTCCCGTCCATCGCCGTTTCCCTCCGTCCATATTGCTCCCATTATATCAAATTCGCCGCGGTTTGACACCATATATTTAGGTATGCTAACCATATACATTTTTGCGCCTTTATCCTGCTTTTATGCGTTTCTTTGCGCTTGGGTTGTGATATAATGAAGCCGAAGCGTAAGGAGAAAACACACGTGAAAGAAACGATTATCGATATCATCGGCGTCCCGATGGATTACGGCGGCAACCGCCGCGGCGTGGATATGGGCCCCTCGGCCATCCGATACAGCGGCCTCGATAAACAGCTGAAAGAGCTGGGGCTCAGCGTTCGGGATGTCGGCGACATCACTGTCCCCGTGCCCGAAACGCAGGTTCAGACCGGCAGTGCGCGATTGGACCTTCTGAGCACCATCGTCAAGGTCAACGCCGACCTCTTTACCGCGGTTCGCCGCACCTATGCGGACGGACATTTCCCGCTGGTGCTCGGCGGCGACCATTCTCTGGCCGTCGGCTCAGCGCTGGCCGCCAAAAGCCACTTTAAGGATATCGGCATCATCTGGGCCGACGCACACGGCGATTTTAATACCATGAAAACCTCGGTCAGCGGCAATCTGCACGGTATGCCCCTGGCTTCCATCACCGGCGTGGAGACCGATTCGCTCGCGTCCTTTCTGCCTGCGGGTGACGGCTTTATCCGGCCGGAAAACACGGTTGTGCTGGGCGCGCGAAGTTTGGACCCCGCCGAAGCCGATTTGATGCGGGCGTCGGGTATCACCGTGTTCACCATGCAGCATATCGACCTATACGGCATGCGCGAAACCGTGCGGCAGGCGATTGAGATTGCCGGCAAAAACACGCGCGGTTTTCATATGAGCTTTGATTTGGACGTGATTTCGCCCAAAGAAGCCCCCGGCGTCGGAACGCCCGTGAAGGGCGGCATCACCTACCGCGAAGCGCATCTTTTGATGGAGATGCTGTACGCCAGCGGCGGTATGCTGGGTTTGGATATGGTGGAGTTAAACCCCATCACCGACCACAGCAACGTGACCGGCGAACTGGCCGTCAGCCTGATTCTCTCGGCGCTCGGCAAAAATATTTTTTAAAACAAGTAACCCCCCAAATAAAAAAAGATTCACCCTAAGTGAGGCAAACCCATGTATACACCCAAAAACTATCAGGAACCGGATTTCTCGCAGGAACTGCTGGTCTCGGCACCCAACGCCGTGCTGGTTCCCGCGTCCGCGGACGGCATTCTGCCCGACGAATTTCATGCCACCAGCATCTTCCCCGAATACATCAAAATTGACGGCGCATGGCGCCTCATCAAGGCCTCGCGTATGGACTGCTCGGTGGTGGTCCGGGACGGCGAACCCTTTGCTGTGGAAGCCCGAAACATCAAGAAAGGCGATCTGGTGGTTTTGGGCCGCAAGGACAACGGCAGTCTCGGCATCTATCTGCATGCCTCCGGCTTCATGTCATCGGCCAAGGACAGGGAGGAGTTTGCTTTCCGCACATCGCGGACGCGTGAAACGTCCTACTCCATGGATTACGATTCGCTGTATGATCTTTTAAAATATGAGCGGGACAACGGATATATCGTGTGGGTGCTGGGTCCGGCCGTGGCGTTCGACTACGACTCCCGAAGAGCCTTTCAGCTCCTCATTGAAAACGGCTATGTCCAGCATATTTTCGCGGGCAACGCGCTGGCCACGCACGACCTGGAAGCCAGCTACCTAAAGACCGCTTTGGGACAGGATATCTACACGCAGGAGAGCATCCCCAACGGGCATTACCATCACCTGCAGACCATCAACGAGGTCCGTGCCTGTGGCAGCATCAAAAACTTCATCCGCGAGAAAAACATCGGCGAGGGCATCATGTACGCTATGGAAAAACACAACATCGGCTATATCCTCGGCGGCTCCATCCGTGACGACGGCCCTCTGCCCGAAGTCATCGGCAATGTCTATGAATGTCAGGCCCGCATGCGCGCCGTCATCTCAGGCGCCACCACGGTCATCGGTCTTGCCACCCAGCTGCACACCATCGCCACCGGCAACATGACCCCGTCGTATACCGTAAAAGACGGCGTCATCCGACAGGTCAATTTCTACACGGTGGACATCGCCGAATTTGCCGTCAACAAACTGCGCGACCGCGGTTCGCTGGCTGTAAAATCCATCGTCACGAACGTACAGGACTTTTTGGTGCACCTAAAGCACGGGCTCTCTCTGGAATAGAAAGAGACATTTTTCCCGAATATCCGGCGCTGTGTATTCCGCGGCGCTTTTTTAGTAGATGCCGAACCCCATGGTGGTCATCTGGCTGTTGGCCGACTGGCTGGCGTCCAAACGCGTATACTGCACCACGCAGGGCACCGAGCAGGTGATGACCGCCGCGTAAGGCACGCCGCGCGGAATGTTCCGGCCGCCCTCGTCCAGCATGGTATCCATCCGGATATGTTTGGTGCGCCGGGCCGCGCATTCGGCGTCCAGCACCATCGGTTCATGATCCTCGAAGAAAAGCTCAATATCCACTTCGCAGGGCTGTTCGGATGCATTCAGCACGCAGATTTCCTCGTGGCTGACGTATACACCGGGCGCCGAGCTCTTGGGCCAGAACATATCGGGAATCACCCATGTCGTTCTTCCGATTGGTTCCATAATCCTTTCATTTCCTCCGTTTAAAAATGGCATAAATGATAAATCATGACTTGACTCTATCATAGTATTTTATCTTCAGTTTTGCAACACTCGCCCCCCTCCCCACGCACGCGCTTAAAAAAGCATCGGGTTTAAAAAAAACATGACAAATCTTGTGCTATTTCGTAAATTTATCGACGCGGCATTTGGAATCGAATTGTCGGCATGCTATAATATACTAATCAATCGAAGGTGGGTGTGAAACGATATGGGTGACTATTCCGAACTTCTCTACCTCTACAAACAGGGAAGCGAGACTCATGCTTTTTCCCGTTTTGGCGCCCATGTTGAAAGCTCCGGCGTCCGTTTCGCCGTGTTTGCGCCAAACGCCAAACGCGTTGCGCTGGTCGGCGATTTTAACGGCTGGGACGAAACCAGCACGATGGAATGTGAACAGGGCGTCTGGCACCAGCTTTCAAAAACCGCTAAGCCCGGGCATCTTTATAAGTACTTAATCGAAGGCGCAGACGGCTCCCGCGTGTACCATTCCGACCCCTACGGTTTTTCGGGCGAACTCCGGCCGCATTCGGCCAACATCGTCACCGACCCGTTCAGCTTTCCTTTCTCAGACGCAGAATGGATGGACAAACGAGCGGCAATCAACACCCACGAAAAACCGATGCACATCTACGAGGTTCAGCTTTGCTCCTGGGACACCGCGATGACCGACGATGGGCCGATGGATTTACGCGCCACCGCCGACAGGCTGGTGGAATACTG
>CALMFG010000050.1 GCA_937863465.1 uncultured Clostridia bacterium
CAAACTGACAGCACTGCCGTTTGCAACGGTGGATATTCCGGCCTTGCCCGCTGGCTTCATCATCCTCTGGTATGCCGCTATTTTTGTCGTCTCCGGCTATTGCCTGTTTAAACCCTGGCTGAAGCGCACGGCGGCAGCGATACTGGTCGTCGGCATGGCGGCCATCCTCGTCATCCCGTCGCTGACCCAGGAAAAAACACTGGAAATCTACTTTGCCGATGTCGGGCAGGGGGACGCGATTCTGATCTCCACGCCCGAAGGAACACACTACCTTGTCGATACGGGCAAAGTATATTCGACGGATGAACTGGAACGCGTGCTGAAAAGTCAGGGTATTTATTTGGACGGGCTGTTCCTGACGCACGCAGACAATGACCATATCGGCGGCGCTGAGACATTGCTGACCGACGGACTGGCGGCGCATCTCTATCTGCCCTATGCCGGTAGAAACACTTTTGACCTAAAAACTGATACATGGACGACCTACCTTGAAAAAGGCGATACGATGAATTTAAGTGATTCGGTGGCCTTAAAGGTGCTGAGCCCTGCCGGCGATATGGATGACGAAAATAAGAACGAGACTTCGCTGTGCCTGCTGATATCCTACAAAGACTATCGTGTTCTTTTAACCGGCGACATCAACCTTAACGTGGAAAACGACATCATGGACGAAGTGGGAGATATCGATGTTTTGAAGGTGACGCATCACGGCACCAAGTATGGTTCGTCTCCGGCCTTTCTGACTGCGGTGACGCCTGAGATTGCTGTGATTACTTGCGGAGAAAACAACTACGGCCATCCCGCGCCGCAAACGCTCTACAATTTGGCGGACGCGTGTGATATAATTTACCGTACCGATTTGAACGGCGGCATAATGATGTCTTTCGGCGATACGATTAAAGCCGTGCCCGTTCTGCCAAACTAAAGGAGGCCGCTTTTGACCTACCAGAGTTTTTTGGAAACACTCAAAAAGAAAACGGACATCCGTCTGTTTCTGATATGCGGCGAAAACGACCACTTTAAGCGCGAAAGCCTAAAGGCGATTTTAGCGCACTACCACGTCGGCCTGCAGGACCTCGACGTGGACCGATTTGACAGCCGGGCCAAAGAGAGCGATATCGTTCTGGCGTGTCAGACCCCACCCTTCATCAGCGAAAAACGGCTGGTGGTGGTGGAAGACTTTCCGCCGATGATCAGCGCAAAAACGGGCGGCGAAGAAGTGCTGGACTACCTGGCACATCCGAGCGGCCTTGCGGTGCTGATATTCACCTTTGACCAGAAGCCGGACAAACGAAAAAAACTATACAAGACCATCGCCGATGCGGGCATGGTGGCGGAATTCGGCGAACCTGAGCTTTCGGATATCACGGCATGGGTGACCTACGCCTTTGCCAACCTCGGCAAGACCATCGGCCGTCCGGCGGTTTCGGCGCTGATTGAACGAAGCGGACAGGACATGGTCAACCTTTCAGGCGAGATTGAAAAAATCGCGTCCTATGTCGAGGCCGATGAGGTGAAAGCCGGCGACGTGGTCAAAATCGCGTCCCAGTCATTGGAATACAATGTATTTCAAATTCATGATTTTCTGATGAAGAAGGATACTAAAAGTGCACTGACATTGCTCAACGATATCATAGATACCGAAAAAAGCCCGTTCGGCATTCTGGGGCTCATCGCGAATAAATTTCGGATGATGTACAAAGCGCGGACCATGCTGGACGCGAAGTATCCGCAGGAGAAGGTGATTCAGATGATGGGCGGACACCCGTACGCCGCCAAGATGGCCATGCAGGATGCGAAGAACTTCTCTGCGCATGCGCTGATGGACGGCATCAACGCGCTGGCCAAGATGGACTATCTTTTTAAGACCGGACAGCAGGACGCCGAGCTTTCATTCGCCAAAACATTGATTGAGATTTACGGGATATGATGGAATTTTATTTGATGACCGACACACCTGAATTCTACAACGATCTTTGCGAAGAGATTCGCCTTTTTTTAAGTGCGGATAAAATCGACATTCTGCCGGTTGATTCACAAATTCCGCTGAAGGGCTTTTGCGTCAAGCACGCGGTGACCGATTTGGAACGCGGGCATTTTATTTCCTCGGCCCGGCTGTACGTCAACGGTAAAATTAAAGCGGTCAATCAGCATCCTTTCTTTCTGGAGGCGCAAACGTCGATCGCGGAGAAGCGGGAGCGCAAAGCAGCCGTGAAGCTAAACCTCTATCGGTTACTGAAACACTATACCCACAAGAGGATGCCCTGGGGGCCGCTGACCGGCATCCGACCTTCCAAGTACTTAAGGGATTTGGAAGCCCGGATGGGTGAAGCGGGTGCGAAAGCCTATCTGGTCGGCGAGCTGGGCGTTTCAAAGGAAAAGTATAGCCTCGCCAAATCCATCGTCATGCGTCAGCAGAGCATCATTGAAAGCATCGGCAAGACTGCAATAGATATCTATATCGGCATCCCATTCTGTCCCAGCATCTGCACCTACTGCTCATTCGGTTCCAAGCGCCTGAAAGAAGGCGACGCCATTCAGAACCGCTACATGGATGCGCTTTTGGCCGAGATTGAAGCGATGAAGCCCATAGTCAGCCGACAGGATATTCGGTCGGTCTACATCGGCGGCGGAACACCGACCAGTCTGGATTTACCGGTTCTGGAACGTCTGCTTGCGGCCGTGAGAGAATGGGGCGAGGGATGCGAGTTTACTGTGGAGGCCGGAAGGCCGGACACGATTGACCAAGAGATGCTGGCGCTCCTCAAGGAATACGGCGTTAACCGCATCAGCATCAATCCGCAGACCTTCAAGGACGAGACGCTGGCGAAAGTGGGCAGAAAGCACACAGTCGCAAACGTCTACACGGCCTATGCGCTGGCGCGGGAAGCCGGATTTTCGCACATCAATCTGGATTTAATTCTGGGTTTGCCGGGGGAAACGATGATGGATATGCGGCGGTCGCTGAAAAAAGCACGGGATATGCACCCTGAAAGCATCACGGTTCATACGCTGGCCATTAAGAACGCCGCGGCGATGAAGCGGGAAGCCAAGTACTCGGCTGATGAATCGCTGATGGAACGCGCGGTGTCGGCGGCGCGGCGGATTTGCGAAAAGAGCGGATACTTCCCCTACTATATGTATCGGCAGAAGTACATGAAAGGGAACCTCGAAAATGTCGGCTACGCAAGAACCGACTGTCCATGTATCTATAACATCGACGTGATGGAGGAAGTGACCGATATTCTGGCGTTTGGGGCGGGAGCCATATCCAAGAAGATATATCCTGACGAGGGCAGGCATGAGCGTCTGGCCAACCCGAAGGATTTGGAAACCTATTTAAGCCATATCGAAACACTGATACAAAAGAAAAAAGCACTTTTCTAAAGTACTTTTTTGGTTGCCGCCGGATTGGTCGGCATTAATTCGTACTGATGTATTTGGTGACCAGTTGCTGATAGTAGCTGTCAAGGTCCAGTGTGGCCGCCGTGATTTGCACGGATGTGCTGGCCGAATCACTGACAAGCGCTTCCAAAGCGCTGATTAAACTATACAAAGTCGTGGCCTCATCGGGCGTGATGTCGCCCACACGGTTCTGGATGAAGGAACGGACTTCGTTGATCTTGCTGTTGGCCGCGCTGACCGCATTGGGGCGCTGAACCGAACCTTCCGCCCAGCCAGAGGTATGAATATCGCAGTAATAAGTATAATAGTCCGCGTCGCTGGATGTTAAGGTGCCGAGGCTGACCGAAGACAGCGGGAACAACAGCGGGAACAGACTGTTTCGCAGAGATTCGTCGATTTTGAAATAGACCGAATCGGGGCTCAGGAACAGCGGGGAGGCCTGTATCACCTGATCATCGGGACAGTATTGGGTGGCCAGTTTATTGCTGGCGGCACAGATTTCGGTCAGCGGCTGATGCCATGTACATGTTTCAGTCGGCACCGTATCCGCGGTAAACCAGTCGGTAATCAGATTTCTGCCCGAAAGATCCTCGGCACAGTATTCGGTGGCCAGCATGCCCGAAACCGGGCAGACCGTGGCCTTTACGAGGCCCAGCGATTCGGGCGTAGCCTCAATGATATCCCTGTCTTCCAAACCTTCGTGGATGGTGCTCATGAAGTCCTGCCACAGCGGCGCGGCATAGGACGACGCATAGGCGTTGGATTTTAATGGTTTATAATCGTCGTGCCCAATCCAGAGCGAAGCGGAGTAGTACGGTGTAAATCCGCAGAAGTAGATGCCGCGGTTCTCCTGATTGGTGCCGGTTTTTCCGCCTACGGTCATGCCTGAGATGCGCGCATTTTTGCCCGTTCCTTTGGTGATGACGTCTTCCATGATGTCCACCATCATATAGGCGGTGGAAGGTTTGATCGCCTGACGGTGAACCTGTGTTAAGGTAGCGTCCACAATGACATTGCCGTCCTTATCGACGACTTTTGTAAACGAGATGGGGCTGATGTATTCGCCGCCGTTGGCGATACAGCCGTAGGCCACAGCCATCTCCAAGGGCGTGATGCCCGAAGTTCCGAGCGCAAGACCTGCCGGATCCTCATTGATATGATTGGCGTTGACGCCCATTCTCATCAGGTATTCCTTGGAGGTTTCCAGACCCACGTATTCCATCAGCGTGCGCGCCGCAACGATATTGATGGAATTGGTAAGACCTTCGCGTATCGAGACAGGGCCGTATGTGCTTTCGGACGTGGCGGGGTATCCGGTTGCCGTGTTCCATCCGTCAATGGCGACGGGCACATTGGCGATGATGGTGGCCGGAGACGCGCCCAAATCCAGCGCAGGCGAATAGACCGACAACGGTTTAATCGACGAGCCGACCGGCATGGTGGCCGTCACACGGTTGATGCTCTTCTTCACATCGGGGGCTTCTCTGCCGCCCACGATGGCCCGCAGCTGGCCGGTTTTGTAGTCGAAGACCACGGCGGCCGCCTGGGGCTCGATGGTTTCGGTGATGCTACCGTCCGAGTTTTTGGTGGAGACCACGCTGTCCGAACTTTTTGCGGTGCTGGGGTATTTGTCCCAGTTGGCCAGCGAGTCCTCAACCGCCAGCTGAACCTTGGGGTCAACGGTGGTATAAATCCGATAGCCGTTGTTGCGAATTTCAAGCTCAACCGCGTTGCGGTTGGCGGTGTCGTCGGTTTTCAAGCCCCGGCTTTCCAGAATGGCCGTGATGACATCGTCGATGACATATTCAACGAAGTAGGGCATATTGTACATGGAGTGAACGGTGGATTCCTCTTTGATGGTGAAAGATTCCAAAAGCGCGTCGTCACGTTCCTGCTTGGTGATATATCCCGCTTCATACATGCGGTTTAAAACCAGTTCCACACGGGCGGTCACGCGTTCCATGTTGCCCGAACCGTACATCGCCCGCCGCGGATTGTAGGCGTACGGATATTGGGTGATGCCGGCGAGCAACGCACATTCCTTGATGGTCAGTTCGTCCAAATCTTTGCCAAAATAGTCTTTGGCCGCGGCCTTGACGCCGTAATTGCCCGCACCGAGGTCGATGGTATTAAGGTATGAGACTAAAATCTCATCCTTGGTATATTCGTTTTCAAGCTGGATGGCGAGGTACGCCTCCTGAATTTTCCGCTTATAGGTTTTGTCAAATGAAAGCAGCGTGTTTTTAACCAGCTGCTGGGTGATGGTGGAGCCGCCCTGCACGCTTTCGTTGACAAAGTTGGAGATGACCACGCCGACCAGACGTTTGATGTCGATGCCGTGATGGGAATAGAAACGCACATCCTCAACCGAGACGAACGCTTCTTTCAGCATATCGGGGATTTCATCGGAAGACGCCCATTCACGGTTCTCACTGCCCACGTAAGCGGCCAAATAATCACCGTTCATGTCGTAGAGGTAGGTGGTCTCAGCCTGATCCGCAATCTTGGCGGTGTTCAGCACCGGGGTGGTCTCGAGGTATGCCTTGGCGATGCCCCAAACCGCACCGAGACCGATCATCATCACCATCAGGAGTATGATAATCAGGATTTTGACGGTGTTTAAAAAAACGCCGATGATGAAACTCGGGTTCTTTTGACGCGGCACAAACACAGCACCGCCCATTGAGAAGAAGTGGTCAATTTTCTGCATGGTGTGCGTGGGGTTTGCTTCCTGCCCGCCAACAAAGTTATTTTTTCTGGGTTTAAATAGATCGGTGAACTTTGACAAAATTTTAAACATGCGGCTGGTGTATCCGCCACGCTCCTGTTTAGAATTTATGGTGATTGTTTTCGCTAAACATTATATCATATTTTATAATCTGTGGTTGTTAATTTACTGTGTTTACGGAAGGAATTCACCCGGAGTGGTTGACATAATGAATTCTTCCGCGCGAGGATTTGTGGTATACTGAGTGTAAACGTAAATCGCGGAGAGATGAAGATGATTAAAAAATATTTGGCTGTGTTTCTTTTTTTGGCTGTTCTTGCCGGAGCGCTGACGGCCTGTGCCCCGAACTACACGGATGAATTTGTCGCGCTGACTGATCGCTTTAACGAGATGAACGCGGAATGGTCTGCGCTGATGGAGGAAGAAACGGCACTGAATGCGGCATCGCCGGATTTTGCGGCGATAGACACGTACTATGACCACGCGACCGAAGTGGCGAACGCGGAAGTGAATGAGCTCACCGCGATGATGGATACGCTGGAGAGCTATCAGGAGGGCGTCAACCCGCAGGACTACGAAGGGTTTATGGAAGTATTAAACGACACAGTCAACACCACCGAGGTGGCGCTGGCCTATTTCTCTTTCGATCGCGGCTGGGCCAAAGCCAAAACAATCAAAGACGATATGAACGAGCTGACGATTGAATGGAATGACTTAAATACCGACGAAAAAACGCTGGCGGTGGCCGAAGGGTACCTCGCCAGTATGAACGACCTGAAAGATAAGCTGGTATCTATAAAGGATGAAATTGACGCAGAAACCTATGATGTGATGATTGGGAATCTGGACACCACGATTGAGGCTTTTGAAGAATCCATTGCGGCGCTGAAAGCCGAGGAAATCAATGCCGAGCAATAACAAAACAACTAAAAAAGCCGGCGGGATTTAGCTGATTCCGCCGGCTTATTTTTTATTCCGGTTCTTCTTCTAAAAAGGAAACCTGTGCGCCGCCCGCCCCGTCGGGCATGGGCAGCCCCAGATGCGCATAAGCCAAGCGCGTGGCGACACGGCCCTTGGGTGTGCGCTTCAAAAAGCCCAGCTGCAATAGATATGGTTCGTAGACGTCCTCAATGGTGCCCGATTCTTCGCCCGTAGACGCGGCCAGATTATCGAGGCCCACAGGACCGCCGTCGAATTTCTCGATGACCGTGGAAAGCAGATCGCGGTCCATGTTGTCAAGGCCCAGACGGTCAACTTCCAGCATATCCAGCCCCGCCTTGGCCGAAGCAAGGTCGATGACGCCGCTGCCTTTGACTTCGGAGTAATCCCGAACGCGCCGGAGCAGGCGGTTGGCGATACGCGGGGTGCCGCGCGAACGCAGGGAGACCTCCACAGCGCCTTCCTCGGTGATGGGTACGTTCAATATGGAAGCAGAACGCAGGACAATCTCTTTCAGCTCATCCGGCGTATACATCAAAAGACGGTTTAAAAGGCCAAAACGGTCACGCAAGGGCGAAGTCAGATTGCCCGCGCGCGTGGTGGCGCCCACTAGCGTAAACTTCGGTAGGTCGATGCGAAGCGACCTGGCCGAAGGTCCTTTGCCGATGATGATATCCAGCGCAAAATCCTCCATGGCGGGGTACAGAACCTCTTCCACCGAGGTATTCAGGCGATGAATTTCGTCGATGAACAGCACATCCCCTTCGCCGAGATTGGTCAGGATGGCCGCAAGGTCGCCCGGACGCTCGATGGCCGGGCCGGACGTGACGCGGATATTGACATTCATCTCGTTGGCGATGATATGCGCGAGGCAGGTTTTGCCGAGGCCCGGCGGGCCGTGCAGCAGCACATGATCCAGCGGTTCGCCGCGGTTCTTGGCCGCTTCAATATAGATGCGCATCTGTTCCTTCACCTTTTGCTGACCCACAAATTCGCCCAGCGTTTTGGGACGCAGTGAAAAATCCACCGCGTCGATGGTGTCCGAATTCAGTGCGCTGACAATTCTTCTTTCCTCTTCCATACCGTCCTCTTTTCGCCTAGCCCAGCCGCTTTAAAGCCAGTAAGATTAATTCCTCGGTGGTGTCGCCCAAATTCTTGACCGAAGCGATCGATTTCAGCGCCTCGGCACGTTTGTAGCCCAGAGAGACCAGTGCATTGACGGCCTCGGATTCGGGGTTGACTATACCTGCTACGCCGCCGATATCAGCCAGCATGTTGTCGTTCGTAACCTTCTCGCGAAGCTCCAGGATGATGCGCTCAGCCATCTTTTTGCCGACGCCCGAAACCGGCGAAAAGGCGGCGATGTCCGACGAGATAATTGCGGCGGCCAGCTCGGATACGCTTAAGGTGGTCAGGACCGAAAGCGCCATTTTGGGGCCTACGCCCGAGATGCCGGTGAGTTTTTCAAACATCTCCTTTTCAGGCTCGGTCACAAATCC
>CALMFG010000051.1 GCA_937863465.1 uncultured Clostridia bacterium
GTCTCCGGCCGAAATGCCTTTGACCGCCGCCGGGCACTCCAGAAACGGCAGGCCGGAGTTGATGGCGTTACTAAGAAAGAGGCGCGCAAACGAATTGGCGATGACGCAGCCCGCGCCGCTCTCCTTGATGGCGATGGGAGCGTGCTCGCGGGATGAACCGCAGCCGAAGTTGTCTCCAGCCACAATCACGTCGCCTTTTTTCACCTGTTTGATATAGTCCTTGTCGATATCCTCCATGCAGTGCATCGCCAGTTCGGCATGGCTGGAGGTGTTTAAGTACCGTGCGGGGATGATGACATCCGTATCCACATGGTCGCCGTATTTAAAAGCTTTTCCTTTGGTATTCATCGGTGTTCCTCCTCTTATAAATCTTCCGGAGAAGAAATTTCGCCGGTGATGGCTGATGCGGCCGCAACATACGGGCCGACCAGATAGACTTCGCTTCCCGTATGTCCCATTCTTCCCACAAAGTTGCGGTTGGTGGTGGAAGCGGCGCGCTCTCCGTCGGCTAAGATTCCCATATGTCCGCCCAAACAAGGTCCGCAGGTGGGGGTACTGACGATACATCCCGCGTCCACAAAGATGTCGAACAGGCCTTCGTGCAGTGCCTGCATATAAATCTTCTGGGTGGCGGGGATGATGATGGCACGCATACCTTTTTTGACATGACGGCCCTTGAAGATTTCGGCCGCCTGTCTTAAGTCGGTGATGTGCCCGTTGGTGCAGGAACCGATGACCACCTGGTCCAGCTTAACGCCCTTTGCCTCGGACACCGGACGGGTGTTTTCGGGCAGGTGGGGGAAGGCTACGGTCAAAGGCACCTGGCTTAAATCAATCTCAATCACCTGGGCGTACTCGGCGTCTGCATCGGCCGCGTAAACCACGGGCGTCTTCTTGGAATGCTCTTTCACGTACGCCAGCGTCACATCGTCCACCGGGAAGATGCCGTTTTTAGCGCCCGCTTCAATCGCCATGTTGGCGATGGTGAAACGATCGTCGATGGTTAAGTACTGGATGCCGTCGCCGACATATTCAATGGACTGGTACAGCGCACCGTCCACGCCGATCATGCCGATGATGTGCAAAATGATGTCTTTGCCGGTGACGTACTTGGACGGTTTGCCGGTCAGGACGAATTGAATCGCCGAAGGCACCTTAAACCATGCCTTGCCGGTGGCCATGCCCGCCGCCATATCGGTGGAACCCACGCCGGTGGAAAAAGCGCCCAGCGCGCCGTAGGTGCAGGTGTGGCTGTCCGCGCCGATGACCAGATCGCCCGAGACGACCAGACCTTTTTCGGGCAGCAACGCGTGCTCAATGCCCATCTCGCCCACTTCAAAGTAGTTGGTCACGTCGTGTTTCAGCGCGAAGGTGCGCACCTTCTTGGCCTGCTCGGCCGCTTTAATGTCCTTGTTGGGGGTGAAGTGGTCGGGTACAATGGCGACTTTGTCCTTGTCAAAAACGCCGTCCACTTCCATCTTGTCAAATTCGTCAATGGCAACCGGAGTCGTGATGTCATTGCCCAAAACGATATCCAGATCGCAGTTGACGAACTGCCCTGCCACCACCGACTTTTCGCCGGCGTGTGCAGCCAGGATTTTCTGGGTCATAGTCATTCCCATATCCTTTTTTCCTCCTTAATAGATATAAATATATTAAACTTTTTGTTCGTCTTTCATCAGTTTATATTCGATGGCGTCGGTCATGGCCGCAAGAGAGGCCTCGATGACGTCGAACGAAACGCCCAGTGTGGTCCAGCTGGCGGTTGTGTCGGCCCATTCAATCATGACGCGCACTTTCGCGTCGGTCTCGTGGTAGCTGTCCAGCACACGGACACGGTAGTCCGTGAGGTGCAAAGTCTTAAGCTGCGGGAAGAAGTTGATGAGCGCCGACCGCAGCGCTTTATCCAGCGCGTTGACCGGGCCGTTGCCCTCATCCGCCGTGATGAACGCTTCGCCGTTTACGATGACCTTGACCATGGCATAGGCCTGGACGCCTTCATTGTCCCCGTCGTGCGCGGATTCATCGATGACCTTAAAATGGTCCACCATGAAGTGGGTTTTAAAGTCGCCAAGATGCCGTTTTACCATCAGCTCAAAGCTGCTTTCGGCACCCTCAAAATGATACCCTTGAGATTCCAGCTCCTTCAGCTTCTCGATGAGCGCCTTGGTTTCGGGCGCGCCTTTTTGCAGTGCGGGGAACCTATCGGCCAGCTTGGCTACCAAAGCCGTCTGGCCCGCCACTTCGCTCAAGAGGAAGGTGCGCTGGTTGCCCACCGATTCGGGCCGTACGTGCTCAAACGAATGGGACACCTTGTTGACGCCGTCGATATGCATGCCCGCTTTGTGCGCAAACGCGTCCGCGCCCACATAGGCCATCTTCTCGTCCAGCGCAATGTTGGCAATCTCGGCCGCTTCATGCGCCCGGGCGTACAGGTTCTTCATCCTGTCGGCTGGGATACAGTCGTAACCCAGCTTCAGTTGGAGGTTGGCGATGAGCGCGCTTAAGTTCGCGTTGCCGCATCGTTCGCCGAACCCTAGGAATGTGCCCTGCACATGCCGCGCTCCGGCTTCCACCGCCATCAGCGAATTGGCCACAGCCAGCTCGCCGTCGTTGTGGCAATGGATGCCGACCAGCGTATTCGGATGGGCGGAGACAACGGCCTGTGTGGCCGCGAAAACCGCCAAGGGCATGGCACCGCCATTGGTTTCGCACAGGGCCAGACAGTCTGCGCCCGCGTCCGCCGCCGCTTTCAGCGCCTTCATCGCATATTCAGGGTTGTGCTTATATCCGTCAAAAAAATGTTCGGCATCATAGATGACTTCGAGGCCTTTAGACTTCATATAGCGCACCGAGTCATAGATCATATCCAGATTCTGTTCCAGCGTGGCGCCTAGCACTTCGGTGACATGCAGATCCCACGATTTTCCGAAGATGGTGACGACCGGCGTGTTTGCCGCCAGAAGGTCGGCCATGCCGGGATCGTCCTCGGCCTGGGTGGTTTTGCGCCGCGTGGAACCAAACGCCACGAGTCTGGCGTGTTTCAGGTCGGAGGGCTTCACCTGTTCAAAGAAAGCCCGTTCCTTGGGGTTGCTGGCCGGATTGCCCGCCTCGATGTAATCTACGCCCACTTCGTCTAGGAGGTGCATCATATTGATGCGGTCCTGAGTGGAAAACGTGATGCCTCGGGCCTGCGCGCCGTCCCGCAAAGTCGAATCAAATACCCAAATTTTCTTATCGGATGCCAAAAGGTTCACCTCGTCTATATCGCCCGGTTCAGAGCGTCCAGACACGCGCGGATGCTGGATTCGATGATGTCGGTGGACACACCACGGCCCTTGTAGCTTTTTCCGCCGATGTCCATCGTGACGTCGACCATACCCATCGCGTCTTCGCCCTCGGTCACCGCGTTGATGCGGTAGGTCTGGAGCTTAAAGGATTTGCCCGAAATCAGTTCGATGGCCTTGAAAGCCGCGTCCACAGGCCCGTCGCCGGTGCCTTTTTCCGACTTCATCTGGCCGTCCAGCGAAACGGAAACTTCGGCGCGCGCTTCAATCAGGTTTCCGCTGGTGATTTCAAAATTCTCCAAACGGTAGAACTGCGATTCGGTGTGCGTGGCTTCGCTGACCAAAGCTTCCAGGTCGCGGTCGTCCACGTTCTTCTTGGTGTCGCAGAGCTTTTTAAATTCCTCAAAAACGCCGGACAGCGTTTCGTCGGTTAAGTGGTAGCCCATGCTGACCAAACGATCGGCCAGCGCGTGCTTGCCGCTGTGTTTGCCCAGGACCATCTTATTGCCCGATATGCCCACACTTTCAGGTGTCATTATCTCATATGTCATTCTGTTTGCCAATACGCCGTGCTGGTGGATGCCCGCTTCGTGCGCAAAGGCGTTTTCGCCGACAATGGCCTTGTTCACCTGAACCGGCTGGCCGGTGGTGCTGGAGACCATGCGGCTGGTGGGGTAAATCTGCTGGGTATCGATGTTGTGCGCCACTTCATATAAATCTTTGCGGGTGGTCAGCGCCATCACAATCTCTTCCAGACTGGCGTTGCCCGCCCGTTCGCCGAGCCCGTTGATGGTGCATTCCACCTGAGTGGCGCCTGCACCAACCGAAGCCAGCGAATTGGCCACGGCCAGACCTAAATCGTTATGGCAGTGCACCGAGATGATGACTTTATCGATATCTTTCACGTTTTTCTTGATATGAGTAATCAGAGCCGCCATCTCATTCGGCGTGCTGTAGCCTACGGTATCCGGAATGTTTAAGACATCTGCGCCGCTGGCGATGACGGTTTCCAACACCTGGCACAGAAAGTCGATATCCGAACGGCTGGCGTCTTCGGCCGAAAATTCCACGTGCCCGCACAGGCTTTTGGCGTAGGCCACCATCTCGGCGGCGCGTTCCAGCACCTGTTCACGCGTCATCTTCAACTTGTGTTCCATATGAATATCGCTGGTCGCGATAAATGTATGAATCATCGGGCGTTTGGCGCCTTTCACGGCTTCCCATGCGCGGTCGATATCGGCCTTCACCGCGCGGGAGAGAGAGGCGACGATGGGTTTGTCCACCGCCGCAGCCACTGCCTGCACCGATTCAAAATCGCCGGGGGAGGCGATGGCAAACCCCGCCTCAATCACATCCACGCCCAGCTTCTCCAACTGGCGTGCCACTCGGACTTTATCAGAAATATTCATGCTGCAACCCGGCGCCTGTTCTCCGTCGCGTAAGGTTGTATCGAATATTCGTATAGATTTTTTCACTTGTTCCTCGCTTTCTGGAAAAAACAAGAACCGGTTTTCTTCTCTCGGCGCTTATTTTTTATCCTTCAACCAGGGCATCATGCCCCTTAAGACCTTGCCCACTTTTTCAACCTGATGATCCGCTTCCATTCTTCTCTTGGCAAGGAATCCCGGTCTGCCCGCTCTGTTTTCAGAAATCCACTTGGAGGCAAATGTGCCGTCCTGGATCTCGAGGAGAACCTGCTTCATCTCTTTGCGGGTGGCTTCGGTGATGATGCGTTTGCCGGTCATATAGTCGCCGTATTCGGCGGTATCCGAGATGGAATAACGCATGTTGGCAAAGCCGCCTTCGTTGATCATATCGACGATGAGCTTCATCTCATGAACGCATTCGAAGTATGCGCTTTCGGGCTGGTAACCCGCTTCAACCAGCGTATCAAAACCGGCTTTCATCAGTTCGGTCACGCCGCCGCAGAGAACAGCCTGTTCGCCGAAGAGGTCGGTTTCGGTTTCTTCTTTAAACGTTGTGGCCAGAATGCCGCCTCTGGCGCCGCCGATGCCGTACGCATAGGCCAGACCCATGTCGAACGAGTTGCCGGACGGATCCTGATATACGCCGACCAGACACGGAACGCCTCTGCCCTGTTCAAACTGCGAACGGACGGTGTGGCCGGGGCCTTTGGGCGCAACCATAAATACGTTGACGTCGGCCGGGGGCTGAATCTGGTTGTAGTGGATGTTGAAACCGTGTGCAAAAACCAGGTATTTACCGGCAGAGAGGTTCTGTTTGATATCCTTTTCGTACAGAGCCACCTGTTTTTCATCGTTGATCAGAATCATGATGACATCCGCGTCTTTGGCCGCTTCGGCCGCCACTTTAACCTTAAGACCCTTGCTTTCAGCGATGCTCCAGGATTTTGAACCTTCGTAGAGACCTACGGTGACATCGAAGCCGGATTCGTGCAGGTTCAGCGCATGCGCGTGGCCCTGAGAGCCGTATCCGATAATCGCGATTTTTTTGCCTTTAAGGAGTTCCGGTTTGCAATCTTGTTCGTAATAGAGTTTTGCCATTTTATTCACCTCATTAAAATTATATTTATTTATTCTTTGCTTCAAGATTCTTGGTCAATCAGCCGGTCGTCGCCTGCGGCGAGTCCGACCAGCCCGGTTCTGGCCACTTCGGCCACATCCAGCTTATAGAGTTTCTTCAGGCTCTCGTCCACGTGCTGGTAAGAGCCGGTAATCTGAACGGTTACGGTGGTTTCACCCATATCGATAATGGTTGCGCCGATCTCATTGACCAGATCCATCACCGGTTTTCTCTTGCCGTTCTGGACATACATTTTGATGAATGCCACGTCGCCGAGCGAAGCGGTGCTTTCGTCCAAAAGCATCACTTTCTTGACGACTTCCTGTTTGGCCAGCTGTTTCATAATCTGTTCAACCGTCGCATCATCACCGGTGCATAGAACCGTCATGCGGGAGATTCCGCTCTGTTCCGTACAGCTGACTGTCAGTGAGTTGATGTTGTAGCCTCTTCGGCTGAAAAGTCCGGATATTCGGGTGAGAACGCCAGCGTGGTTCTCCACCAATACCGAAATTACATTTCTTTTCATCACCATTGATCTCCTTTTCTTGGTATGTATAAACAAAAACCCCATCTCAACATATATATGTAGAGACGGGGATTAATTCCTCGCGGTACCACTCTAATTGCTTTTCTTTTGAAAAGCCGCCTTATTAAAACGCCAACACGTTCTACGCCGATAACGGGACGACCCGATTGTATCTACTCATGATTCCAGGGAACCTTTTCGGCACAACAGCTCCGGAGTGAGTTTTGCCTTCGGGGACACTGCCGGTTTGCACCAACCACCGGCTCGCTGAAAATGTTTTCCCGACGCATGGATTCTCCATCAACGCCTTTATATTGTCTAGTAGTATATCAAAGCATCATGACGGTGTCAATAGGAATCTGCTTTTTATTACCAACCGATTCACTGCAATTGACGAGAATGGCGCCTAGTTGTCCCAGCGGGAAACGAACAAACCCTTATCGTCTGTAAAAGAGCCGACGATAATCATGATGAGGTCAACCAAAGCGCCGATTCCGAACACGCCCCAGGTCAACAGCCACAGGATGCCTGTGCCGACCTTGCCGACATAAAAGCGGTGTACGCCGAGTCCGCCTAAAAAGATGCATAGCAACAACGCGACGGTTCTTGATTTCGTGGATTCCATATCATGCCTCCAAAGTATTTTTATACATTTCTCTAAATTATATACGCGAACCATTAAATGTACAAGAGAAACCCGCTGTTTAAACAGCGGGTATTTCATGCGTGGTTTATTCGTCGTCTGCTTGGTCTTCCCCCGGCGCGTATTCCAGAATATCGCCCGGGCTGCAGTCCAGTGCTTCGCAGATAGCGGAAAGCGTGTTGAAGCGGATGCCTTTGACCTTGCCGTTTTTTAAGAGCGACAGGTTCACATTCGACAGGCCGATCTTCTCGGCCAGCGTGTTCAGCGGCATTTTGCGGTCTACCATAACGCGGTCCAATCTGACTATAATCATGACGGCCACCTACACAATCGATTCGTTGTCTTGCTGCAGACTGGCACCGAACTCGAATATCTCGGCCAGCGCCAGAATCAGGAGCCCATATATAATGGTAGACAGTTTGAGCGAAGTATCAATGTTAAAGGTACCAAGCGGATAAAGGCTGGATAGAACGCCGCTGAAAGTTCCGCCGATGAGGAACATCAGTGCCGTGTAGATGAAAAACGAGATGCCGATGGATTTCAGAATCCGGATGCTCTTCTCATGGAACGGAGTTTCGGTCTTGACGATGTTGGCAAACAGGTTGGAAACCGCTTTAAACAGATAGCAGATGAATGCCAGACCCACCGCCCCAGCCGCTATGGCACCGATAATCAGTGTGTGGAAAAACGCGTTGGTCGGCATCTCGGGAATCGTGATAGCGGGCACATAGGTGGTGACCATACGTTCTGCCAGTCCGGCGATATCGAGGTTTGTGACCGAGATGGCGATTTCTCCGCCGATAGCCGCCAGCAGTGCCAGACCGCCTGTAACCAGAATGAGGATAAACAGTACGTTCGCGATGACTTCGTAAACGCGAAAGCGCTTCAATTTCTTTTCCTGCATTTTCATTTTCAATTTTCTCCTTTTTTTCTATTTCAAAGATGGATTACGGTGTCATTATAGCCGTTTGGATTATGCTTGTCAATAATAAGTTTAAATAAAACATTAAATAATATGCAATAAACATAAAATAGATTACGCGAAACAAAAAAGCCGCCTGATTTCTCAAGCGGCTGACGTTTTTGAACCGTTATTTCAGCACCCATTCCGAGAATACCTGAACATATTCATCGGGATGCCCGATGCTGAGTTCCCCGTGGCGGTAGCCCGCGAGCAGCCGGACGGCCGCGTTCGGCAGGGTTTTGCCGAGCGCGCGCGCGGAGTTCTTAATCGCGCGCACCTCTTTTCCGCCCGCCAGAATCAGTGTTTTGGTGCTGCATCTTCCAAGCGCGGGGTTGACGCGAAAAGCGGCGTTGGCGCGCGTGATATTTAGAAGCGACTCCTTCGAAATCCTTTTGCTGCTTTCAAAGTAGGTTTCAAACATGGGGTCGGGGAGCAGCATGGCTTTGGCCTGCGCCCGGGAAAACCAGCGTTTGGCGACAAGCCCATAGCTTAAGCCCACCAGAGGTATGGCCGCTTCGGCGATCCAGCCCATCGGTTCGGTCAGCGCTGATTCAATCAGCGCATATTTCGCCATATCCGGCCGCTTGGCCAGAACGTCCAGCGCGATTTGCGCGCCCAAAGAAAGTCCGCAGAGCGCAAACACCTGCCCGCCGCACGTTTTTTCGATATGCTGAATCAGGTGGTCGGAAGAATCGGAGATGTTGGAAAAGGTGATATCGTCGATATCGTGCCCGTCGATGATGGGCAGAATAAAATGATAGTCCTCGTTCAGCATGGCGATATGGGGTTCCCACATCCACCAGCTAAGACCGCCGCCATGCAAAAGCACGACAACGGGTTTGTTTTCGTCGCCAAAGTGTTTAAACTGCATATTTCCCCTTTGCTTTAGTAGGAGTTAAAAAAATCGGCCAGATTCTTTAGACCTTTCAGCAGCTCGGGGTACTCGGAAATATCGAAGTCCTTTAAGAGTGAATCCACCATTTTTTCGTGGAATTCCTTGTGCTGATGGTAGGTATCCTCGCCGATCTGGGTCAGAGCCAGCGTCGATTTTCTTTTGTCGTCCTTGGAGATGTTCTTGCTGACGAAGCCCTTCTTCACCAGCCGGTCGATGCAGACGCTGGCGGTGGCCTTGGAGATATGCAGCTTGTCAGCCACATCGGTTAAAATGGGGTCGGGCACATCCTTGATGATTTCAATGGAGTGAAGTTCGGTGCGGGACAGGCGCTTCTTGGAGGCAATCGACACCTGCTTGGCCTGAATATCCAGCACACGAAAGAAGATATCCTTTAAATATCCATTGAGTACGTCGCGAATTTGTTCGGTTTCCATGGGATTTTCAATCATCCTTTCATATACGAACTATTATATCAAATATAACGCGAAATGGCTATTTTTAGACAATATTATTGGATTGTAATAATTCTTTAACAATTTCGCGTTTCGATTGACTTTATGAAACCATTATGTTAGTATGTCTAACAAGTTTGTTGGACACAGAACATTAATCCATCAGGGGAGGAGGGATATGTGTAAATGTCAAACGATGAGATCTTCGGAATCATAAATTTTATAAATTCATTATCTTTCTCAGAATTTGAACTGGACACAGGCGAAATAAAAATCCGCATTCAACGCGAAACAACAAACGAAACGGCCAGCCGGCGAATGAAACCATCGGTCGGTGTGTCATCATCCGGTTCCCGGCAACTGTCGGGGCCTGTATTAGCCGCGCCCATTTCCGGCGTGTTCTATCAGGCACCCGCACCGGGAGAGAAACCTTTTGTATCGGTGGGCGACTCGGTGAAAAAGGGCGATACCCTTTGCATCCTGGAAGCCATGAAGATGATGAACGAGGTGAAGTCCGATCGGGACGGCGTCATCAAAGAGATCATTGCAGTTGACGGCAACTCGGTCGATGAAAAGGACGTACTGTTTGTTTTTAGAGGAGCGTAAGAAAGAAAATGAATCGCATACTGATTGCAAACCGGGGCGAGGTGGCCGTGCGGATTATCCGCACGTGCAAAAAACTGGGCTTCGAAAGCGTTGCAATTTATTCTGAAGCGGATAAAGACGCATATTTTACCCGTTTGGCGGACTATGCCGTGTGCATCGGTCCCGCCAAGGCGGAAAAGTCATATCTGAATATCGCCGCCATCATCGCGACGGCCAAGGCCTTTAAGGTCTGGGCCATCCATCCCGGCATCGGTTTCCTTTCCGAGAGCGCCGTTTTTCAGCGCGCCTGTGAAGCCGCCGGTATCGTGTTTATCGGTCCTTCGGCCGAGGCCATGGAGACGCTGGGCGACAAAGCCAAAGCGCGAACCCTGATGATTAAAAGCGGCATACCCGTACCGCCCGGCTCGGACGGCGAAATCAGCGATTTGACCGAAGCCAAAAAGCTGGCCGAGAAAATCGGCTATCCGGTCATCATCAAGGCCTCGCACGGCGGGGGCGGCGGCGGCATCCGAATCGTCCACGACAAAAAATTCTTCGACAGCGAATTTAATCTGGTCAAACAGGAAGCGCTGGCTTCGTTTGGCAGCGCCAGCGTGTATCTGGAACGCTACCTCACCGGGACGCGTCATATTGAGGTGCAGATTTTGGCCGACGCGTTTGGTCATGTTCTGCACCTGGGCACACGCGAGTGCAGTATGCAGCGCAAAAACCAGAAGCTGGTGGAGGAGGCGCCTGCGCCGAATCTGCCGGAAAAAACGCGCGCGCAGATGGAAAAAACCGCGGTGGAGATTGCGCGGGTGGTGGGCTACCAAAACGCCGGAACGGTGGAGTTTCTTTTAACGAAAGAAAACGAGTTCTACTTTATGGAGATGAACACAAGAATCCAGGTGGAGCATCCCGTGACCGAAGCGGTCTTCGGGCTGGATCTGGTGAAAGCCCAGATTCAGGTGGCCATGGGGCACGCGTTTGCGCTCTCGCAGGACGACATCAAACCCTTCGGGCATGCTGTGGAATGCCGCATCAATGCGGAAAACCCCACCGAGAACTTTAAGCCCTGTCCGGGCACGCTTTCCGAGATGCAGTGTCCGAGCGGATACGGCGTTCGGGTGGACAGCGGCTATGTCAAGGGCGATAAGATTTCGCCGTTCTACGATTCGATGATTTTAAAGGTCATCTGCTTTGGCGCCAACCGTACCGAAGCGCTGGCCGCATCCTGCGCCGCGCTGGACGAGCTGACTGTGGAAGGCGTGGACATCAACCGCGACTTTGCCAAGGCCATATTGACGCACCCGGATTTTATCAGCGGGAATATCAACACCAAATGGATAGAAACCACACTGTGTCCGGCCTTGTTTTCGCCGGAACCGGAAGACATGGAGAAGCAGTATGGAGCTGTTTAAACCAATACCGGCTGCGGCCGGAACCAATCAAGAATTCTCAATGCCCAGCATTTTGACCTGCGACGACTGCGGTAAGCAGAGTCTGGCCGCTCTGGTGCACCTGAACGGTTCAACCTGCCCCTTCTGCGGCGGACTGTTCCGTATGCCGGCGCGGGCGCGCATCGCTATGCTGGCCGATGCCGATACATTTATCGAAACGGATGAAACACTGACCAGCACCGACCCGCTGAAGTTTCCGAAGTATTCGGAAAAACTGAAAAAAGCGAAAGCGGATTCGGGGCTGACCGACGCCATCGTCACCGGAACATGCGCGATAGAAGGGTATCCGGCCGCACTGGCCGTGATGGACAGCTATTTTATGATGGGCTCAATGGGCGCGGTGGTCGGCGAAAAAATCTGCGACCTCGCCGAAATCGCTTTGGCCAAACGCCTGCCGCTGATTATCGTTTCGGCTTCGGGCGGCGCAAGGATGCAGGAAGGCATGATTTCACTGCTCCAGATGACAAGGACGACCATGGCCGTCAACAAGCTGGGCGATGCAGGACTGCTGTATGTCAGCGTGCTGACCCACCCGACGACCGGCGGCGTCACCGCCAGCTTTGCCATGCAGGGCGACGTGATTCTGGCCGAACCCAAGGCACTGATCGGGTTTGCCGGACCGCGCGTCATTACCCAGACGGTCAACGAGGAACTGCCCGACGCGTTTCAGAAAGCCGAGTACCTGTATCAGCAGGGTATGATCGACGGCATCGTCAAACGCGGAGAATTGAAAGCCGCGCTGGCGCAGATTCTGGCTCTGCACGCCGACAACCGGGAGGCGAGCCATGACCAATAGACAGACCAAAGGCGAACAGGCCCGGGCATGGGACTGCATCAAAAACGCAAGATTGCAGGACCGTCCCCAAACGCGGGACTATATCCGCGCGATGGCGGACGAGTTTTTTGAAGTCCACGGCGACCGCACATTGGGTGAGGACGCGGCCATGGTGACCGGCGTCGGCCGAATCGGCGGACAGGTTTTCACCATCATCGGCCACCAGAAGGGTCATACCATAGAGGAAAGAAAGCTGTGCAATTTCGGCATGCCGCATCCCAGCGGCTACCGCAAATCTATGCGCGCCATCAAACAGGCCGAAAAGTTTAATCGCCCCATCCTGTGTTTGGTGGATACGCCGGGCGCTTTCTGCGGCGTGGACGCCGAAGAGCGGGGACAGGGCAATGTCATCGCCGAGCATTTAAGCTGCATTGCTTCGGCCAAGGTGCCGGTCATCTCGGTGGTCATCGGCGAAGGCGGCAGCGGCGGAGCACTGGCCATCGCCATTGCGGACAAACTGCTGATGATGGAAAACACCTACTTTTCGGTGATTACGCCCGAAGGATGCGCGTCCATTCTGTTTAAAGACGCCTCCAAGGCCGAGATTGCGGCCGAGAGTCTGGCTTTGACGCCGGCGGATTTGATTCGACTGGGCATGGCCGACGGCATCATCAGGGAAGACGACGATTTTTCGCTGGACAATATGAAGGGAACTACAGACCGCCTGAAAGCGGCGGTACTGGGGGCGCTGGCCGAGCTTTCCGGGAGGAATCCGGAGGCGCTGGTGCAGGCGCGGTATCAGAGATCATTGAATATGAAAGGATTTTAGGATATTGAGTATTTCTGCCAAGATCGTCGGGGTGGGCGCATGCGTCCCCCAAAAGATGGTCGATAATCATATGCTCGAAGCCATCATGGACACGAGCGACGAATGGATCGTGAAAAGAACGGGCATCAGGGAACGCCGATTGGTGACCGAGGAAACGAATACCGAGATGGCCATCAGCGCGGCCAAACAGGCGATGGACCATGCGGACGTTTCGCCCGACGACATCGGCATCATCGTGGGATGCACCATCACGTCCGACTTTGCCACGCCGTCCTTGGCGTCACTGGTGCAAAAGGGTATCGGGTGCGGGATGGCCGCGGCCATGGATGTGGCGGCCGGATGCACGGGGTTCATCTATGCGCTGGCCACGATCACGTCGATGATGGATACGCTGGGCGTGGATACCGGGCTTCTTGTGGCGGCCGAGAACCTTTCCTGCCGCATGAACTGGGAGGACCGAGCCACCTGCATTCTGTTCGGCGACGGCGCGGGCGCGGTGGTGGTGAAACGCAGTGAGGAGAATCATATCAAGCATCCTTTCCTGCGCGCGATTCCGGACACCGACGACGTGCTTTTTATCAAAAACAAGCGGAACGACAACCCCTGGAGCGCCGCGCAGGCCAACGACGATATCTCGCTGACCATGAAGGGTCAGGACGTGTTTGTCTTTGCCGTGGACGCCATGGAGAAATCCATCAAGCATCTGGAAGCGGCGATGGGCGACACCAAGATCGACAAGATTGTGCCGCATCAGGCCAACAACCGCATCATCCAGTTTGCGGCCAACAGCACCCACTTTGATAAAGACCAGTTCTATGTGAACGTGGACAAATACGCCAACACCTCTTCGGCCACCATCCCGATTGCGCTGAAAGAAGCGCACGACAGCGGATGGCTGAAGAAAGGCGACGAGGTGGCGCTGGTCGGATTCGGCGCAGGCCTGACCTACGGCGGCATCGTGGTGAAATGGGCTATATAGAATGTAGATATTAGAGCGAATATCCGCTTTAATGATAAATCAATGATGAAAAAACGAGAGGACAACAACATGAAAGAAAAAATTATTGCGATTCTGATGGAACAGCTGGACTTATCGAAGGACGAAATCACCGAGAGCTCAAGCTTTGTGGACGATTTTGAAATGGACTCTTTGGATATGATGGAAATGGTCATCGAGATGGAAAAAGCGACCGGCATCAAGATTGAAAACGAAAAACTGGCCGAAATCAAGACGGTCGGCGATCTGTTTAATTACGTTGAGGAAAACAAGTAATGGCTAAGAACCCCATCTGCGAACTGTTCGGTATCGAATACCCCATCATCCAGGGCGGCATGGCCTGGGTTTCGGACGCGCACATTGCGGCGGCAGTCAGCGAAGCGGGCGGGCTTGGCGTCATCGCGGCGGGCAATGCTCCGGCGTCCTGGGTTTCCGAACAGATCGATATCGTTCGCACCAAAACCCAAAAGCCGTTCGGCGTCAATGTGATGCTGCTTTCGCCCTTTAAGGATGAGGTGGCCAAACTGATTGCCGAGAAGAAAGTGCCTGTGATTATCACCGGCGCGGGCAATCCGGGCGAGTTTTTAGAAATGTGGCAGGCCAGCGGCGCCAAAGTGGTGCCGGTGGTGGCGTCCAGTGCACTGGCCATTCGTATGGAGCGCATGGGCGTGGACGCGGTGGTGGCCGAAGGGTGCGAAGCCGGCGGACACATCGGCGAGCTGACCACCATGGTGCTGGTTCCCAATATTGTGGACGCGGTTTCCATCCCCGTCATTGCGGCGGGCGGCATCGGCGACGCACGGAGCGCAGCGGCGGCTTTTTGCCTGGGCGCCAAAGGCGTTCAGGTGGGCACACGCTTCATTCTGGCCACCGAATGCACCGCGCATCAGGCGTTTAAGGACAAGGTCATCAAGGCCAAGGACGTGGACAGCAAAGTGACGGGCAGAGTCACCGGACATCCGGTGCGCCTCATCCGTTCGCCCTTAAGCCGCGAGATGGCACGCGTGGAATACGAACCCGACGCGGTGGAGAAGCTGGAAGCCATGGGCGAAGGCTCTTTGCGCAAAGCGGTGGTGGATGGCGACATCAAGGAAGGTTCGTTTATGGCGGGCCAGATTGCATGTATGCTGGAAAAAGAAGAACCGGCCGGCGACATCATCAAGGACATTTTAAACAAACCGGCGATTGACGCGATTATCGACAGTGTTAAAGCGGTTCTGAACTAGGAGCGAGCGACATGAAAGCATTTTTGTTCCCCGGTCAGGGTGCACAAACCCTCGGCATGGGAGAAGATTGTTATGCCGAAAACAGCGCCTACCGCGAGATGTTCGACACCATGGATGCGGCGCTGCCTTTCGACCTGAAAGCGGCCTGCTTTGGGGGCGAAGGACTCGAAAAGAGCGAGGTGACGCAGCCCGCGATTCTGGCGCACAGCATCTCTCTGCTGGCGGCGCTGGGCGAAACAGCCGATATCGTGGCGGGGCTCTCCTTGGGCGAGTATTCGGCCATGACGGCGGCGGGCATGATATCGCCTGCGGATTGTGCACGGCTGGTTTTTCAGCGCGGCGGCATGATGGATGCGGCGGTGCCTGCAGGGGAAGGCGGTATGCTCTCGGTTCTGGGACTCACCATCGGCGCGGTGGAAAAAGTTTTGGGCGATACGCCCGACGTGTGGGCGGCCAACCATCTTGCCGAGACGCAGGTGGTATTGGCGGGGAAAACAGAAGCCTTAGGTGCGGTGGAACCGAAATTCATCATAGCGGGAGCCAAAGTGGTGCCTTTGAACGTTTCGGGACCTTTCCACAGCCCGATGCTGGAAGAGACGGCAGAGAAGTTTAAAGAACGGGTCAAAACGGCAAAGCTGACCAAACCAAACGTGATGATTTATTCCAATTTTACAGCCAAGCCGTATGACCGTCTGGACGATGTACCCAATCTTCTGGCCAGCCAAATGTGCGGCCGCGTTCGGTGGCACGACATCACCGAGACACTGGTAAAGAGCGGCGTAACCGAATTCGTGGAAATCGGGCCGGGCATGGTGCTCTCCAAAATGCTGAAACGGAGCATCGAAGACGCCGAAGTGAAAATTGCGTCGGTGCGGGATTTAAAATCGCTGGAGAAATTTTTAAGCGAATAAGGAGAAAGACATTGAACAGAGTGGCATTGGTCACCGGCGCATCCGGAGGCATCGGCGCGGCGGTGGCGGTTGAACTGGCCGAACTGGGTTTTGACGTGGGTGTACACTACAACAGCAGCCGCGAAAAGGCCGAAGCCGTGGCCAAAGATATTGAGGCGCTGGGACGAAAAGCTTTGCTTTTGCAGGCCGATTTGGCCGACAGTGCGGCGTGCAACGCGATTGTGGAAGAATGTGAAGAAGCTTTGGGGCCTGTCTATGTTCTGGTGAATAACGCGGGCATCACAAGAGACACTCTGTTGATGCGCATGGAGGACGAGGACTTTCTTTCGGTCATTAACGCCAACTTAAACGCGTGCTTCTATATGACGCGTGCAGTGGTGCCGGGACTTATTAAAGCCAAAGCGGGGCGCATCATCAACATCGCGTCGGTCATCGGCATCACGGGCAACGCG
>CALMFG010000052.1 GCA_937863465.1 uncultured Clostridia bacterium
CTCCTTTCCAAATACTAAAAGAACCATGATTCTTATTTTATCATGGTTCTTTTTTACTGTCCGTTTTTAGTGTAACACTACATCAAAGCGGCTTCTTTTTTTTGACTTATTTTTTGGTCACAACGGCTTTTTTAGCCAGATATTCTTCTTCGGTAATCTCGCCACTAACAAACCGCTGTTTTAACGGCTCCAGTACGTCGTCTTTCTTTTTTTTCTTGACCCCCACCAAAAGGACAATCAGCACCGCGGCCGCCGCGAGCAGCAGAACGCCCGAGAAGAACCACGAACCCATTCCAAAGAATCCAGTGTGATAAGGGCTGGTAAACCAATATCCGCCGTCCCACATATGACTGCCCATGGTGTAGAAGCGGGTGCCTAAAAGGCCTAAACTTGAATTAAACATCATCGATATCTCCTTTATTTCTCAATTACGCTTTTCTTGCGGTGATATTCCGCTTCATCAATTTCGCCATTGATATATCTTTCTTTTAACATATCCAGAGCGTTTTTGCCGCTGGGTTCAGCCGCCTTTGTCTTGTTCGCAGAGAAGATGTAATATAATACGGCACCCAGAATAATCAGCCAAAGTATATACATGCCTGTTTTTCCTCCTTGTTATGATAATGAAATCATATCGCAATCAAATTAAAGAATCCAAACAGGTTCGTGAATATTCGGTGAATAAAAAAGCGCCCGAGTTAGATGGAGTTTTTATGGCCGCGGGGCGCTTTTTCTTCGCAAAAGCGTCAAAACTCTTATAAATTACCAACGCGCACCAATCAAAGAAAGCACGGATAAGCAAAGGCCAAATACGATAAAGCTGACAGGGATGCTCACCGCATCGCCCAACAGGCCGAAAAGCGGGAACATGGCAATCATGCAAAACGAGAAGACCATGGATTCAAAGGACAAGAGCGTCGCGCGCTTATCCGACGGGATGAGTCGATTGATATAGTCTCGCGAGGCGACAAACAATACCGCATAGACAAAAGAACAGACCGTCATGGGGAGGATGCTGAACTTAGTTATAGCGCATGCGGCGATGGAGAGGCTGATGGCCAGCGCACTGAGATTAATCAGCTTTTGCTCGCCCAAACGAAGGTGGGTTTTTTCTGCCGCAAGGGCGCCGCCGATAGCCGCCAGAGAGGAGACAATGAGGAATATGCCGATTTTAAACGGCGTGTATCCAATGCGCTCCAAGTTCAGTTGGATATAGTAAAACGCCATGGTATAGCCAGCGAGAACCATATCGACGAAAAATATCAGATAGAGAAGCCGCGGTGTGGATTTAGCCAGCGTAAAGCAATCCGCATATTGACATCTGATGGACTGAAGAATCGAGGCGCGTTGACGTTTCGGCCCATGCGCACCCGCAGGCGGTTCTATGAAGAAGAATCCGATGATCAGCGCGGACATACTAAAGAAGATGGTTACGAAATAAACCAGCTGATATGCGATATTGCCTAAGATGCCGCCGAGCAGCAGCCCGAGGATGCTGGCGATATGGTAACCCATTTCGCATCTGCCGATTACCGACATGAAGCGCTCTTCCTGCCCTTCCGCCTTCAGCGAATCATATATCAGCGCTTCGCCGGCACCCGACTCAAAATTGTACGAAAGGGCGGCAAGCGCAAAGCCGATTGCAAAACCAAAGTAGGCGTTTGAGGTGACGATGATCAGACTGGAGATGACGGCTAGAAAGCGCCCCAGAATGCGGCTTGTTTTTCGGCCGAAAAGATCGGCGGCCGCGCCGGTCGGGGTCTCCATCAGAAAGGACATGATGTGGAACACGGCTTCCAATGTGCCGATTGCGAACAGGCTGAGGCCCTTTGAGGCCAGATAGAGCATCCAAATGCCCTGCGTCAGATTGATATCTTTAACAAGGAACAGATAGTTTATTTTGATATTGCGAATATAGTTTGACATTTTTTTGTTTTCCTTCGAAGAAAATTTTAACCACAAAAAAACCTTAAGCATCAGCTTAAGGTTTGTATCGTCGTATCAAAGCTGGGTTGCTTATTTTTTAAAGTATTCGATTTTTGGGCAGACGTATCCCTTTGAAGGAAGAAATGCTGTGTTGCATGCGGTTTAAGACGAACCAACGCGCGAAAGCGTCCATTGATCATGCTCCTTATAAATTTGTACGATGAAATTTTATAGGAAATCATGATTTTTGTCAAATATCGTTTGACAGATATATCGGCTTGCGATATAATTCGATATATCGGAAAGCGATATAACGACAAACGTAATAGGAGAATGGTATGCCTGAATCAAAGAATGCATTGACCGAAGCGGTCTACTATATTCTGCTGGCCATCGTAACACCGCTGCACGGATACGGCATCATGCAAAAGACGGCCGAATTTAGCTCTGGCCGCGTGAATCTGGGTGCAGGAACACTGTATGGGGCGCTCAGCACGCTGGTGCAGAAAGGCTGGATTGAGATGCTGGTGCAGGGCCCTGAGGAGCGAAAAAAAGAGTATGTGATCACGGCGCTGGGGAAAGCCGTGCTGCTGCAGGAAATTGAGCGGCTGGAGGAATTGGCCGCAAACGGCAGAAGTGTGATGGGAGGGAAGAGATGATGAAAAAAGTGGTATTTAAGCCCTATTGGAATTACGCCAAAGAGGAAGTCTGGCTGAACCAGATGGCAAAGAAGGGCTGGGCATTGGTTCATTACTGCTGGCTGAAATACACATTTGAACCCTGCGAAAAAGGCGAGTATGTCTATTACATCGACCTCCTGGAAAAGCACCACAATGCACCCGCAAGCCGGGATTTTATCGAGATGGTGGAGGAAACAGGCATCAAACACGTCGCGTCCTATATGCGCTGGGTCTACTTCCAAAAGAAAGCGGACGGTAAGCCATTTGAACTCTATACCGATTTAGATTCCAAGGTGAAGCAGCTGCGGCGGATCAACCGGTTCTGGACAGCGCTCATCGCGGCGGAATTTGCGATTGGGTTCAGCAATCTGGGCATCTGGGGGACGGAGCAGGCCGACGGGTCAGCGATGGCGATGAACCTGTATGGCGGGCTGCTGCTGGTTTTCATCGGCGTGATGCTGATGACCGTGGCCTATCCGGTGCGCCTGAAAATCCGCGCGCTGATGCGGGAACAGAAAATTCGCGAATAAAATAAGCGGGAGAATCCATTCTCCCGTTTTCTATTTGTCCTCTGCCATTTGCTGGGCCGCTTCAATATGAACCGACAGAATATCCTCAAACAGCTTGACCGACATATGGCGTTTCAAAGGATCAAACCGGAATCGGTATTTGATATCGCCGTACCAGAATTCCACCATGTCGCCGAACAGCGCGTCGCACCCGCGCGTTTCCGAAAGCGGAATCTCGGTTTCTGTTCCGTCCGGGAACGCGATTGAGAGCGCGCGTTCGGTCAGGATCATATCCACGATATCTTTAAAGCGCTTTTTGCCGACCGAGCGGATAAGGAAGATGGACGGATTTTCAAACGAGTAGGTGGTTTTTAAAAACTCATGTGTATTCCCCTGCTGCCAGGCGTTCCAGGTGCCGGTGTTGTCAAAACGCGCGCATCCTTCGATAAACCCGTATGCGTTGACCGCGTATTGCGCGCCGCAGGCGCGACACGAGAATTGGTCACCTTTGGAGGCCAGCGTATTGAGGCCGCCGCAGGAGGGACAGCGATACAGAATCCGTTCGATATATTCGGCGTAATTTTTGCCTGCGAAGCGGACCATCGCATTTCTCTGCCATACAAATTCATCGTAAGCGACGGCGGCTTCAAGCTCTTTTAGCACTTCATCCAAAGAGGCATGCGCGACCTCCTCTTGAGTGAATACCCTCTTGATGCTGACCAGTACCTTGCCTTTTCGGCCATTGCCTTCGGCCCAGCGCGGACGCGACAGATACAGCCCCTTAAACGCGACATTATAAACCGGAACGCCCAGCATCTTGACCAGCTTGGCTGTGGAAGGAATGATGGGCAGATTTCGGCCGTCCCAGCTTCGGGCGCCTTCGGGGAACAGACCGACGGGGTGACCTTTTGCGATGGCTTCGGTTAATCGACGGATGGCTTTAATGTCCAGTCGCTGACGCGCAAAGGGGATGACATTAAATACTCTGAATGCCGCGTTCTTCCAAGCGGTGTCCATGTTGCCTTCGGCCGCGAGAAAGCGAATCAGTTTGCGGCTGTACGCGATGGCAATCAGGCTGTCTTCAATGGCAATATGCGGGCCCACCATCAGAAATGGCGCGTGTTCATCGATTACTTCGTTGATTTCCTCCTCCATGTTGAAGGTGTTGTCAAAAAAAGCTTTGAATGCACCCTTAAAGACTGTGAAAAATCCGTCGCCGAAAGTCATAAACTAACTCCTCTTGGTTCTTGGTGTTTCGATTATAACATATCCCGCTAAAGTTTTGCGCTTCGGCTTGCCTTAAGCCTATTGGATGGTATAAAATCATAAATAAAACAACATGCAGGGGAGCAAACATGGAAGAACTGACGAAAAAAAGAAGGCTGGGATATGCCTCGGGCATCGTGACCGAATCGGTCATGTACAATATGTTCTACACGTACTTTATTCTGTTTTTAACCGACGTAGCGCGTCTGGCTCCGCTGATTGCGGGCACGGTGGGCATGATATCGGTCATCTGGGACGGGGTGACCGATCCGATGATTGGGCATATGGCCGACAAAAAGGGCCGGGACAAACGCAAATTTATTTTGTTCTCGATTTTCCCCATGGCGATACTGTTTATCTTGGCGTTTTCCACGTTTGATATGGTCAGCACCGCCAAAGCGATTTATTACATCGCGATGGCTATGATGTTCTGGGTGGCTTACACCACATACACCATTCCGTACTACGCGCTGTGCGCCCAGCTGACCGACGACTATGACGAACGCACCAAAATCCGCGGGATGTCGTCCATGATTAACGCCGGCGCCATCTTCATCGGCGCGGCCACACCTTCGCTGTTGGGCGACGCTCTGGTGGCGGCGGGGTTAAGCGTCAGCGCGGGATGGCAGATCAGCGCCATGGTGGTGGCGGCGGTCGCTATCGTGTTTGCGGTCATCACCTACCGCTCGGTCAAGGATGTCCGTCTGATTGAGGACACCGACGACAGCAATTTGAATATCTTTAAATCCTATCTGGACATCGTCCGAATCAAACCCTTCAAGTTTCTTCTGGTCTTTGTGCTGCTGTTCATGTTCAGCAACGCACTAGCGCAGGCCGACCTCATCTACATTATCAACAACCGGCTGCATGTCAGCTTTGACGTCATGCCGATTGCTCTCGTCAGCATCGTGGTGGGCATGGCGGTGTTCACGCCCTTAACCACCTGGCTCAGCACCAAAAAGGACAGACGCTTTGCGGTCATCATCATGTTCACGGCTTCGGCGCTCGGTATGTTTGCCTTTAAGTTTATCGGCATCACGTCGGTGGCGGCGCTGATTGTCATGCTGCTGTTTTTCTCCATGGGCACAGCGGGCTTCTGGACCACCTTCTATTCCTTCACCTATGACATCGCCGAGTTCGACGAGCTGAAGAACGGCAAACGGCGCGTAGGCGCCATCACATCCCTGCCGCAGCTGCTGCAAAAAACCGGCGCGGCTCTGGGCCTGCAGACGCTGGGCGCGGTGCTGGCTTTTTACGGCTACAACGCCGAGCTCTCCGAGCAGACGCTGGCCACAGCCATCGGCATCGAAAATATCATTACCTTAATCTGTCCGGTACTCATCATCCTCGCTATGCTGGTGATGGTGATGTACCCCGTGACCAAAGCGAAGTTTGAACACGTTAAGTCGGCTTTGGAAGAGAAGAAAAAGACCGGAACCTATGATGCATCCGGCCTTGAAAACATACTGTAGTTTATGAAACCCATCGGAAAAGACCACGAAGCCGTCAAAGACCTGCGGCGGCATCGGACAAAAGGCACAACACCCGACCTTCTGGTATGCGATGAGCTGGGCATCCTGGAGAAATACATCGGCGCGGGGCAGCGGGACATGCGGCCGCTCAAAACGCTGATCGTCTGCGACGAACTGCTGACCAGCGAATATGCCAGGGGCATTTTCGAGACGCTTGAAAGCTTGGCGGGCGACGTGTTCGCCGTATCCGAAAAAACCTATGAGCTGATTGCCGAAAAGAAGAACAGCGGCGGACTTTTGGGCGTTTTCGGTTACAGGGAACCGTCACTTGAGGATTTCTTTAAGAGCGGATACAAACGCATGATCGTGATGGACGGTCTTGAAAACCCGGGCAACGTGGGCACCATCCTGCGTTCGGCCGACGCGGCGGGGTTTGACGCGGTGCTGGCGGTGGATTTACGGACCAATATCAACGGCGATAAGTGCGTTTCTTCCAGCCGCGGCATGGTCTTTGAACTGCCGATTTTGAGCATCGACTTTAAAACCGCGTCCGAATACCTAGAGAAAAACGGTTACACGGTCTATCTCGGCGAGCCTGAAGAGGGAACGCGGTATGACCAGATTGCCTACGACGCGCTTTGCGCGCTGGTGGTGGGATCCGAACGCTTCGGCATCAACGCCGAATGGTTTTCCGGGCCGCACCGGCGGGTGTATATCCCCATGGCGGGGAGCATGACCTCTCTGAACGTGGGCGTGGCGGCTTCGCTGCTGATGTACGAAGTGTATCGACAAAAAGGGTAAACAAAAGGGATACGACAGGGTATCCCATTTTGTTTGCTGATAAAATACAAAATACCTAAAGGTTTTACAGCCGATAGATGCGCCCTTCATAGGGCTTCAGATTGCGGGAGGTGCTGTCCGCCGAGGAGACCAGAAGTTGGGTGACTTCCTTTGGGTGCTGGGACGGCTTTTCGTCTTTTGCAAGGTTAATTTCGACGAACAACCGCTCTCCATCCAGCTCACGGAAAAACCCGAAATAGTCCTTTAAGTGCGCCTTATACGGAACAAACTCTCCGTACTGCAAAATTCGTTCCTGCTTTTTCAAAGCAATCATTTTCTTATAATAATTGAAAACACTGGATTTGTCCAGTACCTGCTTTTGCGCGTTGCTTTCGTGGTAATCGGGGTTTAAGCCGATCCACGGCGTGCCGGTGGTGAAGCCCGCGTTTTCGGAGGCGTCCCAGGGCATGGGCGTGCGGCTGTGGTCGCGCGTACCGGCGTTCAGCATGGCCATAATCTCGCGCTCGGTTTTCCCCAGTTCTTTCTGCTCGGCGTAGACATTCAGGCTTTCCACATCGCGAAGCGCGCTTAAGTCGCTGAATGTGTTGTTGATGCTGCCAAGCTCCTGTCCCTGATAGATGTAGGGCGTACCCTTCAGCGCAAACTGCAGCGTGGCCAGCATTTTAGCGACGGGTACGCGGTATTTCGGGTCCGTAGAGATTTTAGAGACCATTCTCGGCTGGTCGTGGTTCTCGTAGAATATCGCGTTCCACGAGCCCCTGCTGTTGCCAGTCTGGTGCAGAATATGGTGCGCCTTTAGGTGGTTGAGGTCGTACGCGTATTCATCAAAGCGCGAGTGTCCGCCGGATTCGATGGCGTCAAAGTTAAACAGCATATCCAGCTCTTTGCGGTCCTCATGCGTAAACAGCTTGCCGGTCTCCAGACCCACGCCGGGTGATTCACCCACCGTGACGATGTCGCGGTTTTCCCAGACGGCTTTGTGCATCTCGGCCAGATGCCGATGCACCTTGGCGGTGTAGGCGTAGTGTTCCACGCCGCGGTAGCCCATCATCTCATACAGCACGTCGCTGCCGTCGGGCAGTCCTTCGGCTTTGGCGATGAAGCTGATGACGTCAAACCGGAATCCGTCCACGCCCATATCCAGCCAGAAGTTCATCATGGCGTACAGGTCTTTTCGCAAAGCTTGGTTTTCCCAGTTTAAGTCGCATTGCTTTTTGGTGAAGAGATGCAGGTACCATTCGTCATTTTTTTCGTCTTTAATCCAGGCCGGGCCGCGGAACAGGCTGGTCCAGTTGTTGGGCGCGCCGCCGTCTTTGCCTTTTCTGAAGAAGTAATAATCGCGGTAGGGGCTGTTCTTGTCGGCCAGCGCCTGCTTAAACCACGCGTGCTCGTCTGAAGTGTGGTTTAATACCATATCCATCATCACTTTGATGCCGCGCTCGTGCGCTTCGGTTACCAGCCGGTCGAAATCCGCCATGGTGCCAAACTCGCGCATGATGGCGTAATAGTCGGAGATGTCATAGCCGTTGTCGTCATTGGGGCTCTGGTAAATCGGGCTCATCCAGATGATGTCGATGCCGAGGTCTTTTAAGTAATCCAGCTTGGACGTGATGCCCGCCAAATCCCCAATGCCGTCGCCGTTGCTGTCGCAAAACGAACGCGGGTAGATTTGGTAGACCGTGGCTTCCTTCCACCATTTTTCGGTGACGGTCGGCCGGTCGGGCGGCAGAACCTCGCCCGCGTAGTCGTTCAGCCGCTGAATCAGCGAGGAAAGCAGTGCCTCATTCACCATCCCGCGGCTCAGTTTGGGCAGTGCGGACAGCTTGATGTTCCCCACCAGCGGAGATTTCACCGTATCCATGCTGACACCCGGAACGTGGTCCACCAGAATGCGGATGATATCCACGCCCACGGGGTTTTTCAGCAAATCTTTAATTTTGGAATCCAGCGTTAAACCGCTCATTTCAAAGCCCCTTTCCTTATTTGGCGCTTTTAGCGGACATTTCGTCAATCATCTTCTGAACGTCCGTTTCCTTTAGGTCATAGAAGAAGACCATGATGACCAGCATGATGGCAAAGCCTGCGATGGGAATCAGGGTCATCACCTGCCAGATGGCGTTCAGAGCAGATGCAGGCTGCATCTGCCCGGCGGGAAGCTGTTCGATATATCCCGCGATGCCGATGACGAACAGGGACACCCACTGTACCACCGCGCCGCCCAGCTTGGTCATGAAGGTTTGGATGGCAAAGGAGATGCCTTCGGTACGCTCTCCGGATTTATACGCGCCATATTCCACACAGTCGGCGGTGAACATGCCGTACATCTGCAAGGGGATGTTCATCAGGATGACGCGGATGGCGGCAAAGACAATGAAGAGCACCAGACTGTCGTAGCCGACGAAGTACTGGATGACCGAAAAGACGATAAACAGTGCCGAACACCAGATGGTCAGTTGGCGCTTGCCGACGGCTTTAATCATAGCCGGCAAAAACGGAATGACCGCCAGAAGCGGCACCACCGTGGCGGCCAGAATCAGTGTGGTCAGGCCCTCATCACCTAAATTGGCTTTGGCAAAGTATGCCGCAATAAACTGCAGCGTGTTGGCGGCTGTGGCGGCAAAAAAGGCCAGATAGTAGATGAGCAGATATTTGTTTTTGAAGAGCTGAGAGAAGATGGTCTTCAGCGGTATGTTTTCACTGCGGGTGTAGGGCACGCGCTCTTTGGCGAGAAAGTTGATGGGAATCATAAACACAAATGAAACGGCCATGTAGATGATGATGGTATAGGTGAAGCCGACCGCGCCCTTGAGACTTAAGAAAGCCGCTGCGGCCAGAACGCCCACAACCGCACCCAACCGACCCAGACTCATCAGACGGTCGCGTTCGGGGAGCTTGTCGGTCATGACGGTGGCGATGGAGAAGGCGGGTACGTCGCCGACCGTGTAGATCATGCCCCAGGAGGTGTATAAGATGTAGAATAAGACCAGCATGAGCTGTTTATTCGGTGTCATGTCGATGAACAGAAGGATGGTGATCAGCGGCAGGGCGTAGACCACGAACTTGATCCAGGGCAGGAACTTGCCGCGCTTTAAATGCGCTTTGTCCACGATGACGCCCATGATCGGGTCGTTGATGGCATCCCAGATTTTGGGGATGGCCAGCATGGTGGCGACTTTGATGGCGTTGATGCCGATACCTTCGGTGAAGAAGAATCCGAGATACTGGTACACGATGGCGTAGATGATGTTTTGGCCAAGAAAGAATCCGAAATACGAGAATTGTTCTTTGCCAGAGGTTTGAAAGGCTTGTTTTTCCATGTTTTTTCCCTCTTAAAGAAAAGTTTTTGATACCTGATTATATCACACCAAAAGAAAAAGTGTATATAAAAGTGAGCGGCTACTCACAATTTGATTAAAAAACTTTTTTTTGCTATGATGCACATAAATGCATGAGAAAAGCGGAGAAAACGGACATGACGATTCGAAGAATGGAAGAAAAAGATATCGATGCGGTGACGATGATATTCAATTACTATATTGAGAACACTAACTGCAACTGGCAGCGGGAAGGGCGGCCGCGGGCGTTTTACGCCGACTGGCTGGTGACGCATGACGATGCGCATCCGGCATATGTTCTGGAAGAAGCGGGCGAAGTTATCGGATTTGCCAGCCTGTCCACGTTCCGTGGTGTTAACGGATACGATAAAATACTGGAGAACACGATATACGTGATGCCCGGGCATCAGGGAAAGGGATATGGCGCACAGCTGATGCAGACCCTGATTGACGCAGGCAAACGTATGGGCCTATGGGCCGTCACGGCCTGGATCGACAGTGACAACGCGTCCAGCATCGCCTTCCACAAAAAGTATGGCTTCTATGAAGTCGGAGTCATGAAGAATATCGGCAACAAGGGCGAAAGACGCCTGTCGGTCAGCATCCTCCAGCTGAATCTTTAGATTAAAAGATAGGCCAGCATATAGCGATATGGGAAGAGCGAGAGCGTGGTGGCGAACAACAATACGGTCATCACAATCATCACCAGACACAGCATCCGAATATCCTTCGTTTTCAAGTAGGCGATGAAATGACGCATGATTTTGATGCCGACCAGAACCAGCGCGGCCAGCATACCGACCATGCCCATCATAAACATCATGTCGATATAGGAATTGTGCGAAACCAGTGAGTAACGCACGGGAACCTGATCGCGGAAAGCGCCCTCGACGGGATTGTTGCCGCCGAAAAGTTGCTGGGTCAGCGGCGTGTTGAAGAAATAATGAATCGCGTAGGTCTTGCTTAGGTAGTACCGATTGGATGTGATGCGATTTAAATACATCTCAAAATCCGAATAATTCGGATATTGGTAGCGCAGTTCGGGGTTGGGGTCCTCCAGCACAAAGAAACGGTGCATTTTCTGCTGGGTGGCGGCCACGATGCCTTCGCCCGGAAGGGGAACAAACAGAACGACCGACAGCAGAACCACCAGCGCTAAAAGCAGCAGGAGGCCTTTTTTATAGCCCTGAGTAAAGAAGAAGAAGATCAGCATTAAAAGGCTGGCGACAGCCAGACCCACGACACTGGCGGTGGAGATGATCAAAAGAACCAGCGCGAGAGTGAGTGCAATTTTCAAACCTTTCTTTTTAATCATGGTGGCGCCCAGCGAAGCAAACAGGCCGATGGCGTAGAACAGCGCCGAGTAATTGGAATCGTCGATGGTACCGAAGAGACGGACATAGGTTTGGGCTTCATTGGCATAGCCGCGCGTCAAGCCGTAAACGCCCGAGAGCATGGAAAAAACCGCGATATAGGTTAAAAGCTCGCCGATAACCTCGGCGGTGTTCTCCTGTTTTTTGATGGAGAGAACCATATAGAGCACCACGACGATGTTGACCGCGATGGAGATATTGCGCGAAAGCGAGATGCTGTACAGCACCGAAGTGACCAAAAAGACCAAAGCCAAAAGGAGCGTGGGGATATCCAGCGCGAACTTTCTCTTTTTTACCAAGTCATAGATGAAGCGGACGAGGATCAGCACATAGAAAAGCCGGAAGAAGGTGCCGCCCACAAAGGGAACGTTCAGGATGGGTTCGAAGAAGATGCAGGCAAAGTAGGCGTAGAACAGCCGATTGCTGGCGACATTGGCAAGCAGCAGCACGAAGAGAATGCCGGCCAGAATGAGATTTAAGAAGTCGTTGAGACCATAGAGCAGAAAAGCCGCGGCCATGATGCTCATAAAGACAATGTTTTTGTTTAAAAAGTCAATCGCTGTTTTGAAAGTTTTTTTCATAGTCCATCCGTTCCTTGTTGGTTTTCACATCGGTAGGATTATATAGCAGTTTCCTTTCTTCGTCAATCTTCGGGAAAGCGGGATGCGAAAGGCAGATCAAGCTCCGATTGAAAAAGAGCGCGAAAAAGAGTAGAATGGAACAAACGGGACAGAGGAGAGCCGATGGACGCCACCGACCACGAGATTATCGCCATACTGCAAAAAAACGCGCGGATATCCAACAAGCAGATTGCCGAGATGGTTCATTTAACGCCGCCCGCGGTGACGGCACGCATCAAGCGCATGGAGCAGGATGAGGTGATCACCGGCTACCGGGCGGTGGTCAACGCCAAAAAGCTGAACCGCGCGGTGATGGCGCGCATCAACATGAAGATAGACCCCGAACCCAGAGAGCGGCTGACGGCGATACTGAAGAAATCCAAAAATGTCTTAAGCTATGAGCACGTGACCGGCGCGGTCTCGCTCTCCATCAAGGTGCTGGTGGGCAACATGAACGAGCTGGA
>CALMFG010000053.1 GCA_937863465.1 uncultured Clostridia bacterium
TCTCATACTCAAGATAAGTGGTATTGTTTTATTTGTCCCAAATCACGTCGCCCATAGCGAGTTTCAGCTTCAAATCGTCCAGCTTCGTGTCCGCTCCGATATGGACGCATTCGATGCCCATAATCTCAGCGAAGTCCTTCATGTTTTCTGCACTCAAGTCGTACGAGACGACGCTGTGATGCGTGCCACCGCAGGTAATCCACGCCTCATTACCGGTGATCATATCCGGTTTAGGCTGCCACATGACGCAGGCCACCGGCAGGTTGGGCATGGTTTTTTCAGGTTTGATGGTATCCACATCGTGCACAATCATTCTAAACCGTCCGCCCATATCGATGATGGTGACCAGGATAGCTGGGCCGGTTTTGCCTTCGAATACCAATCGTGCCGGAGCGTCCTTGCCGCCGATGCCTAAATCGTGCACCTGAATTTTGGGCTTATCCGCGGCGATGGCTGGCGAAATCTCCAGCATATGCGCGCCGAGAACCGCGGCTTTGCCGTCGCCGAACTCATAGGTGTAGTCCTCGATAAAGGATAATCCCTTGGTAAGCCCCAGACTCATCTCGCTCATCACAGCTTCCAGAGCGGCGGTTTTCCAATCGCCTTCCGCGCCGAACCCGATGCCCTTTCCCATGATGTTCTGGCTGGCGAGTCCGGGCAGCTGCTTTAAGTCATACAAATCTTCGAACGTATCGGTGTAGGCTTTAAATCCGCCTTCCGTAATCATTTGGTCCAGCGCCACTTCCAGGCGCGCCTGATATTTCACAGACTCCAGATTATCGGTATCCATCACATATTTTTCTTCGTATTCTTTCAGTTTGGCCGCCACTTCGCTTTCAGTGACTGCCTTCACCTTCTCGGCAAATCCGCCCACGCCATAGGTGTTGACGCTCCATCCAAACGTTTTCTCCGCGCCGATTTTATCGCCTTCGGTCACCGCCACATAGCGCATGTTGTCGCCAAGACGCATCACCTTCAAACTGCGGCTGAAAACCGCGCCCACCGCCGAACGCATCCAACTGCCCATGCGTTCGCGCATCGCCTTATCCTCCCAGTATCCGCAGATGACTTTGCGCTTCATGCGAAGGCGCGCCGTGATAAAACCGTGCTCACGGTCGCCGTGTGCCGACTGGTTGGTGTTCATGAAATTCATATCGATGCTGTCATACGGGATATTGCGGTTAAACTGCGTGTTGATGTGCAAGTAAGGCTTGTTCAGTAAGGACAGCCCGGTAATCCACATCTTGCTGGGCGAAAAAGTATGCATCCAGGTGATCACACCCGCGCAGTCGTCATCCGCATTCGCCGCTTTCATCACGGCGGTGATTTCGTCCGGCGTGGTCACCACACCTTTGCTCATCACTTCAAAAGGAATCGCATCGTCGGCATTAAACGCGCCCACCATGGTCTTGCCGTGTTCGGCCACTTCTTTTAAAACTTCGGGGCCATAGAGATGCTGGCTGCCGATAATAAACCAGAATTTATAATTGCTTTTCATTTCTTACCTCCGCGCTTTTTCAGCACTGCTTTTTCTATATCTTTTTTTTATTTTGATGCCTGCCGTGCCGCAGGCCGATTTTTTAGAAAAAAAGCAGATGATTCGCATCATCTGCTTAATCAAGGAACATGAAGACCCTACTTCGTTCTTGCCTTCGAAAGTACATCGAACGCTACTGCTAACAAAAGAACGAAACCTTTTATAGCCTGCTGCCAGTCAACGGTAACGCCCATGATAGACATTCCGTTGTTGAGGACACCCATTAAAAGACCGCCGATGATTGCGCCGATAACTGTTCCGACGCCGCCGGTCGTGGAAGCTCCGCCGATGAAGCAGGAAGCGATCGCATCCAGCTCAAAGCCGCTGCCGGCTTTCGGCGTTGCCGAATTCAATCTTCCCGTAAAGACGATGCCTGCCAATGCTGAAAGAAGACCCATATTGACGTATACCCAGAACAGAACCTTCTTGGTTTTAACACCCGAAAGCTCGGCTGCACGCGGGTTTCCGCCGTAGGCGTAGATATGTCTGCCGGGAATGGTCTTGGTCGTGATGAACGTGTAAACCAGAACCAGAACAACAACAACAATCAATACGACCGGAAGGCCTTTGTATCTGGCCAGCGCATAGGTGAACGCCATGATGGCCGCGCCGATTCCCACAATTTTGAGAATAAACGCCCAGAAGGGTTCGGTTTCAAACTTATACTTTTTCTTGCTAGCCCGTTTCAGCGTTTCCGAGACGGCCACCGCCACAACGGCTACCGCACCGCCCAGCAACGCCAGAACGTTCAGATTTTCGACTGTAACAATATCCGGAATGAAGCCTGCCGCCATGAAAGTGTACTGATCCGGCAGCGGCGCCAGCGAAGTGCCCTGCAGGATAACCATGGTGAGACCTCTGAAAATCAACATACCAGCCAGGGTGACGATAAACGCCGGAATGCCGACATAAGCAATCCAGAATCCGTGCCAGGCACCGATGATGATGCCCACAATCAGACCGACGACGATGGCTATCCAGACGGGAATGTCCATTTTTAAAACCATGACCGCAGTAACCGCGCCCACGATGGCCACGATGGAACCAACCGACAGGTCGATATTGCCGACTGTCAGAATACAGAG
>CALMFG010000054.1 GCA_937863465.1 uncultured Clostridia bacterium
TGAAGATCACGGCTGGATTGCCGATTATATACCTATCGGCCACACCCACACCGGCACCCACCCCGAGAGTTGAAACCAGCATGACCCGCATTCAGGACCGCGGTGAACTGGTGGTGGCTGTGGAGGCCGCGCATCCGCCCTATCTGTACGTCACGCGCGTGGACGGCGTGTTCCAGTACAACGGTCCGGAATATGAGCTGGTCAAAGCGATTGCCGAGGATTTGGGTGTGAACCTGGTCATCAAGGACGTCAAGGTCGGCGATATGTATGTGGGACTTAAGATGGGCCTGTATGATTTGGCCATCGCCAATATCTCGCCCGATGACAGTTCGAGACAGGAAGCGAATTTTTCAGATCTCTATTTTATGGACGAATATCCGATTATCATCCGGGCAGAAGACGCCAGTCTGTACTATGACGATCGCGGCGAAGACAATTCTCTGATTCGGACTTTTAAAGACAAGCACGTGGGCGTCCTGCGCAATACACCGCAGGTGCAGCTGGTAAAAGACGCGCTGTGGTATCCCAAACTGCAGCAAAGAAAAGACGAAGTGCAGATGATTGATAACCTGCTGACCGGCTATTTTGCGGGTGTCTGCATGGAGCCGTACCGCGCGCGCTTCTATATCAATAAATACCCCGAGCTGACCTACAGCGGCATTGTGCTTTCGGACAAAAACGCGTCGGGCCACGCGGTGGCCATCTCACAGGACAAAACGGATTTGACCGAATACGTCAATCAGGTGCTGGGCACATTGCAGGCCGATGATTTCATGCTGAAAAAGCTGGGCATCTGCGAAACCGAGTACGATTCTTCGTCTCTGGATATCGATACCGCCTGCGCGGACTATCTCGGCATCCTCTACGGCAAATAATATTTCATATCAATAACCCTAGCGCCGGGCCTTACACGCCCGGTTTTTTTGTCGGCCCGCCTTCCCAAACCGCTGGTTTTTTCGCTTCGGATGGACTATACTATATTAAATAACCATTCTGGGTGGTCGAATGAACGCGAAAAAAAAGAGCATACTCCAGGAGGGACTCAAAGCCTTTTCAGAAAACAGCTTTGAGGATACCTCGCTGAATCATATTCTGGAGAGTGCGGACGTTTCCAAAGGCACTTTTTATCATTACTATCAGGATAAGCTGGATCTCTATCTGGATCTGGTCGGCATTTGCATTGAAAAGAAGGCTGATTATATCCGGACGCTGGACGGTGCCGAAAACAGCTTTGACTTTAACGACGACTTCTTCACCGCGATTAAAAAACAGGCCATGATCAATATTGGTTTTATGGAAGCCTTCCCCCAGCATTACCGTCTTTCCTTACGGCTTTCGGACGAAAACGACACGCTGAAAGAAGCGGTTCGCCACAAGCACAACCGAATGCTGGAAAGCAGTTTTGGCGATATGATCGATATGGCTTATTTAAAAGGCGATTTTGCCGCCAAGTACCCGAAAGGGTTCGTCAAGAATATCTTGACCCATATGATGACGCATTACGACGACCTGCTGTTCCCCGAGCGGGATCATATCAGCACCGACTCCATCGAAGCCGTGCTGGACCTGTACTTCGAATTTTTGAAGAATGGATTTTCCGCAAAAAAATAAGCCCCGAAGGGCTTTTTTTATTGGATGTTTTCAAGAAGCAGCGGAATATTCCGTTCAACGATCTCCAAAATCACAACGTCCGCATCCGTACTTTCGGCCAGGCCGAAATCATACGGCACCCCGCGGTTATACTGCACATACGAAAAGCTTTCTGAGAAAAATGGAATCAGCGCGTTGAAGAACGAATCGCGGAAAATCAGCGCGCGGGTATCCGCGTTTTCATTTTCTGTGACAATCTCCAGTGCTTCCAGATTCACGATGGGACGCTCGGACGTGTAGGTTTTCTCAAAGCTGTAGACCATCTGCACGTCTTTCTTCCCGCTGGCCGGATACAGCATGGTAAAGAGGTCGCCGGTGTGTGTGTTGGCTTTGGTGTAATCCATATTGATGAAATCCACCGACGTATCCCCCGCCACCAGCTCGGCGGTTTTTTTCATCATCTCGGTGTAGCCCACCACCGCGCCGAAGTTGTTCCAGTGTGTATCCCAATTGTGGTAGACCTGATCGACCTGTTTCGCCTGCATCAGCGCATCGGTCATATCGACGGTATGGATGCCGTACTCATTCATCTTCGCAAGAAGGCGCGTCATGTTGCTTTCGCCCGTGTAGCGCACATATCGGCTGGGCATATACTCGGGGTAGATGGTATTCTTGTCGGGCGCAACAGTGAAGAAAAAGGCCTTGCCTTGCGCTTCCAGCGCGTCCTGATGGCGCTTCAGCTTTTCGCAAATCTGCTTAAGCTCTTCATCAGTCAGCAGATCCTGCCCCTGATAGGTGGGCAGAGTTTCGGAGAAGTAGAGGAAATCATTCTGCCCGATCACCACCTTGGGCGAAACCGACGTCCCGAATACGCCGCTGACCAGCTTGGCGTAGGCCGTGACAAAATAGGGTCTCAGCGCGAAGTTGTCCGAAAAATAGTCGTCGAAATCCTGCGTATAGGCCTTGTTGATGCCTTCTTCGGTGACCAGCACCGGCGCTTCGGCCAGGGTACGTTTCTCATAGTTGGGCGATTTGATGCCCCCCAGCGTCAACAACAAAGGCGCCAGTATGGCGGCAAAGAAGACAACGATATAAATGATTTTGGTTGTTTTTTTCATCTATGCCCCCTAGAACCTAAAGTAAATAAACGGATTAAACGTGGCCGCCGAGATATTGAGGATGCACAGCGCCAGCAGAGCCAGCGTGACACCGAACGCCGTCCGTTCCAGTAAAGGTGCATGTTTCTCACTCAAAAACGTTTTAACCTTGGGCACAATCGGAAGCGCCGCGAAAACCGCCGCGACCAGCACCGTCCACATCAGCGGCGAGGCGACATCGGCCAATAGGACGTGGGAAGCCTGAGTGGCCGTTCCGGAAAACATACTGCCGATAAACTGAACGGCATAGGTCAAATCGGGGGCACGAAAGATGGTGAACCCGATGACAAACACCAGCGAAGCGTACAGGTGCGAGAAGATTTTCGGCCATTTATCTGTCTCAATCACATGATAGTTCTCGAGCAGAATGAACAGCCCGTTAAAAAGGCCCCACACCAAAAAATTCCATGCCGCGCCGTGCCAGATGCCCGTGCAGAGGAAGACGATGAACAGGGTGATGCCCGTGCGGACTTTCCCCTTGCGGTTTCCGCCCAGCGGGATGTAGAGATACTCTTTAAACCAGGTGGAGAGCGAGATGTGCCACCGGCGCCAGAACTCCCGGATGCTCCGGCTGATGTAGGGGTAATTGAAATTCTCTTTCAGATCGAAGCCGAAAAGCAAAGCGAGGCCGATGGCCATATCCGAATATCCCGAAAAATCGAAGTAGATTTGGAGCGCATAAGCCACCGCGCCCAGCCAGGCCAGCCCCGCCGAAAGCGCGGACGGTGCCGAGGCAAAGATGGTGTCCGCCACCTTTCCCACCGTGTTGGCGATGAGAAGTTTTTTGGAAAGGCCGATGATGAATCGCTGTAAGCCGGAAAAAACCTTGTCGGTGGTCATCTCGCGCGCTTTAATCTGCTCGGCGATATCGTGGTACTTCACGATGGGGCCCGCAATCAGCTGCGGAAAGAAGCTGATATACAGCGCGGCGTTCATGATGCTCTTCTCTGAGCGATTTTTCTCACGGTAAACGTCGATGATATAGCTCATGGCCTGGAACGTGAAAAACGAGATGCCAATGGGCAGCGTAATCTTTTGAATCTGCAGGTTGAGATTAAACGCCGCGTTTATGTTGTCCACAATGAAGTTGGTGTATTTAAACACGATGAGTAAAAGCAGGTTCAGTATCACCGCCGCTGCCACAAATCCGCGTCTGGCCCGGTCGGTCTTCCCAGCGTCAATCAGCCGCGCAAAACCGAAGTTCAGCAGGATGGACGCCAGCATGACAAAGACAAACAGAGGCTCGCCCCAGGCGTAAAAAATCAGCGACGCAAACAGCAACAAAATATTCCGCAGGCGCGGGCCCAGCGGAATATAGAGTAAAAATACAATCGGCAGAAAAATAAACAGAAACGTGGTGGATGAAAATACCATAGTATACCCGTTGAATTAAATTTCTTTATTGACGGTTGGACGCCGAGTAAATGCTGAATTCCAGAACCGTATCGCCGTCCATCACAAAGTACAGGCAGGGCTGGTCGGTATCAATACTGGGTCCGTCCAGATTCAGTACCAGAAGCCCGTCGCCGTCGACATCCGCCGCGTCCTTACCGTACGCCTTTTGAATATCTGCCAGCGTGGAACCCACCGTGATGCCCTTGGCGGTCGAATACTGGTTCGATGTGATATAGATCTCGTCGATGTGGTCGACACCGTCTACCGGATAGGTGAACACCTGAATGCCGTCATAGGCAAAGGTTTTGTCCATGCCCACATAGTGGCAGGAAACCGCTTCCGAGTAGGCGTAATCATCGCCCAGCGCCGCAATCAGCGCGGACGCGTCCGAATTCAATGCAAACTCACCGCCATTGACGTGGAATACCAAATCCGATTCGGTCATCCCCGAACCCGAGGCACACGCCGCCAGCATAATCACCAGCAGTGCAATGAGGATAAACAGTCGTGTTTTCTTTAAAATCATATGTGTTAAACTCCTAAAAAGTGTTGCCATCCCATATAAAAACCCGCGCTCATTCTACCACAAGCCAATCGATACTTCAATGAAACTTTATGGATTAAACCGTCCGCGCCGTAAATCCCAAAGAATGCCCAAGAGCTTGGCATTCCCTTTAACTGGGCTGATTTTGGTAGGTGTTTTGCCCTTTTGGGGGTAGGCCCGCGTCACCGGCACTTCGCAGACTTTAAGGCCAAGCTGACTGGCCCGCACCGAAAGGTAGGCCAGAAGTTCATACGAGACAAAGATATCCCGCAGAGGCTGGACGTCGGGATGCGATAGGTATGCTTTGGAGTACCCGCGAAACGCGTTGGTCGTATCGGTGAATCGAAAGCCCGCGATATGCGAGATGACCGGTGCGTGGATAATCCGTACAGCCAGATGCCGGATGAGCGGTGTGTTGACGGCCTTGCCGCCCGCGATGTAGCGCGAGCCCTGCACCAGGTCATAACCCGCCTTCAGTTTGTCGATGAACAGCGGGACGCTCTCAATGCTATCCTTGTTGTTGCCGTCGATGGTGAGGATGCCGGTGTAGCCGCGTTCAAACGCAAACCAGATGCCCATGCGCAGCTGTGCGCCCTGCTTTCCCGTGTCCTTTTTGACCAGCAGGGTGTTGACGCCCAAAGCCTTCAGCGCGTCGGCATCGGTGCTCCCGTCTTTGGAATCTCCGTCACAGATGATGATATCGCAAACCGAATCAATCCCTGCGGCTTTCGCCCGAGATAACTCGGCATGGATGCGCTCCCCCTCGTTGATGATGGGAATCAGCAGACAGAAGTCGCTTTTTTTCTCGCTGAAGGCGTGTACTTCAAACCGCGGCACGCCTTTTTTGGCCGGATGCAGCATCTTATTTAAACACCTCGCTGATATATTCCATAGTCTGTTTGACGGTCTCAATACCGCCGGGGTTTTTCATCTCGATGGACACAAATCGGGTGTAGCCGTTGGCGGTCAGCATCGCCGCCAGTTCCCGATGCAGTTTCCTCTTTTGCGGTACCGCCAGAAAGGGCTCGGATATATGGATATGATGAATCAGTTCAAAATTGTCCTCAAGGATGCCGATGTCTTCACCGTTTTCAATGACCGTTCCGATATCCACATTCACCGCAAGGCCCTTTTTTCCAATCTCCCGCGCCAGCGCGAAGGCTTCCTCGGTTCGATTGATGAAGTTGGTGTTGTAGATGACGGGGTTGGGTTCGACGGCAAACACGGTGCTTTTGCTGTCTGCATAATCGGCGATTTCGGCCAGCATGGTCAGTCCCGCTTCCCGCTGGGTTTCGTCGGCAATACTGCGGTTCTTGGGCGACCCGAACACCAGATTGGGGCAATGCAGAACGGCGGCAAAGTCAATCGCCTTTTTGGTATAATCGGTTAGTGCTTCCCGTGCGGCGGGGCTTTCAAAAATGCGCTCGGAACGGCCGAACGAGATGGACTGCATGGA
>CALMFG010000055.1 GCA_937863465.1 uncultured Clostridia bacterium
GCTGGAACTGTACGCCAACGGCGTGCTGATTATGAAAAAATGCGGCGACCTTCTCCCTGATTACTTTGCGTTTGTGCAGGGCATGGTGGATAGCGAGGATTTGTCGCTGAACATCTCGCGCGAGCTTCTACAGCACGACCGCCAGCTCAAGGTCATCGCCAAGAACATCAAGGGCAAAATTAAGTCCGAACTGCAAAAGATGATGGACGAAGACCGCGAAAAGTACGAGGAATTTTTCAAGACGTTCGGACGCCAGATGAAATACGGCGTATATGACGGCTACGGCATGAATCAAGAGGATTTAGAGCACCTGCTGCTGTTCTTCTCCTCCACCGAAAATAAACTGGTTTCGCTATCCGAATATATTTCGCGCATGAAGGATGACCAGAAGTATATCTACTACGCCTCTGGTGAGAGCACAGACAAGATTAAGCTACTGCCCCAGACCGAACGCGTGGCCGATGCGGGGTATGAGATTCTATACTTCACCGAGGACGTGGATGAATTTGCCGTCGGGGTGATGGGTGAATATGCGGGCAAGGAATTCCGCAATGTCTCCAGCGGAGACCTCGGAATTGACGAAAAGAGCGACGAAAAACCCGCTGAGGAGAAAGCGGAAGACCAGAAGCTTTTCGACGCCATGAAGGCCGTTTTGGGCGATAAGGTGGCCAAGGTGAAGGCGTCCGGCCGCTTAAAGAACACGGCGGTATGCCTCTCTACCGAAGGGGGACTTTCCATTGAGATGGAGAAGGTACTGGCAGGCATGCCGAACACGCAGGACGTAAAAGCCGAACGCGTTTTGGAAGTGAATACCGAACATCCCGTGTTTGCGGCCATTAAGAAAGCGCAGGAATCGGATGAGGAGAAGTTTGGGCTGTACACCCAACTCCTCTATAATCAGGCGGTGCTGATGGAAGGGCTTTCGGTGGATAACCCGGTGGAGTTCTCGCAGGACATCTGTAAATTGATTAAATAGAAAAAGTAAGAAAGAGACCGTTGGTAAATGCGGTCTCTATTTTTCACAGATTGCTTTTGCAATCATTTCAATCGTATCCAGGGGCGACATACTGTATTCGCCCTTTTCTTTTGCCGCCATTTCGCCGGCAACGCCCGCAATATAAGCGCCATATTCCGCCGCATCCAGCGGAGAATATCCTTGCGCCAGAAAAGCGCCGATGATGCCCGCCAGCACGTCGCCGCTGCCGCCGCGCGCCATGCCCGGCGAACCGGCATCGATCAGCCGAACTGAGCCCGAGGGCGAGGACGCAACCGATGTGGCCAGCTTCAAAAGCACCGTACAGCCCAGCTTTCCGGCCAGAGAAGATGCCGATAATATTGGGTCGCTGAGAACGGCATCCAAGGATAGACCACCCAGTCTGGAGAATTCCTTCGGGTGGGGGGTAAGAACCATATTATCGCTGATATCCATCAAAAGTGGGGGGCTTTCAGCGATGATATTCAAAGCGTCGGCATCCAGAATCCTGGGTAAATCGGGATAGGCCGTGAGCACGCGCGAAACCAGCTTTTCGCCCAAAGGCGATGTGGAAAGCCCCGGGCCGCAGGCCAGCGCGGTGAGTTTATATTCATTGGATAGAAAATCTTCCTGCGAATGAATTATGGCTTCGGGAAAAGAGACGGCGAACATATCCTTCTTGCCCTGCGGAACAAACAGGTGAAGCAGTCCCACGCCGCT
>CALMFG010000056.1 GCA_937863465.1 uncultured Clostridia bacterium
TCTACATCACCATCATCGGCATCCCGTTCGGCAAACAGCATATCAAGTTTGCCCAGCTGGCCTTCGTGCCGTTTGGCGCCAAAATCACCTATCGATAACAAACAAAAGCGACGGCGAGTCCGTCGTTTTTTTATTTCTCATTTGGCCGGTACGACCATCCAAAATCGCCCGAATAGATCATCTGCCGCGTCATGCCGCCGTCGATGCAGATATTCTCGCCCGTGATGAACCCTGCTTTTTCCGAGCAGAGGAACAGCACCATCTCGGCGATATCCGCCGGGCAGCCGATCCGCCCCGCGGGATGCTGCGCCGCGTCCGCACCCGAAAACGTCTGCCCCGTGGTGTCAATCCAGCCGGGGGATATGGCGTTGACGCGTACCTTTCCGGCCAAAGAGATGGACAGCGCATGCGTGAGGGCGTCCAAACCGCCCTTGGCCGCGCTGTAGCTTTCGGTGTTCGGCTGGCTCATGCGGGCGCGTGTGGAGGAGATATTGACAATAGCCGCGCCTTGGGCAAAATGGGGCGTAAACAGCTTGGCGAGAAAAAACGGTGCGGTGACACCCACGGCCAGCGCTCGGCTGAACGCATCGTAGCTGCAATCCGCAATCCCTTTCATCGTCGGCGGGGCGTTGTTGATGAGAATATCGATCTGCCCGAAGTCCGCAATCACCTTCTCGGCAAACGCTTTAAGGACGCGTTCGTCCGCCAAATCTCCGACGAAATACAGATTATCGGCGGTGTCGATGATGCAGACATCTGCGCCTTCGCTTCTAAACCGTTCAACAATGTCGCGCCCGATGCCGCCGGCACCGCCCGTGACCACCACCACTTTATCTTTGAAGCCCATCTTCCGTTCCTCCCTATTTTTAACCAATATACCATGAGCCGATGAAATTATCCATAGCGCGGCTCACTGTGGATGCGCATCAAAAAATTACATTGACAGATAGAGTAATTTAGCTTATGATTACTCTATCACACAGAGTTATAACCATGTCTGATAGAGTAATTGACGAAAAGGAGGCAGGGCATGATCAGCAGCGATATCATACGCGGACATCTGGATGCCATCATCCTACGGCTGATAATCGAGAAGGACCGATACGGCTATGAGATTTCCAAGGAAATCGGTGAGCGTACCAAAAACACCTTTGAGATTAAAGAAGCGACGCTTTATGCGGTTTTTCAGCGGCTGGAGAAAAACGAGTATATCGTCTCATACTCGGGACAGATTACGCACGGCAGGAAGAGAAAGTACTACAAGATTACCGAACAGGGCCGAGCATTCTATGATGAAAAAATCGGCGAATGGGAGGAGACAAAACGAATAATCGATTTATTAATGGAGGGCAAAGATGAAAAGAATTAATGATTATGTGGCGGGCATGTTTGCCGATATACCGGACAGCCCAGAGAAGGACAGCATCGTCCAGGAACTCGTGATGAACCTGGAAGAAAAAGTGGCGGATTTGATGGAACAGGGCAAGTCCGAAGAGGACGCCGTCAATAAGGCGCTGGTGGATCTCGGCGATGTCAGCGAGATTAAAAACAGCATGGGTTCCTCGGACAGAAGACCACGGCAAAAGAAAACGGTCAATTACACCAACCGTATGTGGTTTTCGATATGGGCAAGCGCACTCATCATCGGCCTGTTTCTGTTCATGAATTTCTACTATTCACCGCATCGTATCTGGTTTGTGTATCCCACTTTTGCGGTGTTGTGGTGGCCGCTGACTTCGGTGTTCTCCTGGCTGAACCACAAGAATTGAGGGTGGCCATGAAGAAAAAAACTTATGTTTTTGCCATCGCGGCGGCCGCGTTGATTATCGGTTTTTTCTTTGCGGTGAATTACATAACATCATGGTCGCACCCATGGTTCATCTATCCGACGTTCGCCGTACTCTGGTGGCCCCTCAGCATCATCGCCAGCCAAAACAAAGGGAAGAACATCATGGCCATATTTGGCAGTCTGCTGATTGCGGGGTTCTTAGCGCTGGCCAATCACATCACTTCTCCGGGGTTTCCCTGGGCGGTGTTCCCCATCTTTGCGGTAGCCTGGTGGCCGCTGGCGCAGATCACCTGTCGCGCTAAAAGGTATCGACTGTTTGCTGTGCCGGGCAGTCTCATGACTTCCGCGTTTTTTGTCTGGCTTAACCTGACGACCTCGCCGCATTTCTGGTGGTTCATATTTCCGGTGTTCGCCGTGCTGTGGTGGCCGCTGGCCGTCTTCTTTGCGGGCAGAAACCAGTGGAAGCTGTTCTCGGTCATCGGGGCGGCTTACATCATCGGCTTCTTTGCCGTCATCAACTGGCAGGCTTCGCCGAACACGCTCTGGTTTTTCTATCCGGCCTATGCCGTGCTGTGGTGGCCGCTGGCTATGTTTTTTGCCAATAAAAGAACCATCAAGTTCTTTTCGGTGCTGATGAGCGCGCTCACGGTCGGCCTGCTGGCGGCAATTAACCTGCTGTATTCGCCGCATGTGATTTGGTTTGTCTGGACGATATTCTACTTTGCGTGGTGGCCGCTTTGCCAGTGCCTGGGCGAAAAAGCCAAGACGCTGGTCTTTGCCGTCATCGGCGCGGCGGCTGTCATCGCCTACCATGTCGCCGTCTATCTGGTACTGACGCCGGGCGTGCATCCGTGGTATCTTTATATGATCCTGCCTGCGGTCTGGTGGCCGGTCACAATGGCACTGAAAGAAAACGCGTGCACGCTGGCTTTTCTGCTGGTCAGTGCGGTGGTCTTTTCGCTCTACTACGGGGTCATCAACTGGCTGTACTGCCCGACGTACTTCTGGAGCATATATCTGCTGTATCCGGCGGCGTGGGCCGTTATCGGCGGCTACTTTGGCGCCCGAAGACGTTTCTTTGCGCTGTCAATCTGGGGGGCAGTCATCACCATCGTGTTTTTCACCGTGGTCAACATCATCACATCTCCCCATCATATCTGGGCGGTGTATCCGGCGTTTGCCATCCTGTTCTGGCCCATGAGCCTGTACTTCTTTGGCCAGCAAAGCAAAAAAGCCGTCAGCAAGCCCTGACAGCCCAATCAAAATTCATGGAGAATCAGCCCTTCCGCGGCAATGCGGCAGGGCTTTTTTCGTTTGCGTGCCACGCAGAATATTCACAAATAAACTGTTGACAAAACGAGAATAAAGAGTATAGTGTACTACGTAACACAGTACACAAGGGGATTTTAACTGAGCACCGCGAAAGAGAGGAGGATTTCATTGTTACTCATCGATAAGCAATCTAATGTACCGATCTATGAACAGATCATCAAGCAATTTGAAACACTCATCGTCAGACATGTTTTAAAGCCGGATGAGATGCTGCCGTCTGTCCGAAAACTCTCGGTCGATCTTTCAATCAACCCCAATACCCTGCAAAAAGCCTATACCGAACTTGAGGCGCGGGGAATCTGCTATTCGGAAGCGGGCAAAGGAAGATTTGTGGCAAGCAATGCACGCGAGATCATCAAGAAAGACAAGGATAAGAGCATTAAAAAACTTCAGGAAAGCATCACCAAACTGGCGCAGATGGATGTCGGTCTGGAAGAGATTCTGGGCATCGTTCGCAGCACGTTTGAAAAAGTGATGCAAAACTAACGAGAAAGAAGAAAGGATTGACACATGATTGAAATTAAGAATCTAACCAAGCGCTTTGGTCAAACCTATGCGCTCAACAGTCTTAATATGAAAATCAGCGAAAGCGGCATCTTCGGCATTGTCGGTTCCAACGGCGCCGGAAAATCCACACTGATGCGGCTGATTGCCGGCGTATACCAGCCGGACAACGGAGAAGCGGTGGTGGACGGCGAATCTGTTTTTGATAATCCAAAAGCCAAGGAAAAATGCGTTTTTCTGTCCGATACGGTTTTCTACACCGCCGGAGCCACGCTGACCAGCATGGCCAAAACATACGCGACGCATTATCCGAACTTTTCATTTGAAGACTTTGACGAGATGGTCAAACGCTTCGGACTGAACCCGAGTGCACCGCTCAACAGCTTTTCAAAGGGAATGCAAAGACAGGCGATGATTATTCTGGCGCTGGCATGCAACTGCAAATACACCATATTGGACGAGACACTGGACGGACTGGATCCCGTGATGCGCGGTGTGGTCAAAAAACGCATCTACGAAGCGGTGATGGACAGAAGCGCCACCGTGATTATCACTTCCCACTCCCTGCGGGAGTTGGACGACACCTGCGATAACCTCGCCATGCTGCATCAGGGCAGAATTATCTACCAGAAGGATGTGGAGGACTTAAAGACCAGCCTTATCAAAGTGCAGGTTGCGTTTGAAGACGAATACGACATCAAGCGTTTTGCGGGCATCGATGTAATGAAGTACACCAAGAACGGATCGGTCGCCAACCTCATCGTCAAAGGCGAGAAAGAAGCGATTTCCGATACCTTACGGGCCAAAAAACCGCTGCTGCTGGAAATTGTTCCGCTGTCTTTAGAGGAGATTTTCACCTACGAGCTAAGAGAGCGTGGATATGCCTTTGAAGATGTCGCGGATTTGGAGGATGATGAAGATGAAAAACACGTTTAAATTATACAAGGCGACCTTAAAGAAACTGCTGATTCCGGCGGTGATTATGGGCGTACTGCTGATTGTCTCCACCATTCTGTATCTGAACGGCAGAATGCGGACGGCCAACGATTACAACTACTACTATTACAGCTTCGGGTCGTTTTTCCGCGGACAACCGACCGCGTTTTCCATGGCGCCGGGTCTGCCGATCTTTATGACGGCCGGTGCGGCGATTCTGACCTATATGGCGTTCAGCTACCTAAACAAACGCAACGCCAGCGACTTCTATCAGTCACTGCCCTATACCGGCGCACAGAATATTTTCTCCCGTTTTCTGGCGGTGATGACCTATCAGGTTGGGATTATCGTGATGACATTGCTGACCGCGGTACTGGTTCTTTCGGCTGGCGGGACATCCTACGACGCGTCTTTCTTCCCGCTGCTGCTCTGCGGTTACACCGCGGGTTCGCTTCTGGTTGCCGGCGCGGTGATGCTGGCCATGAGCGTGACGGGAACGCTGGTTGCCAACGGACTGGTTGCGGGCCTCATCCTGTTTTTGCCGAGAATGCTGCTGTTCATCATGGGACAGTCGGTTATCAGCATGACCTACCAGCGTGTTTTGCTGGGTCACACGGGCATCCTGTTAAATCCGGTTTACAACATTGTCACCGGTTCACTGCTGGATGTAACCAGACTATGGCAATACTATGGCCTGTCTGAGACACTGATTAATCCGGGAACTATCATTTATTCAGCGATTTTAGGTGCGGTGTATGTGACGCTGGCCATCTGGCTGATGAAGAAAAGAAAATCCGAGCTGGCGGGTAACGGGGCCACAAGCCCGACGATGGCGTGCGTATACGGCGCACTGGCCAGTCTGCCGGTTCTGCTGTATGGCATCAAAGGTTTCCACGGTACCGAACTGGACGGCATGGGTTACTCTTCGGTCATGACGCTGCTCATCATACTGGCTATCGCGCTGGTCATCTATATCGTCGTTTCCTACGCACTGTGCATCAAATGGAAGACGGTGTTAAAAGCATTGCCGATGTTTGCCACGGTCATCGTCGTTGCCGGCGGGACTGTGCTCGGAGCCAACCTCATTGCCCAAGAGATGGGCACCGCTCTGCCGGACAGGGACGACATTGCATATGTCACGGTCAGCGAAGAGGGTAACTGGACATACACCTACAACACCGTGACCGATTTCAACACCATGCTGGCCAGTCAGGTGCAGTTCAGTGATGATCAGGTTGTCGATATATTCTATAACACCCTAAAGGAAAACAATGAAAATTGGGTGAAGAACAGAAACGACATATATGATAACAACTATATGGAAACAGCGAATGTACTGTGTGAGTTTAAGCTGAAAAGCGGACGGAGCTTTTACCGCAGCGTCACTGTGTATGCCAAGGATATTGATAATCTGCGGGATGCGATGCTGAGCAACACGGATTACTACAACGCTTATACAGCATTGGCTGAAGTGGGGGAACTCTATTACTATGATGACTCAGTGAAGGATCTCTACCAGTCGGTATGGGATATGTATAAAACTGAGTTTAACAGCCTGTCCGACCAGGAGAAGCTGAACCTGAATCTGCAAAACACCTATGCCGCCATTGCCGGTTACAACCGATACAGTGACTACTCCAACAATCGGAATGTGCTAAACCTGGTTCTGCATGGTGCAAAAGGCGATAAAGCCTATATGCAGTATATTACGGTTGCAAACAACACGCCAAAAACTGCGAACTTCTACATGAAGGCGGTCAATGATGCAACAGCGAAGAAACTGCCTGCGGCGCTGGAAAAGGCGATGAACGTTCCCGATGGCAGCGTATGCAATCTATCACTCACATGGTATGGCGATTCAAACGTTTCGACGGTGATGTACTACTATTCAAACGTTACGGAAGAGGAACGCGTTGGAATGTATGATGAAATGTCCGAAGAGCAGGAACACACCGTGGTGCAGATGCTTAAAAACGCAAGCCTTTCGAATGTTTCAATCAACAGCCCGTATGTGTATGTCCAACTTGGATTCTATGGTGAATACACAGACGACAGCCAGAACTATGAATTCTATGTTCCGCTGACAGCGGAGAACCAGGCACTGCTGGACAGCATCTACGCTGAGAACCAGACGATGGAGTAGACGGGCAGATCTGGAACAGATAACTTATTGAAACAACAAAAAAACCGGCGAAGATTTTCGCCGGTTTTTGAATGCAGACGATTAATGATAGACCGATTTGGTCAACAGCCAATTATCTATCTCATCGAAGTAAAAAACAGTGAAGGTCTCACCTTGATAGTCGGCCGTCAGCTTGTAGGCGTTATCATTCTTCACAACCACATCGCCATAGACGGCATAGTGACCATCATTCGAAATCAGTGTCGGGATGGTCTGGTTGAAGCTGTCATAGAGCTTAAGAAATTTGGGCTTGGCGTAAAGCGAATCATACATCGCCAAAACGGCTTGGGCGTAAGCGTCGCTGTACTGGGTATCGCCGAGTGAATTGCCGCCGGCCTGTTCCGCAGAAATCTCATGGGCTTTGAGGTGCTCGGCATCGGTTCGCGCGTCAATGGTAAACTTATAGGTATATGAGTCGGCGGTTGAGCCGACAAAAACCGAGGTGAAAAGCGCGTCCAGCGCGGGCTGCAAAAATTGATTGGAAGAAGTGGCCGACCGATAATAGCTGGAGTCCTCTGTGAAGGTGTTGTCCCGGTTGACAAAGAAAATCGGAGAATCGTATTCCTCATCGGATTTAATCAGGGTAAAAACACGGTTGCCGTGAATGATATAATGATACTCCATATCATCAAAGCAATTCGGGTCGTTCTTATCATAGAAATAGTTTTTTGCAATCAGAAAATCCACGCTGTTTTTGGAATACCCGGTACGCTCGGCGATTGTATTATCCAGCTTTGTTTCGAAGTGCGCCGAAAGCAGCGCCAACCCCAGTGAAAGCAGTATGACCGAAGAAACCGCCAGAACGATCAACCACGATTTGGATTTCTTGCTGACGGGCAGCGGCACATCGAGATCATCCATCTTCCTGGCTTTAAACAGAAGAACGGTGTGGTAAATGGCGCTGGGGATGAAGGTTAAAAGGCCGATTAGACTCACAATCTCAAATGTGATGAGAAACAGAACGGCGCTGATGATATTGAGCGCTGTCGAATGGCTTTTCTTTAAAAAGCGACCGAAAAGAATGCCGCCGTTTGCCAAACCGGCAAGCATATATCCGCCGAGCAGCGCAACGATCGCTTCAGGCGCGTCGTCGGAAGGCATGAAATGCGCCATGAGGAAGAACATGATGACGCCGAATAAAAACATGGCGCCCACCAGGATTTCGTAGAATACAATCTGTCGTTTTGTAAGCATCTTTTATACCTCCGTGTGTTACCAAGAGTTTATCACATAGGGATTCCATAAACTAGACCTAATGATAAAAACAGGATGATGAAAAAAGTTAACCGCCGAAGGATATTGGAACATCCAATTCGGAATGGCGAAGATGGCCTATTGAAGAGGGGATGTCGAAACTGACCTAGAAAAAGTGTGGGTTTGGTGATATAATTTGGCATGATCACATTTTTGGAGAACGAATGAAAATAATCATAATATCCCCAAAGAACCGAACGGTGTATAACTTTCGCGGGGAATTAATCAGGGAACTGAAAAAAGCCGGATATACGGTCATCGTCACCGGACCCGACCAAACGGATCAGGATAAGATTACGGCGCTGGGCGCCTCGTTTGTCGAAATCCCGCTGAATAAAAACGGGCTGAATCCGGTTGAAGATATCCGGTACTATCAAAAAATGAAGCGGCTGATTAAGCAGGAGAAGCCGGATGTCACCTTCGGCTATACCATTAAGCCGAACATCTACGGCGCGCTGGCCGCCAAGGCCGCCGGTGTGAAGCATATCGTCTCCATGGTTACCGGCGCGGGATATCTTTTTTCCGCCAGCACGCTCAAAGCCAAAGTGCTCCGCATGGCGGCGGTTATCTTGTACCGAGCCGGATTTGCGGCGGCGGACACCGTCATCTTTCAAAACGCGGACGATAAAGCAGAGTTTATCGGGCATCGCCTGTTAAAGGAAAAAAAGACGCGTGTGGTCAACGGGTCAGGCGTGAATATGCAGCATTTTACGCCGGCGCCGCTGCCTGAAACCCCGACTTTTTTTATGTTGGCGCGCATCATGAAATCCAAAGGGGTCCTGGAGTACTTAAAGGCGGCCGAGATGGTCAAACGGTCGCACCCCAAAGCGGTTTTTATGCTGTTGGGCGCGTTTGAGGAGATACAGGATTCCATCAAAAAAGAGGATATCCAGCGATACATCGACGCGGGAATCATCGAATACCACGGCGAGACCGAGGATGTGCGCGCGTTCTACCGAAAGAGCAGTGTCTTCGTTCTGCCGTCCTACCGCGAGGGTACGCCGCGCACGGTTCTGGAAGCCATGGCCATGAAGCGGCCGATCATCACCACCGATGTTCCGGGGTGCCGTGGAACGGTAGAGGACGGCGAAACCGGATTTCTGGTGCCCAAAGAGGATGCTGGGGCGCTGGCCGAAAAGATGATATGGTTTATCGAGCATACGGCGCAAATTGAAGTCATGGGCGAAGCGGCTTATCGGTTCTGTCAGGATAAGTTTGATGTGAACAAAGTCAATCAGGATATGCTCGGCATCCTGATTAAACAATAGATTTTTGGAGGGAATTATGGGTTACAGTGAAATCGTTTTTGACAAAGACACACAGTTTCTGGTCACCGGCGCGGCCGGATTTATCGGCTCCAACCTGGTCGAAGTTCTTCTGAACAAGGGCTATCAAGTGCGGGCGCTGGATAACTTCTCCACTGGCAAACGTGAGAATATCGCGCTTTTTAAAGGAAACAGCCATTTTGAATTCATCGAAGGCGACACACGGGATTTTGATACCTGCATGGACGTCTGCAAGGGCGTGGATTTTGTTCTGCATCAGGCGGCGTGGGGCAGTGTACCCCGCAGTATCGAGATGCCGCTCCTTTATCAGGATATCAACATCAAGGGCATTGTGGATATGCTGGAAGCGGCGCGGCAGAACGGCGTGAAGAAATTCATCTATGCGTCCAGTTCCTCGGTGTACGGCGACGAAGCCACCCTGCCGAAAGTCGAAGGGCGTGAGGGTAACCTGCTGTCGCCCTACGCGGTGACCAAGATGGTCAACGAAGCGTACGGCAAGGTCTATCATCGGGTGTACGGCCTCAACACCTACGGCCTAAGGTACTTCAACGTATTCGGAAAAAGACAAGACCCCGAAGGTGCCTACGCGGCGGCTATTCCGCGATTCATCAAGATGCTGATGCACGATGAAACGCCGACCATCAATGGCGACGGACTCCAGAGCCGCGATTTCACCTACATCGATAATGTGGTGGAAGCCAACCTGAAAGCCTGCGCGGCGAGCGAAGAAGCCGCAGGCAAGGTATATAACATCGCTTACGGCGGACGCGAAACGCTGATTGAAATCTATGACGCGTTATGTGCGGCGCTGGGCAAGGACATTAAGCCCAACTTTGGTCCCGACCGGGCAGGAGACATCAAGCACAGCAATGCGGATATCTCTCTGGCCAAAAAATGGCTGGGCTATTCGCCGGATTATGATTTTAAATCCGGCCTCGCGCTGGCGATTGAATGGTACAAGCAAAACCTCTAAAAGAATTTGAAGCGTTTATCTTTTTTTAAACACACGGCGATAGGATAATTTCTATCGCTTTTGGTTGAAAGGCTAAAAAACCCGATGTGCGGAATCAACGGATATTTACAATTTAAACGAAACAAAACGACTTCCGAGATGGAACAGATTGCGGCATCGATGAACGAGGCCATATTCCACCGCGGGCCGGATGAGTTTGGCGTCTATGCAGACGCCGATGCGGCGATTTCGATGCGCCGCCTCTCCATCATCGGGCTTTTTGACGGCAGACAGCCGATATTCAACGAAGACAAATCCTTGCTGATTGTCTTTAACGGCGAAATCTATAACTACAAGGCCCTGAAATTCGAAATGGAAAGCAAAGGGCACACGTTTTATACGCATTCCGATACCGAAGTCGTACTTCATTTGTATGAAGAGTACGGCAAGCAGGCGTTTAATCGGCTGAACGGCATGTTCGCCGCGGCCATCTACCACATCAGGGAAAAAAAGCTGGTTTTGGTGCGCGACCGCGCGGGCGAAAAACCGTTGCACTACTATATGGATGACACGCGCTTTGTGTTCAGCTCGGAACTGGCGGGTCTTTTCAGCGGCACGGATATCCCGAAAGCGATTGACCAAACTGCGCTCAACCAGTATCTTCAGCTGACATATATTCCGGCGCCGCTCACCATCTACCAAAACGTTTATAAGCTTCCAGCGGCGTCCGTGATGGAAGTGGACGGACAGGGCAATTTCTCGATTGAACCCTACTGGCAGCTGACCTATGACCGAGACGCGCTGATTGGCGATTACGAGGCGTGTAGGCGCGCGCTAAGGGAGCAGATGTTTCAGGCGGTGGAAGGATGTATGGTGGCGGATGTGCCCGTCGGCGCGTTTTTAAGCGGCGGCATCGATTCGTCCATCATGGTGGGCATCATGTCCAAAATCTCCAGAATGCCGGTTGAAACCTTCACCATTGGATATAAGGAAAAGCAGTTTGACGAGAGCGGACTTGCGAAAGAGACCGCCGAGCTGAACGGAACGCACCATCATACCATGCTGCTGGATTACAGCGACGCGCTGGATGCGCTGGACACCATCATCCACCGACTGGACGAGCCCTTTGCCGATTCTTCGGCGATTCCGACCTATATGGTCTCCAAGTTTGCCGCGGGAACCGTTAAAACCGTCATCACGGGCGACGGCGGGGACGAGCTCTTTGCCGGATATCAGAAGTACTTAATCGGGCATTACTCGGATATGCTGAAAAAAATGCCCGCGTTCATCACTGACGGCGTCTTAAAAAAAGTTGTCTATGCGCTGCCCGACAAGACCGCGCTCTCCAGAAAGATGCGCAAAGTGCTGGATAATGTGCATAAGACCACATTTGAACAGCGAAAAAATCTCATCTGTCTCGGATTTAAGGACAACGAAGTTGCCGCTCTGCTGAGCGGGAAAATCCAATCGCAGAACGCACTGAACTTTATACAGGATTACTATGATACGTTTAAAGACGCAGCGGACGAAATCTCCCGCGCCCAGTACACCGACTTTAAGCTGGTGCTGGAGGGCGATATGTTCCACAAGGTGGACCGCATGAGCATGTTAAACTCGCTGGAAACGCGTACGCCTTTTGTCTCGAAGGCCATTGTCGAACTGGCGGCGCGGATTCCTTCCGAATATAAGATTAAGAAGACCGATACCAAGATTATTCTAAAAGACACGTTTAAGGATTTGGTAGCGCCAAACGTGCTGGCCGGAAAGAAGCACGGTTTTTCAGTGCCCATCGGCAAATGGCTGGCCGGGCCGCTGAAAGGCCAGTTGGACGCGCTGACCGACCGCGACTTTGTCGCCGAGCAAGGCTTGTTTGAGTATGACTATATCCAGAGCATGATCGGCGAACACGTGACCGAAAAACGCAACCGATTCAGTGAGCTTTGGCTGTTGTTTGTTTTCCAAAGCTGGTACCAGCGTAACTTTTAAGAATTAAGAGCAGGTTTCAAAAAAAAGGAGACGGATGGAGAAGTTAGTCAGCGTCATCATACCGGTATATAACGTCAAAGCATATCTCGATCAATGCGTCGACAGCGTGCTTAAGCAGACCTATTCAAACATGGAGGTCATCCTTTCGGACGACGGTTCCACTGACGGCAGCGGCGAACAATGCGATCGCTGGGCAGAGGCAGATAAACGGGTTAAGGTAATCCACGAGAAAAACGGCGGCCTCTCCGCTGCAAGGAATCGCGGAATCGACATCGCGACCGGCGATTATATGGTCTTTATCGACAGCGATGATTACTGGGACGGACAGGATGCGTTGGCGGGATGCATGGCGTGTCTTGCCGAGAGCGGCGCGGATATGCTGGTGTTTGGCTATTCCAAGCTGTTTGAAGCCACGGGAGCCATCCGGCCGGTAACGCCGATCGGTTTGCGAAGCGCCGTCCTGGGGAAAACCAAAACCGAAGCGTTTGATTACCTGACCACCCAGAACATTCATGTCGCCAGCGCCTGCTCGCGCATCACAAAAGCCAAATTCCTCAAAAACAAGCTGTACTATGAATTCGGCGCCACATCCGAGGATATCGAATGGACGGCTAAATTGATTTTGGCTGTAGGCAGTATCGATTACTATCCGCAGAATTTCTATATCTACCGCCAGCGCGCAGGGTCAATCACGAAAACCATGACCAAAAGCAACATTGTTCAGCTTCAGCGCATCATTGGCAAATGTATCGACCACGGCAAGGCTATTGAGACGGACGAATTCTATCCGATATATATGGGATATACCGCTTATCAGTACATCACGTCGCTGGCCAATGCCTATAAGCTGGGCAAGGAAGAGTTGAAATGTGTTTTTAGTACGCTGGTCAGCCAGTCGTGGGTGCTGAGGTTCGGCAAAAACCGTCGGGTCAGGATGATTGCGGCGGCAAAAAAATTGTTGGGTTTCCGCGCGATGTTTGCCATACTGCGTGTGTACTACACGGCGGATAAGAGGTGAGCTTTTTATGAAAGTGCTGATATTCTCTCAAACGCCCTGGCGCAACGACAACAGCTTCGGCAGTTCCTATACCGGCATCTTCGGCGGGATGGATGATTTGGAGTTTGCCAACATCTACTGCCGTGCCGGACTGCCGCAGAACGATATCTGCAAACGCCATTTCTATATCTCAGAAAAAGCCCTGATTAAAAACTGGCTGGATAAACGCGTGCCGACCGGCTGGGAAATTGATACGGTGGACAGCCCGGACGACCTGAACCGTGAGCCCAAGGTCTACAACCGCGCGCGCCGGCTGCGCTGGCAGATTCTCTATTGGGCGCGGGATTTGCTTTGGCTGGTCTCACGCTGGCAGAGCCGTGAGCTTAACGCATTCATCGACAACTTCGACGCGGACATCCTGTTCTTTCCGCTGTACTATTCTAACTATACCAATCGCGTAGCGCGGTATATCGTGAAGCGCGCGCAGAAAAAACTGATCATCTATATTTCGGACGATAACTATACCTTAAGACAATTTTCGCTGTCGCCGCTGTACTGGATCAACCGCTTCATCATCCGTCCTCAGGTCAAGGACATGATTGGCCGGTGCGCGCTGCTGTACGTCATCTCGGATGTCCAGAAGCGCGTGTATGAACGTATCTTTGGCAAGGAAACTAAAGTACTGACCAAGGGCGCGGATTTTACCCGGAAGCCTAAAAGTTCACCGCGAGAAGACGGGCCGCTTCGCCTGCTCTTTACGGGCAACATCGGCAGCGGCCGGTGGAAGGTGCTGGGGGAAATCGCTAAATCGCTAAAAGAGATGAACGCAGGCGGGCAGAAAGCCGTGCTGGATATCTATACCTTAACGCCGGTCAGCCGAAGGATGGCCGCGGCGCTGAATGTGCCGGGCAGTGCGGCCGTGCATGGCGCCGTTTCGGCGGCGCGCGTGAAGGAGCTGCAGAGCGGGGCGGATGTGCTGGTGCATGTGGAGTCGTTTGAACTTAAGGAACGCTTAAAAACCTATTGCTCGTTTTCGACCAAAATTGTGGATTATGCGCACATGGCCAAATGTATACTGGCGGCGGGGCCGGAGGAGGTGGCGTCCATCCGGCATCTTGCCGAGAACGACGCCGCGATTGTGGCGGTCAGCCGCCGCGAGATACCCGAAAAGCTGAAGGAAATGGTGGAGACGCCCGGCATTCTGACCGAATACGCGGATAAAGCATGGGCATGCGGGGAGAGGAATTATCAAGCAAAAGCCATACAGACCATGCTGCGGACGGATATGCAAAGAATCATCAAAGGATGATAACCCCGCGGCTGGGAAATCACTTTATGCAGATCTGGAAATGAAAAAAAGCGCTCACCGGGTTTTCGGTGGGCGCTTCGTTTTACAGGATTATTCGACAACAAACGATACTTTCACATTGACGCGATAGGTGACGATCTTGTCGCCTTCCACCACAGCCTGCATGTTTTCCACATACACGGCCTTGATATTCTTAATGGTTTTTGCCGCTTCTTTAACGGCGTCCTTGGTGGCGGCTTCCCAGCCGTCCGGAGACTCCGCCAAAAGCTCAATCACTTTAACAACTGACATAATTCTGATTCTCCTTTCATTTCAAATAAAATATACACTGATTATACCACAAAAAAGAAATATATGGATGA